>JAPYPT010000021.1 GCA_029937535.1 Alphaproteobacteria bacterium
CGGCAACACAATCATCGGCAAATGGCTCGGCGGCCTGGACAATTTCTATGTCGCCACCGGTTTCACCGGCGCGGGCCTGCAAAAAGGCCCGGCAATCGGCCGCGCCATGACCGAATTGTTAATTGATGGCGGCTATCAGACCATCGACCTCTCCCGCATGTCTTATCAACGGGTGATCGACGACGAACCGCTGCTGGAAGTCGGCTTTTCGGCGTGAACGCGCGTGTGGCGGCTAATCGACTTCGCCATCTTCCTCCACCACGCCATAATCCCGCGCGGCCGCTTCCGGGCTGACGAGGCCAAGGCGCACGTCTTCGGCGACGGCCTCTGGGTCGCGGGCCTTTGGGTCGCCGAAACCGCCGCCGCCGGGCATTTCGATGATCAGGCGCTCTTGCGCGGGGATGGTTTGGAAGCCTTTATTGTTTAGGTCCTTGCCGGAGGCCAGCCGGATCCGTCCCGTCGCCCCCGCACCGGCGCCGTCGCGTCCGCGGGCCGGAAACAGCACCCGTTCGAAACTTGCGAAAATGCCGAACGGGGCGTCCTCCCGGCTGGTGATCTCCATGGTTTGCCCCAAGCCGCCGCGCTGGGCGCCGGCACCGCCTGAATCCGTACGCAATTCCTTGCGCCAGACGACGATGGGCGTGATCGCCTCGGTAATCTCGACCGGCACATTGCGCACGCCGCTGGGATAGGGCGTGGCCGAGAGGCCGTCCAGCCTGGGCCGGGCGCCGGCGCCGCCGCTGTGAAAGCTCATCAGCATAAAGGCCGTGGTCTCATGCTCGGTGCGTTTGGTGATGCCGTGCCCGGCGCCAAGCTTGACGTTCCATAGGTTCGAGGTGCCCTCCGCCGGGACCCGGTCGGGCAGGGCCTGATGCAGGCAGCCGAAAATCACATCGGGCAGCATATGGCCGATGGTCGAGCGCGCGACCACGGCGCAGGGGTGGGGAGCGTTGACGATGGTATTGTCGGGGGCGGACACGGTAATGGCGTCCAGGGTTCCCGCATTGTTGGGAATTTCAGGCGCCACGACGCATTTCGCGCCGAACGCCGTATAGGCCTCGGTGTAGCACATGGGGCAGTTGATGCCGAAGTCCGAGGTGCCGGAGGAACCGGTGTAATCCACGTGAATGATGCCATTCGATATGGTCAATTCCGCCACCAGATCGATCGGCGCCTCGAAGCCATCGATGCGCATGGCGTGCTTCCAACTGCCCTGGGGCAGGGCATTGATCCGGGCGGTAATGGCGGTGCGGCTTTGCTCAATGATATGGCGGCCCAGGGCGTCAAGATCGTCCAGCCCGTATTCATCCATCATCGCGAACAACCGCCGCGCGCCGGTGTCGTTGCAGGCGGCCAGGGCATAGATATCGCCCTCGACCTGCACCGGCTCACGCACATTGGCGCGGACCAGGTTCAACAGCCACTGGTTCATCTCGCCCTCGATGGCGAGCGGCATGATGGGTACGTTCAGCCCTTCATGATAGATCTGCCGTCCATCCGGCGACATGCCGACGCCGCCAATATCGACCACATGGCTGGTACAGGCGAACAGGGCCACCATGGCGCCATTGCGGTAAGTCGGCGTGACAACCGTGAAATCATGCAGATGCCCGGTGCCCTTCCAGGGATCGTTGGTGATGTAGATATCGCCGTCCTTCATCACATGGATGGGAAAGACGTCGAGGAAATGGACCACGGCCCGGGCCATGGAATTGATATGCCCCGGCGTGCCGGTGACCGCCTGGGCCAGCATCTGGCCGTGGAGATCGAAGACACCGGCGGAAATGTCGCCCGCTTCCCGGCTCGAGGTACTGAACGCCGTGCGCATGAGGGTCTGGGCCTGTTCCTCGACCACCGAGAGCAACCGGTCCCACATGACCTGATACCTGATCCGATCCATATCCGCGCCACTCATCCAGCCGCTCCCATTCTGGTCAGGACAATCTGGCCCAGCGCGTTGACCGTCGCGCCGAAACCGTCCGTCACCAATGTTGTCGTTTCATCCTCGACGATGACCGCCGGCCCCTGAATGACCGCGCCGGGCCGCAAGTCGGCGCGGGCATGCACGGCCGCCTCGATCCAGGCGCCGCTGGCGGGATCGAACATCTTGCGTTGGCCGAGCGGGTCCGGGTGATATTGCTCCCGTATCGATGGCGCCATTTCGACGCCGGGCCGGTCCGTCGCCAGGGATAGTGTCCAGGTCAGTGCCTCGACGGCAAGGTTTGGGATGGTGCGGCTGAACAGCGCGCTGTAGGCCGCTTCGAACCAGCCGGCCAGCGCCGCGCCGTCATCGGTCCCAAACACCCGTACCGGCACCGGGACCATGATCTCATGGCCCTGCCCCCGATAGCGCATGAAGGCCGAACGGGTTTCCACCAAGGCTTCATCCGGCGCGCCGAGCCGCACCACGGATTCCGCCTCGGCCCGCATATCTTGGTAGATCCCATTGACCGCGATGGGGTCGAATTCGCGCAGATCCATATACCGTGTCCGCACAACTTCGTAGGAAATCTGCGCGCGGAGGAACCCGATGGCGGAGCCGACACCGGCACCTTGTGGCACAATCACCCTGTCGATCCCAAGCTTGTCCGCCAACCGGGTTGCATGCAACGGCGCCGCGCCGCCAAAAGCCACGAGGGAGCGCCCAACCATATCCTTGCCGTTCTCGATGGCGTGGACCCGTGCCGCATTGGCCATATGCTCATCGACAATTTCGGAAACACCGGCGGCGGCGATATTGGTGTCGATATTCAAGGCCTCGCCTATGTCACGGTTGATCGCATCGACCGCGCGTTCCGGCGTCAATGTCACCTGGCCTCCCGCGAAGCGTGCCGGATCGATCCGCCCCAGCACCGTATCGGCGTCGGTCACAGTGGGGGCCACGCCGCCATTGCCATAACAGGCGGGGCCCGGCACGGAGCCGGCACTTTCCGGTCCGACCCGGATGCGCTGCATGGCGTCCAGATCGGCAATAGAGCCGCCGCCGGCACCGATTTCGACCATATCAATGACCGGTATGCGCAATGGCAGCCCGCTGCCCTTTAAAAACCGGTGCGTGCGCGCGACCTCGAATGAACGGGCGATATGGGGTTGAAAATCATCGATCAAGGTAATCTTGGCCGTGGTGCCGCCCATGTCAAAGGACAGGATTTTATCCTGATCATTCTCCTTGGCGATATCCCGCGCCAGGATCGCGCCGCCGGCCGGGCCGGATTCGACAAGACGGATTGGCAACCGCACGGCCGTCTCCACCGTGGTCACGCCGCCGCTCGACATCATCAAAAGCAAGGGGCAGGACAGGCCCTGGCTCCGCAGACCGTCCTGCAGCCGGTTCAAGTAGCCCGCGATCATCGGCTGCACATAGGCATTCGCACAGGCCGTCGAGGCGCGGTCGTATTCGCGGATCTCCGGGCAGACTTCAGCCGACAGGGTGATGCCAACACCGGGAAGCGCGGCGGCTAGGATCTCGCCCGCGCGGCGTTCGTGATCCGGATTGACGTAGCTGTGCAGGAAACAGATGGCGACCGCCTCAACCCCGGTTTTGCCCAAATCAGCGGCCAGGGCGCGCAATGCCTCTTCGTCGAGCGCCAACAATACCGAGCCGTCCGCCGCGATCCTTTCCGGCACCGTGAACCGCCAATCCCGTTCGATCAGCGGCGGCGGCCGCTCCATGTACAAATCATACTGCTCGAACCGGTGCTCGTAGGCGATTTCAAGGGAGTCGCGAAAACCATCCGTGGTCACCAGCGCCGTGCGCGCGCCCTTGCGCTCGATCAAGGCGTTGGTGGCCAGCGTGGTGCCATGAATGATCAAGGTCACGTCCGAGGCGTTGACGCCGCTCCGCCGCAGGATATCGCCAACACCTTCCAAAACCGCCCGTTCGGGCGCATCCGGCGTCGTCAATAGCTTCAGGCTGTCCTGACCGCCGCCATGCTCCAAAACAACGTCGGTGAAGGTCCCACCAATATCGATTGCCAGCCGCGCCCCGTTGTTCATATGTACGCTACCTTTTGCCTGAAGCTACAACGTGATCCGGCATCAGGTACCGGTAAACTTGGCCGGGCGTTTTTCGACGAAGGCGGCCAGGCCCTCCTTGGCGTCGTTGGTTTTGCCCAGTTCCACATTAATGGTGGCAAATTCGGCGACGGCGGCGTCGAAACCCTGTTCGAGATACTTTCGGGAATTGGCGATGGTGCCGCGCACCGCCAGGGGGGCCTGGGCGCAGATCTTTTCCGCCAACTCAATGGCCCGGTCCAGTTGCTGGCCCACGGGCACCACTTCCTGGATGTAGTTGAAGCGCAGGGCGGTTTCGGCGTCAAATTCGTCATCCGTCAAAAGATAGCGCATGGCGTTGCCCCAGCCCGCGCGCTGCACCATGCGGATGGTGGCCCCGCCCGTGGCGACCAGATTGCGCTGCACCTCCAATTGCGAGAAACGGCAATCATCCGCCGCGATGACGATCTCGCAGGCCAGCATCAGCTCAATCCCGATGGTGTAGGTGATGCCCTGCACCGCCGCCACCATGGGCTTGGTGCGGTGCGGACCCTGCAGGCCAAAGCAATCGATATTGCCCTCGCCATAGATCGGCCCGCCCTTGGCGCGATGGGGTGCCATGGCTGGCATATCCAAACCGGCGGTGGTGTGCGGACCAACCGCGTGCAAGACGCCGCAGCGCAGTTCGTCATCCCGCTCCAACAGGGTGTAGGCATCGCCCAGTTCCTGGCCCATCTTCGGCGTGAAGCCGTTGAACTTGTGCGGCCGGTCGATGCCAATCAGCAACAGATGGCCGCGCCGTTCCGTGTTGATACGGCCGTCGGGATTTGTGGGATCGTCCGCCATTGCTCGTCTCTCCTTTGGATCTAGTACGCCATGCAGGCATCGTAACGGGCGGCGGCGATTTCGATACATAGGTCCACGTCGTGGGCCAGAATATGCCGCTGTTCCACCAGAGCCTCCGCCGCCCCGCGGACCCGGTTCAGATAATCGTCACGGTTATCATAACGTTCGCCCAGGGATAGCCGGGGATCCCCCTTTTCCTCTCGCGCCGACTTGTCCTTGGCCAGGGGAATTGAGGAGCCGACATATTCCAGCAACTGCCCCGTCCCGCCGGTGTCGCCATGGCGGGGGTTGAAGCCCGTGTGGGTGGCCACGGGGACCGTGATATCCGGCATGGGGATACCGCCCGCCTCATTGCCGTTTTCATCCACCTCCGAAACCCAATCGGGATAGGGCTCCGCCGCCAGCACGGGCGGCATGGCGCCGATGCCGTTGTCCGCCTCCGGCCCCAGATCCATCGGGTAGACAGCGGTCATCAGCCCGGGATCAGGCAGCGCCAGTCCGGGGATGTTGGACAGGGACGACATCACTGCCGCCCGCCTTGCGCGCTGATCGGCCTTTGGATAACGGCTGTCAGGCGGATTGATGCCGTCGCGCACCCAATTCAGAAGATTGACCAGAGCCGCGCGATAGAGGGGCCGGTAGTCGATGATATTCATATTATTCTGGCCATGGCTGCCGAACAACGTGCGGCTCTGCCATTTGGCGACGCCCGCGCCATGCTGGGTGGAGGCAAAGAGATAGCGGCGCACACCGTCGGGCAACACCGCATCGCCGCCCGTGGCCAGATCGACGTGGCTCAATCCCGCATCGCCGCGCCAATATTCGGACGAGGTGTCCGTATAGATGATCTTGGGCATCCCGCCCTTGGCCCCTTGCCGGTCCAGAAGTCCCGCGGTCCGGTTGGTGCCGGGGTCGGTCTGCAGCAAATCGGCGAAGGGAAACAGATGCCCAAAGGACGGCGTGGGCTGGACCGAGGGCTGGGCATAACGGTTATTGAATTCGCCGCGCCGGCCGCCGGCAATGTGGGCCAGAATGCCATCGAAGGCCGGACGGCCCGCCTCGTCCAGGTTCAAGCCAAAATGCAGCAGGGTGCGCAGGAAGCGGCCGCATTGGGATTGCCCCTCACACACCACATGGTCGATGGCGCCCGCCGTCGGCGCGTCCGTGTCATGACGGAGGAACGCGGCCAGATCCCGTGTCGCCAGCATGCCGGCACCGACCACGGGACAGTCCAACGGCGTGTACAGCACATCGTAAATCATGCCGGCCTTGAAACCGCCCTCCAGATGAACATCATCGTGGGCGCCGAAGGACCATTGACTTCGCGGTATCTCGGTCGGTGTGCCATAGGCGCCATCGCGCACCAGCAATTTGGCGCCTGGTTCGGATTTGTCGGCCACGGCCACCGGTTCATGCATGCCAAGTTCGCCCACATGATGGTCGGTCAGGGAGATGCTGTCGGCATCGCCATTGATTTGCAGGCGAAGCTGCATCTGGCCATGGGTTGTGCGGGCGGCGAGCGGCACCTGGGGCGGGGCGAGACCGATGCGCACATGCTCCGGCGTGCGGGGCACGTCCCACTGCCAGCCGGCCCAGGCCACGGTCAATCCATTGTTGAACAGGAAGCCATCGCCGGGCGCAATCTCCACCGTATCGGTGGTGCCCATGGCGGTCATATTGAAACGGGTGATGTTACGCTTGCCCCGGTTTGGAACCTGCATCAACAAGGTGCGGCTGCCGCCCGAGAGAGGCCGCAGAAGGGTGACATCGCCGCTGAAATGCACCAGGCCGTCGTCGCCGCGCGCCGCCACATCCAGATCAGTAACGCCATGATTGGCCGCATGGTCGGGATCGACGGCGTAGTGGGCAATGGCCTCTATCCGCTCGTAGGACCCCGTATCGCCGAAAGAGCGGCCATCTTCGTAAGGTTCGCGGCTGAGAATTTCGAAATGGGTTACTGGCATGGGAACTAACTTCCTAAATTTCGGATGGGTCTGGTCACCGACAAGGTACCGCCGGCCCACAGGGGCAAGTAGGTCATCTTCACGCCCGGCCCGCCGGTGACGATGGGGTGAATATCCCCCGGCGCACGGGCAATTGTGGCGGAGGCAAAGACGAATTCCTGGATGCGGGCCAGGTCCCAGCCGCGTTTGGCGATTTGCCGCGCCAATTCAGGCGGCAGCAGAAACATCTGCTCGCCCAAGGCCCGCTCCCGCCCGGCCGAGGACACGGCGCGGGCCGACGCCATGGCGTCCGCCATGGGGGTCAGGATATCTTCCGGAGCGTCGCCGTTTTCGCCCGGCAACACCTCCGCAGTGCCCGAGACGCCCAGGACGGTGACCGCATCGCCCTCAAATCCACGGCGATGGGCCAGGGTCGGCAGGGTATCGTCATCGCCCTCGGGCAGGCAAAAGCCGTATTTGCCCGGCTGTCCCATGGTCGCCATATCGCCCACGCCGGCCCGGGCGCCGGCGATGTTGGTCATGACCAGGGCCATGGCCCGGCCCAATGTGGCATTGGCCCGGTTGCCGGGACCCAGGCAATTGGTGGAGGCATTCATGCCCATGGCCTGGACAGCGGGGCCATGTACTACAGTGACCACCGCCGGGGTGCCGGTGGTGGTCAAAATGCCCAACAAATTGAAACCTGGCTCCAGACAAGCCTCGGCGGCGCTTAACACAACCGCCAGCGCGCCTACCGGGCAGCCGGCCAGGATGCATTGATAGGCCAGGGCGGCCGTTGTCAGTTCGCCAAACAGCGGCGGCATAGGCCCGAACGAGCGCGCCGGATCGGCGCCCGCCAGCATCGCCGTCATACGCTTATCGGTCGGCGGCACCATGGGCAGGCCGTCGCACAGGTCGAACTCTTCCAGAACGGCGGCGGCGTCCTGCCAACCCGTCGCCTCCTCGAACAGCGGCCATTCGCCCAAACCGTCCATGGGATCTAAATATGCGCCACGCGCACGGAACAGGCGGCGGTGAAGCCGAAGGGCGGAATATAGGCGGAATGCTTGCCCGGCCCGCCGGCCACCAGGATATGGATATCTTCGGGGCCCGGGGTCAGATGGTAATGGCCATCGATCAGGGGCCGGTCCATATCGGCATAGCTTTCCTGGTTTTCCCGCGAAACCCGGTCCAGGGGAATGCGGGAGCGGTGAAAGATATCCTCCTGCATGCTCTCGATGGTCCAGCCGTCCCGGTGCAGGGTCTGGGCATGTTCCGGCCCCAGCACGAGGAAGATCGGCGCGTTGCAATAGATCGAATTGGCGCCGGGCTGGGATATGGTGCCGGCGATGGTGGTCAGAATACCCACCCCGGAGGTTGAGGCATGATCGTTGATATTATGGGGCGCCTCGCTGGGAATGGCGGTGACCACGCTGTCACCGGGTGAAAAACCCCGGCGCACATGGAACGGCTCCCACGGGCTCTCCTCCTCGTTCTCGCCGAAACAAAAGGCGTATTTGGCGGGGGACCCTTGGGTCGAGCGGTCCATGACGCCGGGCATGGCCCCGCCCACGTTCAACAGGATCAATTGCAGGGCCCGGCCAATGGTGGCATTGGACTGACGCCCCTGGCCGAAGCAATTGGAAGAACAATTGATCCCGAGCTCGTTGCGGACCGGACCATTGAACAGCAACATGGGCGCACAGGAATGGGTCGTGGCCAGGCTGCCGTGCAGATTATAGTCCGGCGTCAGTACAGCCCGCGTGGCGGCCAGAACAGCCGGGAAATACTCAGCCCGGCAGCCCGCCATGACCGCATTGGCGGCCATGGCCTCCAGGGTCGGGATCACCCGGCGGGGCGACATCGCGGGCAGCGGCTCGTTGTCGCCCCTGACCGTATCGATGAACCGTTCCACCACGTCCTCCGTGGGCATGACCACGGGGAAACCATCGCTCCACCCCTGGGCAAAGGCATATTCGCTCCATTCGATCTGGTCCATGTCGCCCAGGTCTATGGTCTCGGTATCCGGTGCCGGATCTAATTGACTATTGCTCACGATGGTCATGTCACGGCCAAGCCCATCCGCCCCGTTTAGAGGGGCGGGCAAGCCAGGATGCGTCCTTCCAAATCAGTTGGCGATCGCCGCCCGCAGGCCGGCGGCGGCCGTTTCAATACGTTCCACCAACTCCTCGGCATTCAGGCCGCCGATGGGATGCTTCACCACGATCACGTGGGGGTCCATCTTGCGGGCCTTGGCCTGGGCCTCGACGAGAGGCAGGAAGGTGTCGGTAGTCAGGATAAAGTTTTGTACGCCACGTTTTTCAAGTTCGATGCTGTCATGGAAACTCCACGACGAACATGCCCCTCAATCCGCTATAGCCAACAACGCCGCCCGGTAATTGCCGGCCATTTCGTCATACATGGCGTCCGTGGCCGGCTGCGCCGGGCTGTCCTTGGTCATGTAGTCGATATTGTCCGTGGCGCGGTAGGCGGACATCTTGTCCCGGATACCTTCCAACAGCTCCTTGGCGTTGGGCTTGGCATTGGCGAACAGGATGATGGGGTCCTCGCTCCAATTGACCGAATTCGCGCCGGCCCTTTCGGTACTGGGCGCCTCCCGGCCAAACGATGGATTCACAATACGCATGATCTCTCTCCCTTCAGGCGCAAGGGTAAGCCAAGGCACCGCGTTCTGGCAAGCCAGAGTGGCGGCGGTGTCGTTTGCAAATTGAAATTTTAAAGGTTTGCTTTCATCAAGATTACCTCAACGGAGTTCGAGCGTCAGCTTGCGGCCAACGGCGGCTGCCGCGCGTTGCATGGTGTGAAGCGTTACACTGGTGTTTGTCGGATCCAGCAAGCGATCCAAGGCCTGCCGGCTGGTCTTCATGCGCCGCGCCATGGCTGCCTTGTTCAAACCTTCGGATTGCATGGCCGCTTGGACTTGATCCGCCAAGATCTCCTTAATGGCCTGTTCTTCCGCCCCTTCCAACAATCCGTCCTCGGCGAGGAAATCGTCGAATGATGAACCGATGTTTTTTTTGCCAACCATGCTAGCCCACGCCTTTCATTCTATTTCGTGCAATGTCTTTGTCCCGATCCGGCGTCGTTTGGGTCTTTTTGATAAAGCCGTGCAACAGGATCATTCTGTTTCTCTGTATGCAGAACAAGACTCGGGCAATGCGGCCATTCGAAATATTGCTTCTGACTTCATAAAGCCTTGTCTCCAGTTTGCGGCTCTAGGGCATGCCAATCGGCCAGCCGAACTCAACCTTTTGAATATCCTTGCCGATGGTTCTTCGGTCGGCCCGATCCAGGCCCAACAGCCATTCCCGGACCGGCTCTCTGCCGCTGTCGAGATTGTAGAAGTTCGCCAGTATTTTTTTCGACTTATCGATCACGTCTAAATGTACCAGAATAGGTACATTATTTCAACCCGGCGATAGGGGATTTAAGGCGGCGGGGGAAAGGGCGTCGGATCGAGGAAGCGGCGCAGTACGTTGGCGGTAATTTGCGCAACGTTGTTGTCATAGGCGTTGTGGGCCAAGCTGCCGATCCAGGCGATGGAGCCGGTGGTAAAGACGGCGCCGCCCCGGGGGCATTCGAAAAACACCATGTCGGCGCGCACGTTGGGGTCATCGAACTGCGGCATGGTGGAGAGGAAATCCTCCTTGGTGCGCAGCATGTCGTCGCCGAATTTATCGGCCCTGGCCAGCACCAGGGCGTGGATGGGGGTGCCGTCGCGGGGATCCCAGCGGTCGATCTCCTCCCCCGCCGCGCCGCCGCCGATAGAGCCGAAATCGCCAATGGGGCCATGGGCGACCCCTGCAAGGGCAAAGGCCGCGCGGGGGTCATCGGCGCCCGCCTGGCGCTCATAATAACTGCTGCGCTCGAACCCCTGGGCGGCGAAGCCGATGCCCACAAGGCGGTTGGTTGGGCGGCCATTGCGCCGCCACAGGCCGCCATATTCACCGTTGAAGGATTGATGGGCCTCCCCCGACGGCGACATCCAGGCCCTCGTGCCATCCTCGGCCCGGCGGACTTCGATGACGCCGGGTTTGTCATCCCGGAAGGCGATGCGCCAATAAAATCCATTTCCGCCCAGATACATCAGACGTCCGCCCTCACTCAAATAGCCTTCAATGCCGTCCAGCATGGCGGTGGAATGATATTCGGGGTGGCTGCCGGTCAGAATACAGCGGTAGGGCCGCAGCAGATCGGCACCCTCCCGGTGTAGGTCCTCGTCGGTGATGATATCGAACCGCTGGCCGATTTCCGTCAGCCAGGCAACAATGTTCATGTCCGCCGGGAAGCCCCAGGGCCGGTTGTCGCCGGGCTTCATATTCATTACCGGACGCAGGCGGGAGGAATAGTGGATGCCGCTGCGGTCGTCATGCAGGTCGTATAGCGAGCCGCTGACTTCCTGGTGGCCGGCCAAATAGGCATCATTGACCCATTCCGGCCGGCCCTCGCCAAAGATCAGGTTTGGCTGCAGGCGCTGGCGGGTGTTGGCATAGGCCATGTAGGATGCCGTCGGCACCAGAAACGCCACATCCGCCGTCACTGTCCCCTTGGGCGGAAGGACAAAGAACGGGATGCGGTCAATATCGGCGCCATGGCGCAGACGGGCGGCATAGACACCGCTGGGCAGGTCATGGGGGATGGTGTAGCTGAAATCGCTTTCCCAGGCGGCGTCGTACAGATCATCCTGGTGGAAATGAATGGCGCCGTATTGATCGGGCGCATGACGCCAGTTGAATTCACCGCCGTCCCAGTTGTGGCCGGTAACACCGCGCGTGGGCAGATTGACCACCTCGCCATGCAGGCCGTGGACGGAAAGATCGCTGATCCGGTCGCTGGAAATATCGGCCGCGAAGTCCCAGCACCCCAGCACGCAATCCGCCAGATTATCGGGAACGCCCGGCCCCGACAGGGCCGCCATCTCATCATCGCTCAAGGCCCGGCTGGCCAGGCGGGGGCGGTCGATCTTGCCATTGAAATGATCCACCCTCGACGCAACTCCCCCCGCCGCGAACAGGACCGGCGCCGAAGAGGCCGTCAATTGGGCGGCAATGGTATCTTGCCGTTCCACGGCGGGCGAGATCAGACGGTCGCCGGGGGAATTGGGCAACGGACGCTGGAGCAATCGGACCGCGCCGCTGTCCCCATCATAGCTGACGGCGGCGAACAGCCATTGGTGGCGGCGCACGGGCGCGCCGGTGCTTAGCTGAACGCCGCCAATGTCCACGGCCAAGGCGCCGTCGTCGTCAAGCAACATGGCGAAGGCGCCCGCCTGCCCCATGATGACCTGACGCCGCCGCCCCGGCAGGGTCGGATAAACCATCGCCTGCAAGGTAAAACTTTCCAAACCCGCAAGCGCGCCGCCGCTTGGCACGATCCCGTAGGAGCCTGGATGGATATCCTGAAACCGGCCCGGATATGACTTGGCGAAGGGTGCGGCGATCTCTTCCTCGATCACGCCAACCCCGCCCGGCGCATCGTCCCCGGCGATTAGGCGAACCAAATCGGCCGCATAGTTACCATCCTCATAACAGCAAACCTTGAAATCCAGGCGCTGCCCCGCCCGGATGGAGAGCGGATCGCAATAACCGGTGATGGTTTTTCGGCGTAGGTCAGGCATGGGGTGGTGTTCTTTCGTTAGGCGGCAGGTTGTTCTTAAAGGCAACCCCGCCCTTCATGATCAGTGCCAGGGCCTCGCCCTGGCCATCCAGGCAGGAAATATCGTCCAGGGGGTTGCCGTCCACGGCGATCAGATCGGCCAGGGCGCCGGGCGTGACCACGCCCAGTTTGCCGCTTTGGTTCAACAGCCGTGCATTGGCCGATGTCGCAGCGCGCAAGACATCGACGTTTGGCATCACTTTCGCCCGGATGGCGAATTCGTTGGATTGATCCTTGTGCATGCCGCCCAGCAGGTCGGTACCGAAACCGATATTGACGCCGACCTCGTGCGCCATGGCCAAGGCTTTGAGACCCTGGCTGCGCACATCGTTCACCTTGGCCATGCTAACAGGCGGTAGGCCGAATTCGGGTCCGGAACGGTGCAGGCTGTCGTAGGTGACCAGGGTCGGCACCAGCCAGGCGTCCCGTTCCTTCATCAATTCCAGGGTCGGGCGGTCGATCAGATTGCCATGTTCGATGGAGCGCACACCGAGACGAACACAGCGGGCGATGGCCTCGGGCGTGTAGGCATGGGCCATCACATAGGTCCGCCACGACGTCGCTTCCCACACGGCGGCGGCGATTTCCTCTTCGGAATATTGCAGATTCCAAATCGGATCCGTGGGCGAGGCGACACCGCCCGAACCCATGATCTTGATCTGGCTTGCGCCCCGGCGTAGTTCCGTCCGGGCGGCCTTTCGCACCTCGTCCACGCCGTCGGCAATGGCCGTGAACTGCGCGCTGGGCAGGCAGCACTGGCAAGAAGTCCAGTCATAGACCCGTGGCCGGGCATCGCCATGGCCCCCGGTCTGGCTTAACACCCGGCCGGAATAGAACAGCCGGGGGCCGGCGATCAGGCCTTCCTCGATGGCCATGGCCATGCCCCAATCGGCCCCGCCCGCATCGCGGACAGTGGTAAAGCCCCGTTGCAGCATCGCTTCGGCGATCTTGCCGGCGCGCAGGGCGGTCAGGGAGGCCGGGTCGTCGCCGATGCTGCCCAGATCCGCCGTGGTGGCGATCAAATGCACATGGGCATCGATCAATCCCGGCATCAGCACCCGGCCGCCCAGATCGATGACCCGGTCCGCCGCCGGGGGCGCGCCCTTGCCCACCACCGCGATCCGCTCGCCCTCGATCACCACATAAGTATCAGGCTGCAGTTCGGGCGATTGCCCATCGAACAGCAAGCCGTTGCTCAACACCGTTTGCGGCATAGTCCCCTCCCGACAGATTGCCGCTAGGGTTCTAGACATCTGCTGGGCCGTCAAGTGCGAAAACTCTGGCATCCATCGATCATGCTGACTAAATTCCCCCGATGAACGACTTACTGACCGCTGAGAAATTTCCCCTCCCCCTCGATAGGGACGCCGTGGCCGCCGATTGGCGCCAGCGCGGCTATTCCTGCAATCTGTTCGTGGACCCGCCGGGCCAGCAATGGCTGGACTTCACCCATGCCACCAACGAACTGGTGACAGTGATAGAAGGCCGGTTGGAGATGACGTTAGGCGACGATCGGGTGGAAATGGGACCCGGTGACGAAATTTTTATTCCGGCCAGGGCACTGCATTCCGTTGTCAATATCCACGACGGCGTCTCGCGCTGGCTGTTTGGTTATGATTGAGGCAGAAAAAAATGAATAGAGAAAAACTGGAGGACCTGACCCGGTCCTTCACCGAAACCTTCAACGACAACGATCTGGACGCCATGATGTCCTATTTCGCCGATGATGCGGCCATATACGATCAACATGACGGCGCCATCGCCGAGGGCCTGGAGGCGATCCGCGCGGTTTTTCAACCGCAATTCGATGGCGACTACGGCGTCATGAACTTTGCCGCCGAGGATCTGTTCATCGACCCCGAGCAGGGCAAGACCATGATCCGCTGGCTTTGCACCTTCGATACCAAACGGGGACGGACGGGCTGGCGCGGCCTGGATATTCTGCATTTCAACGAGGCCGGGAAGATCACCACCAAGCTGACCTACGCCAAGGCCAAGGCGTTGCAGCTGGATTTGGTGGAGGCCTGAGGGATGCGCGAGCCACGTAGCCAGCCGGGCACCCAATTGCGTTTCCAGGTCCTGCATGAGATCGCCGAGGAAGCCCGCGCCCGCCTGCCCCGCAACATCTGGGACTATATGCGCGGCGCGACGGAGACGGAGACCACGGCCAAACGCAACCGGATGGCCATCGATACCCTGGCCCTGCGGCCGCGCATGTTGCGCGACGTCAACGACATTGATCTTGGCAAGAATTTCCTGGGCGCCGAATTGGAATTGCCGCTGACATTCGCGCCCATCGGATCATTGGAATCGTTCGACGCCGAGGGCGGGGCAGCGGCGGCGCGGGCCGCCGCCCGCCACGGCATGATGACCACGTTAAGCTCCGTCTCCGCGCCCGGCCTGGAGGCCACGGCGGAAGCCGCGCCGGGACCCAAAATCTTCCAGCTCTACGTGCGCGGCGATGCCGATTGGGTGGATGAACACGCGCACCGGGCGATCGAGGCGGGCTACACCGCCTTTTGCCTGACCGTGGACGTCGCCGTCTACAGCCGGCGGGAGCGGGATCTCGTCAACCGTTTTGTCAAACCATGGCGGCGCAGCGCCACCGGCCACAACTATCAGGCCTCGCTGAACTGGAAGGACGTGGAGCGTTTCAAGAAGACCCACGACATTCCCCTGCTGATCAAGGGCATCATGACGGCGGAAGATGCCGCCCTGGCCTGCGATCTGGGCGTCGACGGCGTCTGGGTCTCCAATCACGGCGGCCGCCAGTTGGATCAGGCCCAGGGCAGCATGGCGGTTTTGCCCGAGGTCGTGGAGACGGTGGCGGGCCGGGCGGCGGTGATCGTCGATGGCGGCTTCCTGCGCGGCACGGACGTGATCAAGGCCATGGCCCTTGGCGCCGATCTGGTTGGCCTGGGCCGCCTCACCGCCATGGGCCTGGGCGCGGCGGGTGAGGAAGGCCTGGTGCGGGCCATCGACTTGTTGTCGGAGGAAATGCACATCGCCATGGGCCTCATGGGCAAGACCCGGTATGAGGATTTATCGCCGGAGGACCTGACCACCGCGCCCCCCGGCCATCCCCCGGATGTGTTGAGCGCCTTCCCGCTGTTGCCGGAGAATTAATTGGGACAACCGGCACCAGATTCCCTCTCGGCCCTGGATGCCCGGATCACGTCCGGGCATGACGAATTTGGCAGTTTTCAGACATTTTCCGAGCTCTATCGTCATTGCCGGGCTTGACCCGGCAATCCATGTTGATGACAGGGCCACGGGGCAGCTTTTACCAGCCCAGGCAATCGACTTCAGCGCAGGTCCGGCAGACTGGCCAGGATGCGCCGGGCCAGGTCGTCCAGCATGGAGGCAACAGTGTCGTCGTCGGTCTGGAAGGCCGCCGACCGTAGCACGGCGAGGGGCAGGGAGAACAAGGACAGGGGCACATCGCCGGAATTGCGCGACGCCTCCGCCCGCGCCCGCCACAACATCGTGCCGTCCCTGGCCCGGATGATCTCCGCCGCCAGTTGGATGTGTTTTTGCGACCAGACCAGAACATTTTCCTGACCCGCGCCGACGATCCGCCAGCGCAGGAATGCGGAACATCGGGTGGCGGCGGCGAAATGACGGGCATCGGCGGGATGGTGCAAATCCACCGCCATGGCGCGTTCCAGGCGGCGGCGTTCGGTGGGTTGGATAACCTTCGCGACCCGGCCGCTCAACTGCCGCGCCAGGGCGCCGGAGATCCTCTCGCCAGCCACGATCCCGGCTTCCGCCGGCCCGGCCAGAACAACGACGCATTGCGGGGGATCGTCATAAAATGCCCTCAATGGTCCCGCCGCCCGCGCCTCGGTCAAGGCAAGGGGCAATAACCAAAGCATGAAAAGCAGCCGCCTCAACATGGCTACGTCCGCCCGCAGGCGCCGCCCAGATCAATTCCGCCCCGAATGGCGTGGCCATCGACCTGGATATCCCGTACCACGATGCCCTTGCCGCGCAAGTGATACCGCGCCCGGATCGAAACCGCCTTGCCATACCGGCCCGCCAGCAATTGCTCCAGGCCGCCCAGCAGCCGGGCATCAACATGACGGGGAAATATGCGCATGGCGGGCGCGGTGCCGGGCAAGCCGTGGGCCCTGGCAATGGCCCGCAAGTCGCGCTGTTCCGCCGCAACCAACCGCCCCGACGGCTGCCGTGCGAAACCGCTGTAGCGGTCCCGGTTGGGGCGCCAGGCCTGTCCACGCGCGGTTCCGGCGGTGAACAGCTCCCCCGCGCCACGGCGCAACGCTACCCGCATGCCGAAACAATCGCGGAACCGGCGGTAGAGACGGGCCCGCTCGTTCTCATTGCGCGGCCAGGCCAGCTCGATCGCCGGACCCCGACCATGCTCCAACAGATGCAGCAGAACCCGGCCTTGCGCCGTCGCCGCCTTGACAGTCTTAGGCTCGGCGTCAGCAGCTTTGGCGGCATTGACGGCGGCACGGGGTGGCGGCGCCGGACGTGGCCGCAATGGTTTCATTTGCAGCTTTACCTGTCGTTTCCGAGGTAACGCGGGCTTGCCGCCGACCGGCTGTTTGGCTGCGGGTTTCAGCGCCTGCATAGGTGGCGGCGGGGCGGTTTTTTGCGGCGGCGGCGGAAGCTTGATCGTGCGCGGCATGGGCGCTGCCTTGACCGGTTGTTTGGCCGGGGCCTGTGCGCGCGGCTCCGCCGCCGGGTGCCTCTCGGGCGCGGGTCTGGTCAGCAGCAACACCGCCAGCAGGACCGAAAGCCCAACGGACGCCCCGCCCATGACCAGGCCCCGCACCATGATCTACCGGGCCCGCGTGCTGGCGAACAGCAGCTCCATGTCCTCGGACAGGGCCTGCAATTCGCGCCGCCGTTGACTTGGCGTCATGAACTTTGGCCGTGCCTTGACAGCCGCAACAGAGGCAACGGGACCCCGGGCCATGACCTCGGCCCGGCGCTTTTGAACAGCGGGGTCCGTGACCGCCACGGGCGACTTGGCGGTGATGGCGGGCGGCTTCGGCGCCGACAACGTGGCCAGGATGGGGGGAACGACTTTTTGCACCGGAACGTCCACGACAGGCATCGGAGTGGGCGGCGTCTTTAGGTCCGGTGGCGTCAGGGCGGAGGGCAGTGGCGCCTCCCGATCACCGGCCATGACCTTGTCGATCACCGCCGCCGTGGCCTGGCGACCGGAGGTGACACTGCGTTCCACCACCGCGCCGACCGTGCCCAGCATGCCATTTCGGTCCGTGCCGCCGAACGGCTGGCTGCCCGCGAACAGATAAAACAGGGCGCCGACCACAACAACATTGAATATCAGGAACCGCATGGAATTACTCCTTTTGCTGTCGATTTAGCCTCGACCCAGGCGGCGCTGATGGACAACAGGGCGCGCAGCAGGGCCGAGGCGGGAAGCCCGATGACCGTGGTCATGAAGGCCAGGCTGAACCGTTCCGTCAGACCGCGAATAACCTCCTGCACGGTGTCGGGGGTCAGGTTCTGTCCGGCCAGTTCGCCAATACCAAGGCTGATGCCAAACAAAGTGTAGGTCAGGGCCAGAGTGGCGATACCGTTGGCGGCGTGCAGCCCGGCCTCGTGCCAGGCCTGACGCTGTTGGGGCCGCAAACGCCCATCCAACAGGCGCTGCCAACAATACAAGGTGGCCAGGATCAACAATGTCAGGCAGCTGATGAAGACGCCGCCCAGCACGCGGCCCGCCCAGGCCAGAATTTCACCCGGCTCCGGCGCACCCATGGCCAGGGCCAGGGCAAGGGCCAGGACGACAATGCCGAGAAAATAGCTCAAGGCGCGGGAGCCGCCCGAGGCAAATGCGACGATACCGGCGGTGATGGTGGCCATCTTACCGCCGCCCGCGCTTGGCCGACATCAGGCTTTGCGTCGATATACCCAGTTGCGCCAACCAGGTATCCGCCAATGCGCGGCTTTTCTCGGCCGAGGCATGGACCAAAAAGGTCAGATCGTAGTTGGCGAAGGCCCGGCGAACCTGGGGCGTGTTGCGGCCCACCAGATTGTCGTCGCGCAGCACCATGCGCTCCAGATCCAGCAGGCGGCGTTGGCCGGCCTCCATCCGCACCTGCCGCTCGGCGGGGGTAATCTCCCCATCCAACATGGTTTCAATTAACAGCGCGCGCTCCCGTTCCATATTGGCCAGGGTGTCGGCATGTGCCGCGGCCGGGAGACCCGCCAGAATTACCGCCACCAGCAGGGCAGCCGCTGGCAGGGTGATCTTCAGGTTCGTTTTCATATTGATGCTCCTTCCAAGGGTGATCGTTGGGCGAAGTAGCTAGTTGACGAAAAATTTCACGGCCGATGCAGCCGAGGCGGTGGCGGGGATATCGCTGTCGATCAGTTCCCCATCCATTACCTGTTCCGAGAGGGCCAGGGCGTCGAGCGCGACCAGCTTGGCCATGTAGCCAAGGATGTTCTGCTCCTGCTCCAGGATCGCCATGCCGGCCTGGGCATCCGCCAGCATCTGGCGAATAAAGTCACCCTTGCTCGCAGGGCCGCCGGCCAGTTGGGGCTGGATGTTCATGGGGTGGTTGCCGATGGCGGCGACCAGGGCTTCCACGGCCCCCATGTTAGTGGCGTATTCCTGGGCATATTTGCTGTCCGGCACGCTGGAGGCGGCGAGGATCGATAGATCAACTTTCTCCAAGGACCCCCTGAAGCGTTCGCGGGCCTGTTGCTGGCGAGAGACCAACTGCACCCGGGCCGGCGTCATGGCGCCTTTTTCCCGGCCCAATTTTTTCAACAATCTCTCCAGGGTCCGTTGCTTGGTCTGGATATGCCTCTGCCGCAGATCGGCCTTGCGTTTCACCAAGGTGATGTATTCCCGTTTCTGGCCCAGGAATTGATGCCGCAGCTCCACCGCCAATTCGCCGTCCGCCTGATCGATGGCGGCGCGCAGATCTTCCAGGGTTTGGCCTTTCAGACCAATTTCACCGTCCGTGTCCTGAATGGCCGCCGACAGAGCCGATTGGGCAAAGTCGTGATCGAGGGATTTTTTCAGATAATTCGCCGGCAGCTTGATCAGCTTTTCGCTGGCCACGGGCTGCCAGGTGGGCACGCCGGCGCCCTCGGCCATGGCCTGACCCGGCGCGGCCATGGCCAGGATCAGATAGGCGGCCAAAGCCAGACTGGGACCCACGGAGAGAGATAATTTCGCATTCATGGCCTAATTCCCTTTTGCTAGTTTCGGGTCCAGTAGCGCACTCGGCGCAACTCGGACTTCATCTGGGACGAGACGTTGGCAACGGAGAATTCACCCACCACCCCGCGGTCGCGATGGCCCAATAGAATTTCCATGCTTTCGATAAACGAGGCGCCATCGGCGAAATACAGATCGGCGCCCACAAAATTTTTCTTGAAGGTCTCCAGATTGGTCCGCGCGCGGGCCACGTCGCCGCCCTTGAAGTGATCCTGGATACCCAAGGCATAGGCGCGCATGCGTTCATCGATACCGACGCTGGCGGCTTCCGGGCCGATCTCGGCCTCGCACTTTTCCAACAGGCGGGCCGCCGCCAAGTATCGGGCGGAGGAGCCCTCGGCGCGGGCCTGGCCGTCCAGAGCCACGGCGTCATCCCGGCACGCGCGATAGGACCGCATCGCCGAAATCTCGGCATAGCGGGCCTGGCGAAAGCCGATGCCTTCCTTCTGCACCGCCGTGGTCACGGGATTACACGCCGCGGCCAACAAGGCCATGGCAACCGCGAGCATGGGCAATCGCCGGTCCTGTTTCGTTCGCTGAATTTTCGGTCGCATATCGCGGTCCCTTCTTGCCGTTTAAGTTCATGGTTCGTGTCCTTGCTGGGGCTATGGCGGGGCCAGGGCGGTTTTTCCGCGATCGGGCAAAAGAATTTGGCATCCGGCACCAAGCGCCCATCATGGCGCGGCGAGGCGGTTCCAATTGTTTCGGCCAATGGTTACTATCGGGCTGATATTGCTGGTTTTTCCGGAAAGCAGGGGACGCGGACCATGCTCACCAGCTTAGAGCATTTTAGGTTTGGAACTGTTTGATGGCTCGAAAATCCAAACTCAGCCGGCGCGTCACCTGGGCGGTGGCCATCCTTTGCCTCGTCGCGGCGGGGGGCACGGGTTTGCTATCGGGTTGTTCGACGTTCGGGGGCGCGGTAACGGGGGAGAGGTTGAAACGGGCCGAGGCGTCGCCGCATTTCGGTGACGGCCGGTTCTTCAATACCGTCCGGCAGTCGCCCGACAACTTCGGCCTATACTGGGATTATCTGACCGAACAATTCGGCGGCGATCAAATCCGTGTACCGCCGGCGCCCATCCCCGTTGTCGCCATACCGCCTGGGGCGTTGGACCGATCACCCCTGCCCGGTTTGCGCCTGGTCTGGCTGGGCCATGCCAGCGTCTATCTGGAAGTCGATGGCCTGCGTTTGCTGGTTGACCCGGTTTTCTCCGAATATGCATCGCCCCTCCAGGGCATCGGGCCGCGCCGGTTTCATGCTCCGCCGATTGCCCTGGCCGATCTGCCCAAAATCGATGCCGTGATGATTTCCCATGATCACTACGATCACCTGGTCATGGCGACAATCCAGCACCTGGCCGCCAAGGGAACGCGCATCTTCGTCCCCCTTGGCGTTGGCGCCCATTTGACTGAATGGGGCGTGCCGGAAAGCCAAGTCGTCGAACTGGATTGGTGGCAGGAGAGGAAGATCGGCGCGCTGAAGATCATCTGCACGCCGTCGCGGCACTATTCGGGCCGGGATCTGTTTGACCGAAAGGCCACCTTCTGGTCGTCCTGGTCCATTCTGGGGCCGAGGCACCGGGTCTACTACAGCGGGGACACGGGCTTTTCCGGCCATTTCCAGGACATCGGCGACCGCCTGGGCCCGTTCGATCTCTCCATCATAAAAATCGGCGCCTATGGTCCCGGCGCGCCCTGGATCGACATCCATATGCCGCCCGAAGATTCGATCAGGGCCCATCAGGCCCTCCGCGCCCGCCGCTTGCTGCCGGTCCACTGGGCAACGTTCAATATGGCCTTCCATGCTTGGGATGAACCGATCATCCGCACCGTCAAGGCGGCCCGGGACAACCATGTGACATTACTGACCCCGCGCGTGGGCCAAATCATTGACGTCGGCGCGACAAACGCCACGGATGCCTGGTGGGAGGCGGTAAAATTGGGCCCCGTAACGGATACCAATGGTCCTTGAATTTGTGCTATTATCTCCTCTGACGATTCAGATGAGCCATTAGAGCGGTTCCGGCCTATTTTTCTCCGCACAAGATCCTTGGTCCTGTCGGCAACCCGGCCTATATCACCAGCCTAACGGCCACGGCCGCGCCAGTGCCTGGCGCTGCCTGGGCCAACGGCGTTTTCACGAAGGCAAGACATACGAATGGCCGAAAGCAAGGCTGATATTAGGGACCAATCGCCAAGGCAGGCCATCACCTTGCGGCAACAGGCCTACAAGGGGATGGAGGACGAGACCGAGTATACCTTCAGCACCGATGCGGCCGTGTTGTGGCGGATCACCCGGCTTATGCTGCGCTATCGTCTGCGCGTGGCCCTGGCCGTGGCCGCGACCATCGCGGCGGCGGTCTTCCAGCTCATGATCCCGCGCTTTCTGGGCCAGGCGGTCGACAATGCCCTGGGCCTGCTGGGTAGCGGCGCCGTTGTGGGCGAGGTGGCGCGGGAGGCTTTGTTCGAGGCGGCCATGTTGTTGCTGGGCGCCTCTATCCTGCGGGGCGTCTTTACCCTGATGCATAACTATGGCGGCGAGGCGATCGGCCATTTGATCGCCTACGATCTGCGCCTGTTGTTCTACAAAAAACTGCAAAGCCTCAGTTTTTCGTTTCACGATAAGATGCATACGGGCGAGTTGATCACCCGGGGCATGCTGGACCTGGAAGGCGTACGCATGTTCGTCAACACGGGCCTGCTGCGGCTGGTTCTGCTGGTGAACCTGATCGGCGCGGGAGGCTATCTGCTGCTTTCGACCGATCTGCTGCTGGGCGCGTTGAGTTTTTCCTTCGTGCCCTTCGTCGCCTGGCGGTCATCCGTGGCCCGGCTGCGGTTGCGGGCCTTGTGGCTGGCCCTGCAGGTGCGCATGGGCCGGCTGGGCCAGATCATGGACGAAAACCTGACCGGCATCCGCGTGGTCCGGGCCTTCGGGGCCGAACCCCATGAAGTCGGCAAATATGACATCGCCGCGGATGATGCCATGACCATCGCCGACGAGCGCATCAGAACCCGCGCCGCCTCCACCTCAATCATGACCTTCGCCTACTTTATCTCCATGGGCCTGGTGCTTTGGGTTGGCGGTATCCGGGTTTTGGACGGCGAGATGACCGTGGGCGCCCTGACCGTATTCCTGACCTTCATCACCATATTGCAGCAGCCCGTGCGGCAATTGGGCCTGTTGGTGAACTCCATCGCGCGCGCCTCCACCTGCGGGGGTCGGCTGTTTTCCGTGCTCGACCTGGAACCGGCGATTTCCGACGGGCCGGATGCAAAGGCGCTGGAAACCACGATGGGCGCCGTGAGCTTCGAGGACGTCTCCTTCGCCTACACGGATGAGGATGCGCCACCCGTGCTGCACGATGTCTCGTTCACCGTTCCCCGCGGCAAGACCCTGGGCATTGTCGGCCCGCCCGGCAGCGGAAAATCCACCATCGCCAACCTGCTGCCCCGCTATTACGACCCCAGCGCGGGCCGGGTGACCATCGACGGCCAGGACATCAGGGACCTAACCCTTGCCTCCCTGCGCCAGGCCGTGCGCATCGTCCAGCAGGACGCCTTTCTGTTTACCACCTCGTTGGAGAACAACATCGCCTATGGCGACCCCTGGGCCGATGACCAAATGGTGCGCGGTGCCGCCGCGACCGCCCAGATCGACGGCTTTGTCGCCAACCTGCCGGGGGGCTATGAAACACTGGTCGGGGAACGGGGGGTCTCGCTGTCCGGCGGCCAGAAGCAGCGCATCGCCATCGCCAGGGCCGCCCTGTTGGAGGCGGCGGTGCTGGTGTTCGATGATTCCACCGCCGCCATCGATGCCGAGACGGAGCGGCGCATCCGCGCGGCCCTGCGGAATCATATGCAAAATTGCGCCACCATCATCATCTCCCACCGCCTGGGCGCCCTGCGTCATGCGGACGAAATTATCTTTCTTGAGGAAGGACGCATCGTGGAACGCGGCAACCATGACAGCTTGATCGCCGCCGCCGGCCGCTATGCGGCGCTGTTCGCCCTGCAAAGCCGGGATGATGCCAGCCAGGATGCGGCGCAATGACGGCAATTCCCAGGCATGACCATCCTCAAAATGATGGTGGGGACCATCCCCAAGATGATGGTAGGGACCATCATGGACGGCCGCCCCGCGCCGTGGTCGGCTCTCAAATCAACCAGGATGAGGAGATGTTCGGCGCCGCCTTCGACGGCCGGGTGGTGCGCCGCTTTTTCCACTACGTCCGGCCCTATCGCCAACGGATTAATACCGCGTTAATCGCGGTCCTGGTCTTCACCGGGGCGCAACTGGCCATTCCCCTGATCATCCGCTACGCCATCGACGAAGCCCTGGTCGCGCGACAGGACGGCGGCAGTGACGGCGGCGGCGGCATGGCGATATTGGCGGGGGCGATCGCGGCCTTCGCGGTGGTGATCATAGTCAATTATGGCGCCAGCTACATCCAGGACCGCCTGGTCGGGCTGACGGGCGAAAAAGTGATCTTCGATTTGCGCCGGGCCATGTTCGTGCATCTACAGCACGTGGGCCTGTCCTTCATGGACAAGACGGAGATCGGCCGCATGATGTCGCGGCTGCAGGGCGATGTGAATTCCCTGCAGGAATTTTTGGAGAACTCCATCACGGCGATCGGCGATCTGGTCTTGCTGTTCGGCATCGTCGCCATCATGTTGATCCTGGATTTCAAGCTGGGCCTGCTGACCCTGTCCGTGGTTCCGGTGCTGCTGTTCGTCCGTCTGATCTGGCTGCCCCGCGCCCGCATCGCCTTTCGCGGTGCGCGGGAGACCAATTCATCCGCCAACGGCGCCCTTGCCGAGGGCATCCATGCGGTGCGCACGGTGCAGGGCATGGGGCGGGAGGCGGTCAATTTCGCGCTGTATACGGAGAAGGCCCAACAAAACCTCGCCGCGCATTTGCGTTCGGCCAAATTCGCCCAGGCGATGATCCCCATCGTCGATACCCTAACGGGCGCGGCCATGGGCATCGTGGTGGTGGTGGGCGGGGCCCTGGTATTGGATGACGCCCTGGACATCGGCGTCATGGTGGCCTTCCTGTTCTATGTCCAACGCTTCTTTGACCCGATCCGCTCGTTGACCATTCAATACAGCGTCATGCAGCGCGCCATGGCCTCGGGTCAGCGCATCTTCGAGGTGCTGGAAGTGCCCATCGCCATCGCCGACGGGCCGGACGCCGCCGATCCGGCCGATATCGAGGGAGAAATTGAATTCGACCACGTCACCTTCGGCTACGTGAAAAACCAACCGGTGCTAAAAGACATCAGCTTCACCGTCCACAAAGGCGAAACCGTGGCCCTGGTGGGCCCCACGGGTTCGGGCAAGACCTCCATCACCTCGCTCCTGCACCGCTTTTACGAGGTTTGGGACGGTGGGGTGAAGATCGACGGACGGGATGTGCGCGACTATGCCAAGGCCGCCCTGGGCCGTCACATCGCCATGGTCTTGCAGGATCCGTTCCTCTTTACCGGCAGCATATTCGAGAATATCCGTTTCCGCACCCAGGCCGCCAGCCGGGAGGACGTGGAGCGGGCCGCCAAGGTGGTCGGCGCCCATGACTTCATCGCCCGCCTGCCCGGCAGCTATGACACCATGCTGGAACAGCAGGGGCGGAATTTGTCCCTGGGTCAGCGCCAACTGCTCAGCTTCGCCCGCGCCCTGGTGGCCGATGCCAAGATCCTGATCCTGGACGAAGCCACGGCGAACATCGACAGCTATACCGAGCGGCAGATCCAGATCGCGCTCTCCCGCCTGCTGGAAGGCCGCACCGCCATCGTCATCGCCCACCGTCTGGCGACGGTGCGCGGCGCCGACCGCATCGTGGTCCTGCAGGAAGGCCGCATCGTCGAAACCGGCCCCCACGACGCCCTAATCGCCGAAGGCGGCCTCTACGCCCGCCTCTATGCCCTGAACTACGCCTCCTTCGACGACATCCCCGAAGACATCCTCGCCGACGCCATCAACGAACAGGCCCGGACCTGAGCAGGGCGACTGAGGTGAGATTTCGAATAGGACGAATTGATGACAAACAATGCCGCTACCCATCAGTCCAAGACGCACCGACTGGTACACAGCCCGTCAAGGCCGGGTTGGCTCAGATTGTCCTCTCGATCTGCTCTAACAATTCTTTGTGGTCACTCGTTTTCAGAGGTGCAGTACTGTAATAGATGTTTTTCCTGAATGGCTGCCCTACACGCCGTTCAATTCTAAATGGCGAATATTGGTATCCTTTTACGTCCGATTGGTCTGGAGACAATGAAATTCCCGAAGCTTCATAACCTTGATAACTTAGGCCATAATCACTTGCATACTTTCCTATGCTATCTGAAACGAAGGAAATGAACTCCAATTTTGAGGACAGGTCCACGTCCAGTTGGATGACCATTTGGCTGTCGTAATAGATTTTTGGTTCGCTGATCTCTAATATTGAAACTTCTAATTGATTCTCTGCCCAGTGCATAAAATTTTCTAAGAACAATACCGCATGATCATTTCCAGCTTGAGATTCGGCGGTGAATCCATCATTGAAAACCGAGAATTTCCGGATCACAGAATTTTCAAATTTCCCGTGTTGAAAAACTATGCTTGGCGCAGGCTCTAAAATTTCCGTGATCTTTGGAAAAGCCACGAAACCATAACGATCTGTCAAATCAGGTATGACTTCCGGCAAGTACAAACTGCCACGTGGGAGCGCAATATCGACAAGCCAGGTGGCCTGACCGAATTCAATTGATAGAACTTTCATTGGCGTTGCTCCAAATCCTGGCGAATATAAGAAAGACGTTCCAAAGGCAAGATTTGTGGTGCTTCATTGGTGAGCGGTGTTGAAAGTGGGGATTTAGACATCTTGTAGTGGTTCTTAAATGCTTGTTCGTTTTCTAATTCGGCCATACGCAGGGCGGTAGCGGAGGAGCCCGGGAGCATCTTCCTTTGTTCGCTTTCGTACTTCTCTATTACCTCTTCGGCAGTCTCAAATGTGACATGTACGCGGGCGTCTAGCGCTTCCGCAAGCCGCATCAACGTTGCAAAATTCCATCTTGAATGCTCGGATTGCTCAATGCGCGAGACAACGGACTGCTTCATACCCGTAGCTTTGGCAACGTCAATCTGTCGCAAACCTCGGAGTTTGCGAAGTCGTCGGATTTGGTCAGCAACTTCGTCTCGAGCCCATTCCTCGAAGAAGACAGTTCTATATTCTTTGTCTTCGAGTTTTTTGGCGATATCTAATTTAATGGATTTCAGTAAGGTCATTTAAGAGCTCCGGGTGTTCTTCAAGGGTCTTCTTTATGTCGATTGCGGCATCTATTAAATCTGGCGGCACCTTGCGTTCTTTGATGACCCCAGCGGTGACGATTATTCTCATATTTTTTACGTAAAACCACAGAATTCGCGCTTGCTGCCTATTCCTTTGTGCACGGCACTCAAAAATTCCATCCCGCAACGGTGCCGAGACTTTTGGGCCCGCGTTTCTGCCAAGCGCCGCCAACCGCGACAGCCGCTGGTCAACTGCCGCTCTAAGTTTTTTATCTTCAAGACTGGCGACAAACGAATCATAAGCGCCACGATATTGTAAAATGGTGTACATTTTAATAATATCACACAAAAGTGCTATTTCAAATTATTTAGTATAGCATAAAAGCTATGCAGTGTATTTCAGGACAAAGTCCTCCGTATACGCCTTTCAAAGGCGCATAAAATGCATCATAAAATAGCCGCTCACGAATCTGATGCAACTTTCATTCTATCCGAACGGAAAAGCAAGGCTAATCGTGAGCTACGCCTACATATCAAGGTCACTAGAAATCCATAGATCGGGGCACAAAAACTGCGAATACAGGAGCCAATTGACATAGAAGATGGGTCCACCGAAGGGTATTGAAGGAATTGAATGCAGTGACCCCGACGCCATCAACGAGCAGGCGCGGACTTAGAGCGAATCTATTTGCGGCCAAGACTTCAGGTTTCATCCGAATTGTGGGAGACTTGGCCGTTCGGTTTTAGTTCCAGAGTCTGGAGGACGTTCCATGAGCATGACGGAAGAAAAATGGCCCCTCGAGCAAATCATGCGGAAGATGAGCCGCGAGGCGGCGCTCGAGCTGTGGAAGAGCCTGCCCGCGCCGGAGCCGAACGAGATAGACGGCGAATACACAGGCCACGTCCACGATGGCGGCGACCGGGCGGTCCGGGACGCTAAGACAAAGTTCTTTTACGAGTCCCCGTGCGGTTACTGGCTGGGCAAGGCCTATAAGCCTGGGCGCGGCGGCCAGGGCGAAGGGTACAACTATTTTCGCGAGACCGACGGAAGCGTACGGCGGTATCGGCGTTTCGCAACCGAGATCGGGCGTTCAACCTTGGACGGCCGCCCGTCCCTGATTATGTACTACCGGGCGTTTCACAACTACGCCGGCGATATGGATCTTGTCGACGAAATTCGCCGTGTCGATGACGGCGTATATCTCTGCCTTTACACCGGTACCGAGGCGGTGGTGGGCTTTTCGACCATGAGGGCGGGACAGGCACGCACCGAACCCGAGTTCTTCGCCTTGACCGGCCCCGTGGGTCCATGGGTTGGTGTCGATGATCCACAACTGGAAGCGCGGCGGGAAATGCGGTGATTTTATGGATTTTTGCGGTTTCAGGGTTATGCGGTTCCCAGGCGCGCCTGCTGCATAACTCCAACGAACCAATCCCGATAAAATTTCTCGTCACCTGAACGCCAATTTGCAAACGAGACGGCCTGAACCCGGCGCACAATGCCGGACCAAGTAGATTTTCGCCCACCTGGCCACGACCGCGCCGCGAACGGAGAAGGAGACGGCAGATGAGACTGAAGGGGAAAGCGGCCCTGGTGACGGGGGCAGGCGGCGGGCTGGGCGGCGCTATCGCCAAACGCTTTGCCGCCGAAGGCGCGGCGGTGCTGTGCACGGACCGGGACCTGGCCACGGCCGAGACAACGGCGGCGCGCATCACCGAGACCGGCGGGACGGCGAGCGCCTTTACAGCCGATGTGGGACAGGCCGCCGATTGCGAGGGCCAGGTGGCGGAAGCTGTCCAGCGCTTTGGCCGCATCGATATCGCGGTCAACAACGCCGGCGTGGCCCTGCACCGGCTGGCGCTGGAGACCAGCCTGGAGGATTGGCAGCGGGTGTTGGCGATCAATCTCACCGGCTCATTCCTGACCGCCCAGGCGGCGGCCCGGCGCATGGTGGAGCAGGACGGCGGACGGATTATCCAGATCGGTTCAATCTCCGGCCAGCGGGGCAACATGGGCGGTGTCGCCTATGGCGCCTCCAAGGCCGCCGCGATGCATATGTGCAAGGTTCTGGCGGTGGAGCTGTCCAGCCAGGGCGTGATGGTCAACGCCATCGCGCCCGGCCCCATCGAAACCGGGATCAGCAGCCACGGGGCGAGCCGGAAGAAGGGTTATCTCGACCGCATTCCCGCCGGCAGCTATGGCACGGTCGAGGCCGTCGCCAACGCCGCGCTGTTTTTGGCCTCCGACGAATGCGAATGGGTTACCGGCCATGTGCTGAACGTGGACGGTGGCTATGGTGCGGCGGGGCTGTCCTACGACCCAACGGAAATCACCGACGGCAACTAACGATTCCGGAAGGAAAAAACATGACGGATGCAAACCATACACCGGTGTCAATCGTGACCGGCGCGGCGTCCGGTATCGGGCGCCAATGTTGCCGGCAGTTGCTGGACGACGGCTGGCGGGTCTTTGCCCTTGATGTTTCGGCCCCCGCGCTGGGCGAGGTCGAGACCGAGCTGCAGGCGGGAGACAGGCTGCGGCCCCTGCCCTGCGATGTCAGGGACGCCGACGAGATCACCTCGGTCTTTGGGCAGATCGCACAACAGGTTTCCGGCGTGGATGCGCTGATCTGTTCCGCCGGCATCCTCCGCACCGGGCCCTTGATGGAGATGACGGTCGAGGATTTCGACCAGCTTTTTGCCGTGAACACCCGTGGCGCCTGGCTGTCCGTCAAGGCAGCACTGCCCCTGTTGCGCCAGGCGGCCACGGATGAAATGCCCGCCCGGGTGGTGATGCTGGGTTCCATCGCCGCCATCCGCCCGAAAATCGGCGGCGGCGCCTATGCCGCCACCAAATCCGCGCTGTCCCGCCTGGTCAGGGTGATGGCGGTGGAATTGGCGGGCGACAAAATCCTGGTCAATGCCGTGGCGCCGGGCACCGTCGATACCCCCATGATCGCCTCCGCCATGGCCGCCCCGGCAAAACCTACAAACCCTCCGGCCGCTCGCCCCTGGGCCGGGTTGCCGCGCCAGCGGATGTGGTGGCGGTTATCCGCTTTCTGCTGCAACCGGCCTCAAACTACGTGACGGGCACATGGATCCCCGTCGACGGCGGCACATCCGCCGCTTTCGTCGCACCGGAGGCGCCGTCGGGCGGCTGACAGCCCCCCCCCTGGGCCACGACGCCAGTGCTGTATTGCCGGGCAGGCATATTTGATGGATATTGCAATTTCAGTAGTATCATCGTCACTTCGTTGCGCTCCTGGGGATCGTGATAATTGCTATATTGATGAACTGGCGGAAAGGGACGATTTACGTCCTTTTGGCCGCCCTGCTGTCGTTGCCACACTTGGCGCAAGCGGCTTCGCGGGATCAGTACGGGCGTTATCACGCCCTGGTCATCGGCAACGACGACTACGCCCATTTGCCCAAACTGAACACGGCGGTGAGCGATGCCATCGCAACAGCTGGGTTGCTACGGAGCAAGTACGACTTCGATGTGACCCTGTTGTTGAATGCCACTCAAGCTCAAACTTTGAATTTTGTCGACTGGCTAAAAAGCGAGCTGACCGCCAAGGACCGGCTGTTGATCTATTACGCCGGGCACGGCGGGATTGATCGCAAAACCGACACTGGCTATTGGCTGCCCATCGATGCGAAGCCTGACGACAAGACCAATTGGATCGCCAACGAAAGCATAACCAAGCTCCTTCGGGCAATGGCGGCCCGCCACGTCATCGTGATCGCCGATAGCATTTTCTCGGGAACGCAAACCCGCGCCGCCGAGCTTGCGGCCCAGAGCGGGGTTGGCCGGGATGAATGGATCAGGCGCATGGCAAAGACGCGCGCCCGGACGGCCCTGGTCTCGGGTGGGCTGAAACCGGTGACCGGTACGGGCGGGGGCGGCCATTCCGTATTCGCCAATGCTTTTCTGTCGGCCCTCCGGGACAACAATGAAGTGCTGGACGGCCAGAGCCTGTTTCAGCGCCTGCGCGGCCGCCTGGCGGTCAAGGCCGATCAGACACCGCGATATGGCACAATCCGGCGCGCCGCCCATGAGGGGGGCGATTTTCTGTTCGTACCGCGCATGCTGGCGGCCGAGGCCGAGGCAAAACCGGCCGTGTCTCCAGTGGATTCAAACAAAGCTGAGTTGCTATTTTGGGAAACCATCAAGGACAGCCAGGATGCCGAGTCTTATCAAGCCTATCTTGAGCAATATCCAACAGGCTCATTCGCGGTATTGGCGCGGGTTCGGCTAAAAAAACTGAAGTCTAGCCAGACGGCGTCATTGGAGCCGGCGATTGTCCTTGAACCTATTGAAGGGATGTTCGTGGCGGTCAGGAACGCCAACGTCCGTATCACGCCAAATGTGAACGCGGAAAAGGTCGTCACCTTGCGTAAGGGTCGCGAGATTTATGTGCCAGGCAAAGTGACCGGAAAAAACTGGCTGGCGGTGGACCGGGACGGCAAACGCCTGGGCTATGTGTTTTCAAATCTTCTGCAAGACAGGGAAGTCTTTGAAGCGGCTAGAAACGAAGAGGTGGCAAAGGGGAAACAAAAGGCGGAGCGTCAGGCGCGGGAGCAAGCCCAAAACAGAGAATCCGCAGCTTGGAAAATGGTTGCCGCAAGCGGCAGCGCCGCCGCGCTCAGAATCTATCTGCAACAATACCCGGACGGCGCCAATGCATCGCTGGCCCGCTTCCGGCTGGCGGACTTGGAAGCATCCGAGGGAAATGAAACCCGGAAGTTAACCATGCGGCAGCCGAAGCCAGCGACAAAGACCGCCAACCCCAGCCGGTTCGATGGGAACTGGACCGCAATGTTGGATGATTGCGGCGTGAGTTCCTTCGGCGAGCCCATTTCCTATGACTTTGATCTGCGGATAACGTCCGGCAGGTATCATATCAAGGCAACGGCCAATCAAGGTTTCATTGGAAGTGGAGAGACTCAGGAAATGAGCGGGCCTATTGTTGCCGATGGCCGAATTCGCGTCGCGGTACCTTTCAAAGCGATCCTTCCCGAAGACCCCAATTTGGAAATCATACTGAGGCCCGGCGACGGACGGGCCCGGTTGTTATTCGATAAATGCCGCATCTCGCTAACGGCGAAACCATGAAATGCGATAGCTCTCGTACATTTCACCAATTGGGCTTTGGTTGAATTATGGCGCCGGCGCACTGTTGATTGCAGCCCGGGCCATGGCAGTGCGCGCGCCGCTCAAGGTGGCTGCTTTACAGCAAAAATCAAAAAAGGGTTCGTGCCATTTTATGGAAAAGGCTGTTGCCCGAGTCAGTTCAGCATGTAAGAGTTAGATAGCGGCTCCCGGTTCGGGGGTAACGATTGACCGGAATTCCAAGCAGAATCAGGCAGCGGACCAACGCATGCCAGAACAAGGGGGACTGAATGAAACACCTGACAATTTTTAGGGCGGCTGTTGCTGTCACTGTTTTA
>JAPYPT010000516.1 GCA_029937535.1 Alphaproteobacteria bacterium
GTCCATGGGCGTGGGCGAGGACAGCGGCCTGCGCCATTTGCCCGCCGATGGCCATCTTTTGACCTGGCTGGATCAACAGGGCATTGACTACGACATCATCACGGACCGGGAATTGCACGAGGACGGCGTGGCCGCCATTGCCCCCTACCCCGTGCTGACCACGGGCGCCCACCCCGAATATCACACCGCCAACACCCTGGATGCCATCGAAGCGTTCCGCGACGGCGGCGGCAATCTGATGTATCTGGGTGGCAACGGCTTCTATTGGCGCGTCGCCATCCACGAAAGCGAGCCCGGCGCCATCGAGATCCGCCGGGGCGAGGGCGGCATCCGCGCCTGGGCGGCGGAACCTGGCGAATACTTCAACGCATTCGACGGCAACTACGGCGGCATGTGGCGTCGCAACGGCCGCCCGCCCCAATCCATCGCCGGCCTGGGCTTCACCGCCCAAGGCAATTTTACCGCCTCCTACTACCGCCGGCAGGAGGCCGCCAACGACCCCGAACTGGCCTGGATATTCGCGGGCATCAACGAAGACATCATCGGCGATTTCGGCCTCTCTGGCGGCGGCGCCGCGGGCTTCGAGTTGGACCGCACCGATTACCGCCTGGGCACTCCCGACAACGCCGTCATCGTGGCGCGATCAGAAAACCACGACGCCGAAACCATTTTGGTGCCGGAAGAAATGCTGACCCACGTCACCAACTGGTCCGGCGAGAAATCGGACGATCTGGTCCGCGCCGACATGATCTATTACCAGGTCGAGGGCGGCGGCCAGGTCTTCTCCACCGGCTCCATCACTTACTGCGGCTGTTTGCCGTGGAACGGCGGGGAGAACAATGTTTCAAGGCTGACGCTGAATGTGTTGCGGCGGTTTTTGGAAGGGTAGCGGGCCGATCAAAATTCAAGGCGAAAGTCCCAACTCAAATCAACCAAAGCCACATTTATTTTGCGGCCACCAGGCTCAAGAATAGCGGTAACTTGACCGCTTTTCCGCAGGAAAGAGGGGATCATGTCACCGATTTTCGTTCTGCCAGAACGTGCAAAATTCAAAAAGAAAGACCTGACCCCGGTCTTAGACCAGGTCACCAAGCTCGACGAACTCATGCCTTGGCGTTACGCTGAGGTATCAGCGTAACAGGGCCAGACATCTTGAGATAGGGCGGCGTCGCCGGACGGT
>JAPYPT010000326.1 GCA_029937535.1 Alphaproteobacteria bacterium
GGATGAGCATGCCGCGGCCGCGCTGAACCTCCTGGCGCCAGGCATCGATGTCGCCGGCGATGGCGTCCAGGGGAAAACGTTCCGGGGTCACATCGCCATGGCCGCCGATCTCAGTCTTGAGCGCGGCCAGCCCGGCCTCCAGCGCGGACAGATGGCGGCCTTCCAGTTCGATTGTCAGGTCCGCCTTGGACGTGAAATCCGTGGCCTTCCAGGCCGCCGGATGGTCGAAGGGGTGGATGCTTGCCTGCATGTTCATACTTTCGTTGTCTCGTGTTCCTTGCGCCCCGGCATGGCGCCGAATTTCGACAGGCCCGTTCACCGTTCCAGCGACCCGGCCTTTTGCAAATTGTCCAGGATCTTTGTCTTTCGGTCGCCAAGGCGTCGGAAATACCACAACTCTCCATTTAGCAACTTGGGAACCATCTGCGGCCCAACTTTTCCCAGGTGCTTCAGATGCTCTCGCACCAGAGCAAGATCGTCGTTTTTCGCCGCATGCAGGATCATGACCACGCGGAGCGCCGGCCCGTTCGGGTGGAGCTGAAGGGCCGTGTTCGCCCAGCCTTAAAAGGCATCGTCGTGTTCAAAAAATGCCACGACAGCGAGGGCATGATAGGCACCGCCGCCAAGCGCCCGACCTTTGGGATTGAGCCGAATGGCCTTGGCCGCCGCCATTTTTGCTTCATCATATTTGCCTTGTACGGCAAACGTATGGGCGAGCATGTTGGCATCGTTGGGATTCAGTTTGTTGCCATGGTGAATGTCCCGCGCGGCGGCGTCGATACCGGTTGACGATACCCATATGCTACGGTGGTAGTAAGCCAAATAGGAATTCGGTGCCAAATCGACATATTCGTCCGCGAACTTCTTCAAATCCGCCAGCCGTCTTTGCGCCCCACCTTTCGCCATGATCCTCCCCAGGTTCCATTGATCCCGGCGATGCTAATCAATTGTTCTTGAAAAGACCATGTGCAACTGATCGTCGGGATCCATGAGTAACGGGATAAACTCGGGGTTGTTGGCACTTTCGAATGTGATGTTAATCTGGGCGTGATGTGTTCTGATGAGAGGCAACGGGTAGCATGCTGGCTCTTTATGCCGTGACCATGGGCTTGGGCGCCCTGCTATTGTTTTTGGTGCAGCCCATGTTCGCAAAAATGGCGTTACCCTTTCTGGGCGGCTCGCCGGCGGTGTGGAATATCGCCATGGTATTCTTCCAGGCCGCATTGCTGGCTGGCTATCTCTACGCTCATTTGGGACATCGTTGGCTGCGGCCAAAACCGCAGGCACTTTTGCACCTGTTACTACTCGCCGCGGCTTTCGGTATCTTGCCAATTGCCGTGGCGGCTGACCTGCAGCCTCCGGCCGGCGACCCAGTGGCAATCTGGTTGCTTGGTGTGCTGGCCATGTCCGTTGGATTGCCGTTTTTTGCCCTCTCCGCGACCGCGCCCTTACTGCAAAGCTGGTTCGCCCAGACCGGCCACCGCGACGCCGCCAACCCCTACATCCTTTATGCAGTCAGTAATTTTGGCGCCATTCTGGCTCTCTTGGCATACCCCATATTGGTAGAGCCCGCATTGACGCTCGGCCAGCAAAGCCTGGCCTGGGCCGTGGGATTTGTTCTGTTGGCGCTTCTGATAGCCGCCTGCGCCTGGTTTCTTCTTCTCCGTTATCAGCCTCTTGGCGTCAATCAAGCGGCGGTGGAAAAAATTGGCCTGTCCGAGCATGTCAGTTGGCGGCTGCGTTTGCACTGGCTGTCGCTCGCCTTCGTACCGTCCGCCCTGTTACTGGCGGTGACCCAATACATCACCACGGACATCGCGTCGGCGCCAATGTTTTGGGTCATGCCGCTGATACTTTATCTCGGTACATTTGTGATCGTTTTCTCGCGCCGCCCAGTTATTTCCCATCGAATTGCCATGTTCATAGCTGTTCCGGCGGCAATTGCCTTGGCATTGACGTTCAGTTGGAGGGGTCATTTTGCCTTGCCGGCACACTTGATCGTTTTCTTTTTCCTGACTTTGGTTTGTCATGGCGAATTGGCAAACCGTCGTCCCGCGCCAAGCCGGTTGACTGAATTCTATCTCTGGATGTCTCTGGGCGGTGTTCTGGGCGGCGCCTTTACCGCTCTTTTGGCGCCCCTGTTATTTAACACCATCGTCGAATATCCGCTGGCTATCGTGGCGGCTTGTTTCCTGCGTCCCAGAAAGGACTTTACCGACCTAAGGTGGCTGGAGGTGCTGCCATTCATAATCCTATTGGTATTGTTGCCGTTGTCTCGTCTTGTTGGCTACAATGGCGGATATTCCGACCAAACCTGGTTTCTGGGCTACATAATTCTGGCAGCGCTGCTGTGTACTGCCTGCGGCAGACGTCCCTTGGTATTTGGCGCCGCAATTGCGATTGTCTTGTCGGTTGGTTTGTTCGACGGAAGCATGGGTGTAATTGCCGAATACCGCAGCTATTTTGGCGTCAGCCGAATTCTGGGTTTCGGTGAAGGAAAAGCGAAAAGATATTTGTTCAGACACGGCACCACCCTGCATGGCGTGGAGTTCGCGGATCCCGAACTGCGCCGCGTGCCGTTGAATTATTATCACCCTCGCGGGCCCTTGGGGCAGGTTTTCGAGGCCCTGGCGCCACGATTTAAGGTCATCGGGGGCATTGGCTTGGGTATCGGCTCGGTCGCTTGTCACGCACCGGGTGCACAATGGACTTTTTATGAAATTGACCCGATGGTTGTCTTGATCGCACGGGATCAAAATTATTTTCACTATCTGTCGGATTGCGCGCCGAACGCCCGCATTGTGACCGGCGATGGCCGGCTCTCCCTAGCCCGCGAGCAGGGACCGGACTTTGACTTGCTGATCGTTGATGCCTTTGCTTCTGATGCGATCCCCATGCATCTGCTCACCCGCGAAGCCATGGCGGTATATTTGTCGCACTTGGCGTCCGGCGGCTTGATACTATTTCATATCTCGAACCTCCAGCTCGATTTATCCACGGTACTTGCGGATCTAGCGGCGGACGCTGGGATAAAGGCTTATATCCAGCGCGATTCCAATGGCCGAGACGCACTACATTTCCCCTCGACCTGGGTGATCTTGGCGCGCTCCACACAAAACGTGGCGCCGTTGCTGCAAGCGACAGGGAGACAGAGATGGAAATTGCTTGAATCACGGCAGGGCCGCAGGGTTTGGACAGACGATTATAGCGATTTCATCCGTGTCATGCGTATCTGGCGTGAGGTATTTTAAGTTCTATACGATTTTGAATAATATTCGAAAATGATTTACCCCGCGCAGCAGGACAGTTTGGCGATATCCTTCTCGAATGTCTGCGCCGCCAGTTTCAGGCCCTCGACCGTGGTGAGGTAGGGAAAGATCATCTCGCCCAGTTCCACATAGGTCATGCCGTGGCGGATCGCCAGGGCCGCCGTCTGGATGCTGTCGGCGCCTTCGGGGGCCAGAATATGGGCGCCGAGCAGGCGTTTCGAGGCGCCGTCGGCGACCAGCTTGATCAGGCCGCGGGTGTCGCGGGCGGCGAGCGCCCGGGGCACGAATTCCAGCGGCAGGAGAGAGGTGACCACGGCATGGCCGGCCGCCCGGGCATCGGCCTCGGTCAAGCCCACGGTGGCCACTTGCGGATCGGTGAAAACCACGGCGGGCATGGCGTTGTTGTCATATTCCAGGCTGTCGCCGTTCAGGGCATTCCGGGCCGCGATCTTGGCCCCATAGGCGGCCATATAGACGAACTGATCCTGCCCCGTGACATCGCCCGCCGCATAGACGCCCGGGCGCGAGGTGCGCATGCGGGCATCGATGCTGACACCGCCGTTGGCGGAGGTTTCGATGCCGGCGACATCGAGGCCCAGCCCTTCGGTGTTGGGATGACGCCCGGCGCACAGCAAGACCCGCTCCGCCCGCAGGGTCCGCTGCTTGCCATCCGCCAGCACGTGCAGGGCGACACCGTCGACGTCATGTTCCATGCTTTGGTATTGCAGGCCGTCCAGAACCTCCAGCCCTTCGTCGCGCAGATAGCCGCGCAGGCCATGGGAGATTTCCGGCTCGCCCTCGGGCAGCAGGCGGCTGCGGCAGGCGATGGTGACGGTGACGCCGGCGCGGGCCAGCATCTGCGCCACCTCGCAGCCGATATAGCCGCCGCCGATCAGCAGAATGGAGCGCGGCAGTTCCGCCAGCTCGAACGCCGTGGTGGAGGTCAGGTACGGCACACCCTGTAATCCGGGGATGGCGGGCACGCTGGCCTGGGAGCCCGAGGCGATGATGATCTTTTCCGCCTCCAGTGCCGCGCCGTTGAACAACAAGCCGTCCGCCGAGAACGCCGCCGGTCCGTCGAGATAATCGACGCCGTCGTAATTCCCCAACTGATCAATGTATTTGCTCTGGCGCAGGGTGGCGACCAGATCATCCTTTTGCGCCACGATGGCGCCCCAATCGGCCAATTGTCCCTGTGCGCTGATCCCGGCAAAGCGTCCCGCGTTGGCCTGGTGCAGGGTTTCCGTCGCCCGGATCATGGTTTTCGACGGCACGCAGCCCACGTTGACGCAGGTGCCGCCAATGGTGCCGTGGCCGATCAGGGCCACGCGGGCGCCTTGTTCGGCGGCGGTGATGGCGGCGGAAAATCCCGCCGACCCGGCTCCGATGACCGCCAGATCATAGGCGCCGTCACCGGAACAGCAATTCTGGCTCATGTCTGCGCTCCCGTCGGCTGGCTTTTCGCCTTGTTCCGGCGCATCAGGGCATAGACGATCAGGCAGATGAATAGGACCAGGCCGGGCAGCAGGATGAGGTCCATCCAGGCCCCGACAATGGCCGATAGCCCGATGGCCGCTAAGCCGATCACCAAGGCCGGCGTGAAGCAACACACCGCCATAATCACGGCGCCGGCAACGCCAATACCCAGCATCTTGTTCGACTTGGTCTCGTCCGTCTTGCCATCTTCCGTGTTCGCATTATCCGACATGATCAGTGTTCCCCATCAATGTATCCATGCTAATCTACATCCCGTAGTAACTACGGGAACAAGGTGAATCATGGCCAATCACGGGGACGTTACCACCCTCTCCATCGGTGAATTATCCAAGCGGACCGGCGTGCATCTGGAGACCGTGCGTTATTACGAAAACATCGCCATCATGCCCAAACCCCCGCGCAGCCCCGCCGGTCACCGCCGCTATGACCATGAGCATTTGAAACGCCTGACCTTCGTCAAACGCAGCCGGGAGCTCGGTTTCACTCTGAAAGAGATCCGCGCCCTGTTGGCCCTGGTCGATGGCGGCGATTACACCTGCGGCGAGGTGCATCAGCTGACCCTGTCCC
>JAPYPT010000327.1 GCA_029937535.1 Alphaproteobacteria bacterium
GACCGGCGCCCTGTCCTCGCCCGGCTATCGTATCGCCGGCGGCACGGATGAGATCCTGCGCAACATCATCGCCGAACGCGTCCTCGGCCTGCCGCAAGACGTGCGCGTCGACAAGGAAGGCGCCTTCCGCGATCTGCCCACCGGCCGGGATTAGAGGGGTAAATTATTAGGGGGACGGTTTAATAGGGGACGTAGTACTTATATCGTCCACTGACTCGCAAAATTGCTCGGACGAAGACGATATAAGTACTACGTCCTCCTATTAAACCGTCCTGTCTCAACTCTACGAAAAAGGGCGGCTCGGAATGAGCCGCCCTTGATTGTTTCGGGGTTTACGAGGTTGATTTAGCCGCCGCCGATCTTTGGCAGGACGAAAATCTCACTTTCCTCTGTCACCTCTTCCAGGAACGGATCGGGCAGGATCGTGCCGTCAATGGCGACGGACATGCTCTGATTGATCTCGGTCCCCAAACCGGGATACTTGGCCTCCAACGCCGTGACCATTTGTCTGACGTTTTTGGCCGCGACCGTGACCTCCGTCTCGCCATCGGTGTACTGCGTGGCGGTACCGCTGGTGAGGACGACTTTGACCATGGCCCAAGTATTCCGGTGTTGGTTTGTTCCCGTCCCGGCGTCTAACCCTTTTCAGCCATTTTAGCCACGATCGCGGGTGGCGACATCGGCAGGGCGTGGAAACGCACTCCCGTCGCCGCGGCAACCGCGTTGGCGACCGCCGCGAGGGGCGGAATGATCGGCACCTCGCCCACCCCACGCACCCCGAAGGGATGGGTTGGGTTCGGTATCTCGATCAAAATGGTGTCGATCATGGGCAGGTCGGAGGCCACCGGCACCCGATAGTCCAGAAAGCCTGCGTTTTCCAGTTTGCCATTCTCATCGTAGATATATTCTTCGTTGAGGGCCCAGCCGATACCTTGCGCGGCACCGCCCTGGAGCTGACCTTCCACATAGCTCGGATGAATGGCCCGGCCCACGTCCTGTACCGCCGTGTAACGCAAGACGGTGACATGGCCGGTATCGGGATCGACCTCCACATCGCAGATGTGGGTGCCGAAGGCAGGGCCGGCACCCTTGGCGTTGATGTCGGCATGGCCCGAAATGGGACCACCGGTCTTGTTCGCCATGGCCGCCAGATCGGCCACGGACATGGGATCGAAATCACCCACGTTCGAAGACGCCGGCTTGGCGTGGCCGTCTTCCCAGACCACACCTTCCACATCCACGTCCCAGATTTTCGCCGCCCGTGCACGCAGCTCGTCGATCGCCGCATTGGTGGCTTTGACCACGGCCATGCCGGTGGCGAAGGTAACGCGGCTGCCGCCGGTGACGAAATGGTAGCCGGTGGCATCGGTATCGACCACGGAGGGTTTGACCTTGTAGTAGTCAACGCCCAGGGTTTCCGCCGCCATCATCGCCATGGAGGCGCGAGAGCCGCCGATATCGGGGCTGCCCTCGGTCAGGGAGACGGAGCCGTCTTCGTTGATGCGGATACCGGCGCAGGATTCACCACCAATGTTGAACCAGAACCCCGAGGCCACGCCCCGGCCTTGGTTTGGCCCCAGCGGTGTTTTGTAATGTTCCGTGGCTTGCGCGGCGGCAACGGTTTCCACCATGCCGATGGCGCCGAATTTCACGCCATAAGCCGCCTGGGTACCTTCCTTGGCGGCATTCTTGGCGCGCAATTCCAAGGGGTCGATGCCAAGTTCGGAGGCCAATTCATCGACGACGCATTCCACGCCGTATTCCGAGATCGGCGCGCCGGGCGCACGATAGGCCACGACTTTCTGCCGGTTGGACACCACGTCGAAGCCGACGACCTTGACGTTATCGACATCATAGGGCGCGAAGGCGGTCATGGCGGCCGGCCCCACGGGGGAGCCGGGCCAGGCGCCGGCCTGCATATACAATGTAGCATCGCAAGCGACGATTTTGCCGTCCTTGGTGGCGCCCATTTTGATCGTCATGGCCGCGCCGGACGTGGGTCCGGAAGCCCGGAACACCTCTTCCCGGCTCATCACCATGCGAACCGGGCGTCCCGACTTGCTTGACAGCAACACGGCCAGGGGCTCCAGATACACAGTGGTCTTGCCGCCGAAGCCGCCGCCGATCTCGGCCGCCGTGACCTTGATTTTCGACATATCGATCTTCAGCAGACCGGCGACAAACGTGCGAACCATGAAATGGCCCTGGCTGGAACACCAGATATCCACCTTGCCATCCGGATTGGCGTCCGCCACCACGGCATGGGGCTCGATATAGCCCTGATGCACCGGTTCGGTGGTGAAGTCCTGTTCGATGACCACATCCGCCGCCGCGAAACCCGCTTCGATATCGCCCAGGGTGAATTCCACCCGGTTCGCCACATTGGAGGCTACTTCCGGCTTCGGCTTCACACCGCCCGTGAACATATCGTCATGCAATACCGGGGCGTCGTCCTTCATGGCCGCCAACACATCGATGACATGGGGCAGGACTTCATACTCGACCTCGATCAGCGCCACGGCCCGGTCAGCGATATCCGACGTTGTCGCCGCCACCGCGGCCACGGTTTGCCCCTCGTACAATACTTTGTGCCGGGCAATGACGTTATCGGACAAATCCCGCAAATTGATCATGGCTTCGCCAGCCGCGACCGGCGTGGGATCCGCCTGGGGCATATCATCCGCCGTGATCACCGCCTTGACGCCGTCCAGAGCCTCGGCCTTGGAGGTATCGATGGATTTGATCTTGGCATGAGCGTGCGGGCTGCGTACAACCTTGCCCTGCAACATGCCGGGCAGGGTCAAATCGGCGCCATACATGGCCCGGCCAGTGACCTTGTCCACCCCATCGGGGCGAATGGTCCGGGTGCCGACCCATTTGAATTTTTTCGGCTGTTCGTTCATGTCTTAAGCTCCCCGCATATCGGCGGCCGTGTCCATGACGGCGCGGATAATTTTGTCATAGCCCGTGCAACGGCACAGGTTCCCCGCCAGCCAATAACGCACCTCGGTTTCCGTCGGGTCGTTGTTGATGTCCAACAGGGCCTTGGCGGCGATCAGAACGCCCGGCGTGCAATAGCCGCATTGCAGGGCGGCCTCTTCCAGAAACTTCTGCTGCAAGGGGTGCAATACCTCGCCATCGGCCATGCCTTCAATGGTCTCGACCGTCTTGCCCTGGGCCTCGACACCCAGCACCAGGCAGGAACAGACCAGACGGCCATCCAGCATGACGCTGCAGGCGCCGCAGTCACCAGAGGAACAACCCTCCTTGGTGCCGGTCAAGCCAACTTCGTCCCGCAGGACGTCCAGCAAGGTTTCCTGCGGCTCGCACAGATACTCGGCCTCTTCGCCGTTGATTGTCGTCGTTATGTGATGTTTAGCCATTATCTTAGCTCCTTGCCCGCTCTGCCGCGATGGCGGCGGCCCGCGAGGCCAACACGCCCGCGACCTTGGTGCGGTATGCGACCGTGCCGCGTTTGTCGTCAATTGGTGTCGCCGCGGCAGAGGCGGCGGCCGCGACGGCGGCCAGGGCGGCCTCGTCTACCTTGCTGCCCACGAGGGCGGCGGCGGCATCGGCCACGGTGATGGTTTTCGGACCAACCGCGCCCAGTACCACGCAAGCCTCGGTGCAGGTGCCGTCACCATCCAGGACCAGGTTGACCGCGGCGCCGACGATGGCGATATCCATCTCGGTGCGCGGGATCATCCGCAGGTACGCATCGGAAGCGTTGGCGGGCCGTGCCGGCAATTTGATGTTGAGGACAAATTCGCCGTTGCCCAGGGAGTTCTGACCGGGGCCGGTGGGAATATCGGCAACCGAAACCTCGCGCTGGCCATCGGGACCGACGACGGTGCAAGTGGCGCCGGCGGCAATCAATGCCGGTACGCTATCGGCGGCCGGCGAGGCGTTGCACAGATTACCGGCCATGGTCGCACGGCCTTGAATCTGGGTAGAGCCAATCAGCTCTGCCCCCTCGACCACGCCGGGCCAGGCCGCGGACAACGCGGCATCCTCGCCCATTTCAGCGCCGGAAACTGTGGCGCCGATACAGAAAGCACCGCCGTCCGCGGCAATCCCGTGGGTTTCGGAAATGTTTTTTATGTTGACCACGACGCCCGGATCAATCATCCCGGCCCGTAGTTGCACCAATAGATCAGTGCCGCCCGCAAGTATCCGCGCGGCGCCATTCGCATCGGCCAAAAGCTTTACCGCTTCATCGACCGAGTTAGGGGCTTCGTATCGCATCCCGCTCATATTGCTCCCTATGAGTTACGCCGGCATTTGCGTCCAGGATCGGACTACCGGCGCCCATTCAAATTGTTAATGTTCACGGACCGGAACGCACTCCCGCGTCCCACCGCGCCTAAACCAAAAGCATGATTACCCTTGTGTTTCGGTCATGGCAAGGCGCACGGAAATCCGCCGGCCCAGTCTCGCCGGCCATCATACACCGCAACAGATGGAACCGCCAAGCCGAGAGGTGGCTTCAAGCCAAATTCTCTTGCCCACCAACCAATCTTGATGCGCAAAAAGGACAATGAATTTCGAAAGAGATTGGCCGAGCAGGGGCGCTTGCTGCTAGTCTGGGGGCATGACCACGAACGCAAAAATCCGTTGGGCCCGTGGCGATGACGCAGCCCATATCGTCCGCCTGATCAAGGCGCTGGCGGCATTCGAGAACGAACCGGCAAGCTCCGTCAAGATCACCGAGGCGGATATCCTGCGCGATGGTTTCGGGGACAGCGGCCATTCACCCCGGCGCTTTGAATGTCTGATCGCCGAAGTGGCGGGCCGGCCCGCGGGCCTTTGCCTGTTCTTTCCCAACTATTCCACCTGGGAAGGCCGGGCGGGTATGTATGTGGAAGATCTTTTCGTTGAAGAGGCCGCGCGCGGCCATGGCCTGGGCCGCATGCTGATGGCGGCCTTGGCCGGAATTGCGCAAACCCGAAACTGCCCGCGCATTGATCTATCGGTCCTGGCATGGAATCCGGCGCGGGAATTCTACGAACGGATCGCCATGCGCCACATGGATGAATGGCTGCCCTATCGATTGGAGGCCAAGGCCATCGGCATATTGGCCCGCGGCGCCGCGCCGCTTGGCGACAACCCAACCTCAAAATAGGCATTCATCCGGTGCGCCTTCGAAGAATTCGGTTGAGTTGAAATTAATCCGAAAAAAATACCGGCCGCCGAACGACCGGTATTTCAGTTCTAAGATTTGCGGCCGGCTCGTGGCCGGGCGCTAGAGCATTTCCAATTCGGAAATGCTCTAGGAATTCCATCTGGCTTGGTGCTAC
>JAPYPT010000022.1 GCA_029937535.1 Alphaproteobacteria bacterium
GCCTACGACTACACCGTGTTGGCCGGCACCCAAGGGCGGCGCAACCACTACAAGCAGGATCGCATGTTCGAGCTGGCCACTCGCTTCAAAATGCCCTTGATCCTGTTTGCCGAGGGCGGCGGCGGCCGGCCCGGTGACGACAATGTGGGCCCGCGCGTGGCCTTCGATACCCACACCTTCACCACCTTCTCCAGATTGAGCGGCCTGGTGCCCATGGTGGGGATCAACAATGGCCGCTGTTTTGCCGGCAATACGGCGCTCTTGGCCTGTTGCGATGTGATCATCGCCACGGAAAGTTCCACCATCGCCATGGGCGGGCCCGCGATGATCGAGGGCGGGGGCCTGGGCATCTACACGCCCGAGGAGGTGGGTCCCATGTCGTTCCAGGTGCCCAACGGCGTGGTCGATATTCTGGTCAAGGACCAGGAAGAATCGGTTGAAGTGGCGAAAAAATACCTGTCCTACTTCCAAGGACCCATCGACCATTGGGAAGCCCACGATCAACGCCCTCTGCGCCATGTGGTGCCTGAAAACCGCGTCCGTCTGTACGATATGCGGGAGGTTATCGAAACCTTGGCCGACAAGGATTCAATTCTGGAAATCCGAGAAAAATTCGGCATCGGGGTGATCACCGCCTTCATCCGGATCGAGGGCAAGCCCATGGGCCTGATCGCCAATAATCCCCACCATTTGGCCGGCGCCATCGACTCGGACGGGGCCGACAAGGGCGCGCGTTTTCTGCAACTTTGCGATGCCTTCGATATTCCGGTTCTGAGCCTGATGGATTGCCCCGGCATCATGGTTGGCCCGGATGTGGAACGCACGGCCCTGGTGCGCCATTCCACCCGCATGTTCAATACCGGCGCCAATATGACGACGCCGCTGTTCGGCGTCATCGTGCGCAAGGCTTATGGCCTTGGTGTTCAGGCCATGTGCGGCGCTTCCTCCCTCGTCGGCTTCTTCACCGTGGCCTGGCCGACGGCGGAATTCGCCGGCATGAACATCGAAGGCGCGGTAAAGCTGGGCCACCGCAAGGAGCTCATGGCGATCAAGGACCCGGACGAACGATTGCGGGAATTCGATGACCGGGTGGCAAGCGCCTATGAAACCGCCCGCGCCGTCAATGCTGGAACGGGCGGCGGCCTGGACGATGTCATCGATCCGGCGGAAACCCGCGCCTGGATCGCCAACAGCCTGCGCCGCCTGCCGCCCGTCCCACCGCGGGACGGCAAGAAATATCCCTATATCGATACCTGGTGAGGAAGCGGCGGATTAATACGGGGACGGAATACTTATATCGTCCTCCGGTGTGGAAAGCTTCTCGGACGGTGACGATATAAGTATTCCGTCCCCGTATTAATCCGCCCACCTCGGACGCTTGTGATTGGCCGAGGCGGAGCATTGTGGGGACATGTACTTGTTACGTGTCCCCAGAATGGGGGCAACCGCTCTGAACGGGAGCGGCCGTGCATTAATCCGCTGCTTCCTCCAGCACCACCAGCAATTCGCCATTGTCGACCTGATCGCCGACGGCCACGCGCAATTGTTTCACGATGCCGGGAACAGGGGCCGTGATGCGGTGTTCCATCTTCATGGCCTCCAGGATCAGCAGAAGCTGGCCTTGTTCCACTGTCGCGCCTTCCTCCACATGGGTCGCGGTGACGTTGCCCGGCATGGGCGCCACCAGGCCGCCGGTGAATTCCGCCCCCTGGCTGTCGGGGAAACGGGGCAACTCTTCCAACTCAACACCGCCGCCGCGTCCGTGCACCAGCCACCGGTTGCCGTCCGGCGTCACCGATAGATTGACCCTCGCGCCACTGATCTCCAGGTCGATGCTCCCGTCCTTGACGGAAAACACCACCGCCGTGTAGCTGTCATCACCGACCGCTATCTCGAACGAGCCGTTGCGCCGGGCGCGGTAGGATACGGCGAGTTCGCCACCGTCATGGCTGAAGTTTACCCGCTCCGGCGGCATGATGGAGTTGCGCCAGCCACTGCCGATACCGCCCAAGACCGGCGCCTCGGCCCGCCGGCGGGACTGGGCATAGATCACGGCCGCGATGGCGGCCTGGTGCAGCTCAGCCTCGGCGGTCTTGCCTTGGCGGTCGGGTGCAACCCGTTCGATGAAATCCGTCGTTGTATCGCCGGCAATGAACGCCGGCGTGCGCAAGGTGGCGACCAGAAAATCCCGGTTGTTGGTGACGCCTTGCAGGCGGGTGTTTTCCAACACCCGGGCCAGGCGGCGGGCGGCCTCCGCCCGGCTCGGGGCCTTGACGATGACCTTGGCGATCATGGGGTCGAACTCGACACCGATTTCGCTGCCCGACTCTATGCCGGCGTCAAAGCGGGCGTTGGTGGCGGTATCGGGTTCCCAGGCGATGACCCGGCCTGGCGACGGCAGGAAATCATTGCTGGGATCCTCGGCATAAATCCGCGCCTCGATGGCGTGGCCGTCGATGGAGAGATCGTCCTGGGTGTAGCCAAGCGCCTCGCCCTCGGCGATCCGCAATTGCTCCCGCACCAAGTCCAGGCCGGTGATTTCCTCCGTCACGGGATGCTCTACCTGCAGACGGGTATTAACCTCCAGAAACCAAAAATCGTCGCCATCAAGCAGGAATTCCACGGTCCCGGCGGAGGCATAGCCGATCTTCCGCGCCGCCGAGAGCGCCGCCTCGCCCATGCGGGCGCGCAGGGCGGCATCGACGGCCGGCGACGGCGCTTCCTCGATGACCTTCTGATGGCGGCGCTGGATCGAACATTCCCGTTCGAACAGATGCACCAGGTTGCCATGCAGATCGCCCAGGATCTGGATCTCCACATGGCGCGACGATGTCAGCCAGCGTTCCAGAAACAGGGTGTCATCGCCAAAGGCGGCGCCGGCCTCCCGCCGCGCGCCATCGACGGCGTCGGCCAGCTCGGCCTCTTCCCCGACCACGCGCATGCCGCGCCCACCGCCCCCGGCGGAGGCTTTCACCAATACGGGATAGCCGATTTCCCTTGCGGCGGCGGCGATATCGTCGTTTGGGCCAAGCTCCCGCGCCGGCAGGGTCGGGACCCCCGCCGCCACCATCAACCGCTTGGCCGATAGTTTGTCGCCCATGGCGGCGATGGCCTCGGGCGAGGGACCGACCCAGGTCATGCCGGCGGCCTGCACTTCCCGGGCGAAGGCGGCGTTCTCGGCCAGGAAGCCATAGCCCGGATGCACCCCGTCGGCGCCGGCGCGTTTGGCCGCCTCAATCACCTTGTCCATGTCCAGGTATGTTTCAGCCGAGGTCCGGCCGCCCAAGGCAATGGCGCTGTCGGCTTCGCGCACATAAGGCGCGGTGGCGTCACCGTCGGCATAGATGGCAACGGTGGCGATGCCCATTTCGTGGGCGGTGCGGATGATGCGCCGGGCAATCTCGCCGCGGTTGGCGATCAACAGTCGGGTGATGGGCCTTTGCATTACATCCGCCATGTGCCGAACTCCTTGGTGCCCGCGACCACTTGGTTGTGGCAGGTGGAGAGCGCGATGGCGATCACCGTGCGGGTATCGCGGGGGTCGATCATGCCGTCGTCGGAAACCCGTGAGGTGGCGTACAGGCCTTTCGAGCGTTCCTCGGCCCAGTGTTCGGCAAGGCCGGCGCGCTTGGCGTCCGCCTCCTCGTCGAACTCAAGGCCCCGGCGTTCCGCCGCCCGGCGCTGGACGATGGACATCACGCCGGCCATTTGTTTCGGCCCCATGACGGCGATCTTGGCGGTGGGCCAGATGAAGGTGAAGCGGGTGCCATAGGCCCGTCCGCTCATGCCGTAATTGCCCGCGCCATACGAGGCGCCGACGATGATGGAGATGTGCGGCACCGTGGAATTGGACACCGCGTTGATCATCTTCGAGCCGTTCTTGGTAATCCCGCCCTGCTCGAAATCGGTGCCGACGATATAGCCGGTGATGTTGTGCAGAAACACCAACGGCACGTCGATCTGATTGCAAAGCTGAATGAACTGGGCGGCTTTTTCCGAGGATTCCGACATTAATGGCCCATTATTGGCAACAATGCCGATGGGATAGCCGTGCAGGGAGGCCCAGCCCGTCACCAAGGTTGGCCCGTACAGGGGCTTGAACTCCTCGAAGCGGGAGCCATCGACGATGCGGGCGATGATGTCGCGGATATCGAAGGGCACGCGCAGATCCTCGTTGACGATGCCCAGCAGCTCCTCTTCATCATACAGCGGCGCGTCATTGGGCAGGGTCGGGCCGGGGCCCTGCTTGCGCCAGTTCAGATGCGCGACCACCTCGCGGCAGATGCGGATGCCGTCCACCTCGTCCTCGGCCAGATAGTCGCCCAGGCCGGAGGTGCGCGTATGCATTTCGGCCCCGCCCAGGCTTTCTTCGTCGGCGTCCTCGCCAGTGGCCATTTTCACCAGGGGCGGGCCGCCCAAGAAGACCTTGGACTGGCCTTTAATGAAGATATTGTAATCGCTCATGCCGGGCTGATAGGCGCCGCCGGCGGTGGAGGCGCCGAAAACCACGGAGATGGTTGGAATGCGCATCTTTGACAGTTCGGTGATTTCATAAAACAGCCGCCCGGATTCGGCGAAATGTCCACCCTCGCGGCGGATCGCGGCCTCCGGATCGCCGCCGCCCTCGCCACGTAGATCGGCGCCGGCGGATTCCACGAACTGCACGTACGGCAGGCGGTTTACCCGGGCGATCTCCAGCCCCCGCATCAGTTTCTTGGCGTTGAACTGGTTGAAGGCGCCGGCCCGGACGGAAGGATCATGGCCCAGGATCAGACATTCCGTGCCCTCGATCACGCCCAGGCCGACCACGAAGCCGGAACCGACGTTGAAGTTAGAGCGCCAAGCCGCAAGCGGGCTGATTTCCAGAAACGGCGAATCCCGGTCCAGCACCAGGGCGATGCGTTCCCGGATCGGCATTTTGTCGCGGGCGGCCAGGCGCGCCATGGCCTCCTCGCCGCCACCCTGGGCGACCTCCTCGTGCAACTCGTCGAGGCCGGCCAGCGTTTGCAGCATGTTGTCGCGGTTGACTTGGAATTCGTCCGATCGCACGTCCAGCGTCGTGGCAAGTACGGGCATGTGTTTACTCCGGCGTTACAGTTTTGTGAGGGTGTGTGATTGGCGGCTCAGCGGCCCAGCGCGTCGCCGTCTTTCCACGGCGAGAGCTGACCGGCATAGACTTCCGGCCCCTTGCGGAAATGGGCGGCCTCTTCCAGGGTCTCGACAAACGGCATATTGGCGGGATAAAGCCGATCGCCCCGGGGCAGGGCGCCGGATTTCGAGACATGGCCCCAAAGGGGGTGTCCGACGACTTCCTCGGCAATCGCCGCCGCCTCGATCAATTTGTCCAGATCATAGCCGGTTTCGATGCCCAGTTCGTGGCACAGGTTCACAAAATCCTCGGTCGGCACGTGACCGGCGGCGCGCCCGTTGCCGCAATAGGGGCAGCCGCCCATGCCGCCAATGGATGTGTCGAACTCCCGAACGCCCAATTGCAGGGCTTCGTAATAGCTGGTCAGGGTGGCGCCACGGCTGTCATGGAGATGCATGTGAAAATCCGTGATCTCGGGATATTTGTCCTTGATCGCCACCAGGGTCTCGCGCACCACGTGGGGCATGTTCCAGCCCATGGCGTCCAGGAAGGAGCATTTATTGACCTTGATGCCTGCGGCATGCCACTTGCCGATCAGCAGATCCAACAGTTCCATGCGTTGGGCCAGGGTGAACGGGCCTTCGAAGTTGGAGCCGAAGGGATTGCCCAGGCCGACGGCGCCGAATTCCGCGCCGGCCTCCCGCGCCGCGGCGACGGCGGCATCCACGCCGGCGATCTGTTCGGCCTGGGTGCGGTTGTAGTTGCGCCGCGCGAAGGTGTCGCACAGTTCCACATTGGTGCGGTGGCGCCGGCCGCGCACGTCGATTTTCGGATAGTAGGCATCCGCCCGGTCAAAACCGCGTTTGTTGAAGATTGCGGCGGTATATTTTATGCCCGGCTTTGGTACGAAACGTTCCGCGATTTCGTCGATGCAGGCCATGGACGGCGTCCATTTGGGGTGTGCGAAGGAACCGATGGAAATGACCTTGGCGCCGGTCTCGCCGAGGGCATCCAGCAGCCGCAGTTTTTCGTCCACGGAAATATCGGCGCTTTCGATCTGCAGACCTTCGCGCATGGTGTCGTCTGTGATGACAACGGATTTCGGCAGCATGCTCATATCGGCTCCTCCATGAAGTGTCAGGCTATTATCTAGCAAGTGATGAATGATGAGTCGAACTTCTGCTATGCTCTGTTGATGAAATTCGCGCCATCGGCTCTGCTAATCCTACTGATCTGGTCTGCCCCGGCCTTGGCCGGCGGTTTTGATTTGCAAGGTCATCGCGGCGCCCGCGGCCTACTCCCCGAACATAGCCTGATCGGCTTCGCCAAGGCGCTGGCCATCGGTGTTACCACGCTGGAATTCGATGTTGGCATTACCCGTGATGCCACGTTCGTGGTTAGCCATGAACCGAGGCTTTCGCCCAACGTGACGCGAAACAAACGCGGCGAATGGCTGGTGGCGCCGACGCCGGCCATCCGTGAGCTGTCCTTGAAGAAATTGCAGCAGTACGATGTGGGTCGGATCGCGCCGGGAACCCGTTATGCCCGCCGTTTGCCACATCAGGTTGGCAGCGATGGGGTGCGCATCCCCACTTTGGCCCAGGTCGTGGCCCTGACAAGGAAATTGGGCAACAAAACAGTTCGTTTCAACATCGAGACCAAGATCCGGCCGGATCGCCCGGATGAGACCATGCCCGCGAACCTTTTCGCCGTCATGTTGTTGGGCGAGATCGAGGAGGAAGGCATTGGCGATCGGACCACCATCCAGTCATTCGATTGGCGGACATTACGCGCCGTGCAAGCCTTCGCGCCGCACATACCGACTGTCTATCTCACCGCGCAACGGAAATGGCTGGATAATATCCAGGCCGGCAAACCCGGCCCATCGCCCTGGACGGCGGGACTTGATATCGACGACCACGGCGGCTCCGTACCCCGGTTGATCAAGGCGGCGCGGGGCAAAATTTGGTCGCCTTACCACAATGATCTGAAACCGCATACCCTGCGCGAGGCGCATGATCTGGGCCTCAAGGTCGTTGTCTGGACCGTCAACAAGCGCAGCCGGATGAAAAAACTGATAGAGATGGGCGTGGACGGTATCATATCCGACTATCCGGACAGATTGCGCGCCGTGATGGCCGAAAAAGGGCTGCCGCTACCCGCCGCGACCCCGCCTCGTTAGGTACGTGCCGACTGCGGCGTGTTGCGCCTGATCGAGATGCAGGCCGCACTTGGTACGGCGCCACAATATGTCATCGGCGGTAACCGCCCATTCATGCTCCACCAGATAGTCGATTTCCCGTGCCGTCAGGCCGGCGCCGAAATCCTGGCCCAGATCGGCGATGGTTTTGGCGGCGCCCAGGACTTCCCCGGCCAGCGCGCCATGGCGCCCCACAAGGCGGTCAATCAGATGGCTAGGTATTTCGGGATAATCATTGCACAGCGCGGCGATACATCCCGCCACGCCGCCCGTGCCCAGGTCACCGCCGGGCAATGGCGCGGACGCTGTCCAAGGATCGCCCGCGTCCGGAAAATAGGTGTTCACGCGTGCCATGGCGGCTTCCGCCAGGCGCCGGTACGTTGTGATCTTGCCGCCGAAAATGGACAGCATTGGCGCCTGCGCGCCGTCTTCGCCGCCATCCAGTTCCAGAACATAGTCCCTGGTCACCGCCGATGGATCCGCCCCGCCGTCGCCGAACAGGGGGCGTACCCCGGCGAAGGACCAACACAACTGTTCGGGTGCAATTTGCCGCCCGAAATAGACGTTCACGGCATCGCATAGATACGCGATCTCATCGGTGGAAATCTCCACCGCGCCGGGATCGCCGTCAAATTCCACATCCGTGGTGCCGATCAGGGAATATTGACCTTCATAAGGAATAACGAAAATCACCCGCCTGTCCGTGTGCTGCAGAATATAGGCCTGTTCACCGTCATAAAGACGCGGGACGACGATGTGACTGCCTTTTATCAACACGGTTCGCCGGCTTTGTTCGGGGTTGGGGGCGGCATCCGTCACGGCCAATACCTGTTCCACCCAAGGCCCCGCCGCGTTGATCAGAACCTTGGCGCGTACCGCCTCGTTCCGGCCGTGGCGGTCAGCGAGGTCGGCCCGCCAAAGACCGCCCTCGCGCCGCGCGGAGAGCAGCTTGGTGCCCGTCATGATCCGTGCGCCAAGCCGGGCCGCGCTCATGGCGTTGATGATGACCAGACGGGCGTCGTCGACCCAACAGTCGTGGTAGGCGAAGCCCTTGCGGATGTGCGGCCGCAGGATTTTGTCCCCGCCGGCGCGGGATAGGTTCAGGGAGGTTGCGTTGGGCAGGGAGGGATGGGGTCCCAAATGATCATAGAAAAACAGCCCCAGGCGCACCAGCCAGGCCGGTCTGATGGTGTTGACCAGAGGCAGGACGAAACGCATGGGCCGGACCAGGTGCGGGGCGGCGTGCAACAGCACTTCGCGTTCGGCAAGGGCCTCGCGCACCAGACGGAATTCAAAATATTCCAGATAACGCAGGCCGCCGTGGATCAGCTTGCTGCTGGCGGAAGAGGTGGCGCCGGCCAGATCGCCCATTTCACATAAAGCGACCGACAGGCCCCGCCCGGCGGCGTCCCGCGCGATGCCAACGCCGTTGATGCCGCCGCCGACAATGAGCACGTCATGGGTCTGAATTTCCGGCAAGATGCTGGCCCGCTTTTCGTTGTTCAGTCTTGCGTTTATATCACCTCGCGGCGTTCGCGAGGCGTCCGCATGAGACTCCCCCGCCAAGAGGTGTTAGGTTCGCTTAACCGCGTTCGCGGCGTAAATCAGCGAGACATCGTGAAAGGAACGACCCTTGGAACCCGAACTGTTACGGCCCCTGCCGAAACCCATGACTCCCGAGGCCAAACCCTACTGGGACGGCTTGCGGGACGGGAAATTGATGCTGCCCGAATGCAACGACTGCGGCAAGGCGTTCTTCTATCCGCGTATCGCCTGCCCTCATTGTCATTCCCGTAACGTCGGCTGGACCCAGGCCAGCGGCAAGGGCAAGCTGTATTCCTTCCAGATCGCCTACCGGGCCCTGAACCCGGCCTTTAAGATCCCGCCGCCATACGTCCTGGCCATGGTTGAGTTGGAGGAAGGCCCCCGCCTGATGTCCAACCTGATCAATATCGAACCGGACCCGGATATCATCAAGTGCGACATGGCGGTCGAGGTCGTGTTCGAAAAACAGACCGACGAAGTCACCATCCCGCTGTTTCAGCCGGCGAGCTAAGGAAAGCGTAGAATGAAAGAATTATCCAACTCCGTCGCCATTGTGGGTGTCGATGAATCCGATGAAATCGGCAAGCTGCCCGACGTCAGCCTAACTAGTCTGCATCTTCAGGCCGTACACAATGCCATTGCCGATGCCGGACTGAAGGTTTCGGATATTGATGGTGTTTTCACCGCTGGGCAGCATTCGCCGGCCATGTTGGGCGAGGCCCTGGGCATCACCCCGCGCTATGTGGACGGCACCTCCGTGGGCGGCTGTTCATTTATCATAATGGTCGGGCATGCCGTCGCCGCACTGCATCATGGTCTATGTGATGTGGCGGTGATCTCGCACGGTGAAAGCGGCCGCTCGGGCACGGGCGTAACCCGGGCGCGGGATACCTCGCTCAGCGGCCAGTACGAAATGCCCTATGGGTTTGGCGGCGCGCCGACCTATTTCGGCATGATCACCAACCGTCATATGCATGAATACGGCACCACGCTGGAAGATTGGGCACAAGTCGCCGTCTCCACGCGGGCTTGGGCCGGATTAAATCCCAAGGCCATGTTCCGCGATCCGATCACCGTGGAAGATGTGTTGAACTCCCCTAAATTGTTCTACCCCTTCAATTTGTTGAACATCTGTCTGGTCACCGATGCCGGCGGCGCCGTTGTCCTGACCCGCGCCGACCGGGCCAAGGATTGCGCCAAGAAGCCCATTTATGTCCGTGGCGCGGGCGAGGGCACGGAACACACCCTGGTCACCAACATGACCGATATGCCCCTGAGCCACGCGACCAGGATTTCCGGCAACAAGGCGTTCGAGATGGCCGGTGTCACGCACAGTGATTTCGATCACATCATGCTGTACGACGCCTTTTCCTCCGGCCCGCCAATGATGTTGGAATCCCTTGGCTTCGCCGAGCCGGGCGAGGGCGTCCGGATGTTTGATGAAGGCCGTTCGAACCCGGGCGGATCACTGCCCATCAATACCAACGGTGGCGGCTTGTCCTATACCCATTCGGGCATGTACGGCATTTTCCCGATCATCGAGGCGGTGCGTCAGCAGCGCGGCGAATGCGGTGACCGCCAGGTCCCCGGCGTCAAATGCTCTCTGGTCAACGGCATGGGTGGCATGCTGTCGGCGGCGGGCACCATCGTCCTCTCGCACGAGACCTAAGGGACGGCTTGGAGGAGGGAGCGGGCCATGGATTTCGGTGTCAGTTGCGCCAAGATCGACGAAATCGGCTATGTCGTTCACGCGGAAAATCTTGGCTATGATTTCTGCTGGGTCACCGATAGCCAGATGATCCGCTCCAACCCCTGGGCCGTCCTGGCGCTCATCGCGCAGCAGACCCGGACCATCAAGATCGGCACCGGCGTTGCCGTGCCTGGCCTGCGTTTAGCCCCGGTGGCGGCCAACGGCATTGCCACCACGGCGCGTCTGGCCCCGGGCCGTACCTTCATGGGGATCGGCACCGGCAATACCGCCATGCGGACCATGGGGCAGCGGCCAACGACCATCAAGGCATTCGCCGAATATATCCGTGTGGTCCGCGCCCTGCTGGATGGCGAAGAGGTTGACTACACCCTGAACGGCGTGACCCAACCCATTCGGTTTCAAAATACCGAGTTGCGTTATCTGGAACTGGATCATCATATTCCCATCCATGTCGCCGGCTTCGGTCCAAAGGCCCAGGCGCTGGCGGGAGAGCTGGGCGATGGCCTGATCACCGGCATGCCGCGCGGCGGCACCATTCCCTGGGCGCTTGGAAATGTGCAGACCGGCGCCGATCGGGCCGGCCGTGATCTGGACGGCTTCCAGACCACCGCCCTGGTTAATCTATTGATGCTGGAGCCCGGCGAAACCCTGGAATCCGAACGGGTCATCGCCGAATGCGGCTCTTCCATCATGGCCAACGTGCATTTTCTGGTCGACTGGGTGAAGGAAACCGGCGGCGATCCGCCCGACTTCGTCAAGCCGATCTGGAATGACTACATGGCCTTTCACAATGCCCGTGATCCCGAAACCCAGCACCAAAAACTGCACGAGAGCCATTACAGCTATCTCGACCCCGAGGAGGCCCGGTTCATCACCCCGGAAGTCATCCGTAATTTCTGCATCGCCGGCCAGCCGGAGGAGATTGTCGAGCAACTCCACGAACTGGAACGTCAGGGCTTGAATGCGATCAATTTTATCGCACCCTTGAAGCAGCAATACCGCACGGCGGAGGATTTCGCCGAAAAAGTCATCGCCCGCATGTAACATACAAAGGAGCCAGCACATGGCATTGACACTGGAAGAGGCCAACCGCATCGCCCAAGGCGCCATCGCCAAGGCTGAGGCGCTGAATATCAAGATCAATGTTGCCGTGTGCGACGTCGGCGGCCGCCTGTTGGTATTTCAGCGCATGGACGGGGCCATGTGGGCTGGCGTCTACGGCAGCCAGGGCAAGGCCATCGCCTCTGCTTCATTTGGGCGGCCCAGCGGCGATTTGGCGGAACGCGCCGAACATCCCACATTTCGCGGCATTGTCGCTCATTCGGGCGGCGCCATGATCATGGGCCAGGGCGCGGTGCCGGTGATCCGGGATGGCGAGGTGCTGGGCGCCTGCGGCGTCGGCGGCGGCACCGGTCAGGAAGACGAGGACTGCGCCGGCGCGGGTGTCGCGCTGCTGTAGCGGCCAGCCACCCGGCGCTACGACAGGCAAACGGCTAGAGCAACCCGCATTCAATTGGATTCAATTGAATACGGATAAATTGCTCTATCTTAAAGGTTTTAGCGCATGGCCTCGCGTTCAATTGAACGCGACATGCGCTAGAAGACAATTCCATTCCCTTGTGGAGATGTTTTGGCTACCATTTGGCTCTAACACAATCGAGCCGCGATCCTCCTTGCGGCATCGATCTCCCGCCTTAGAATAATCAGCAGGACAAAACATGCCCTCTACACTGGATGGGATCACCATTCTCGACCTCGGCACGGGTCCCGCCGCGGCCCTCGCCACGATGCTATTGAGCGACCAGGGCGCCCGCGTCATCCGCGTTGTCGAACCCGACGCACCGGTGTTCCGCGATGGCGGCTTCATTATCTGGGACCGTGGTAAAGAGCGCACGGCGCTTGATTTCGACCGGGAGGGAGACAAATTCCGGGACCTGGTGGCCGGCGCCGATATCTTGATGGAGGATTTCGCGCCAAGCTCGGAGCGCCAGAACATGGTGGCGCACGACCGTCTGGCGGCGATCAATCCCCGCCTGATCAGTTGCTCCCTCACCGCCTATGGCAAGCGCGGTGCGTTGAAGGACGAACCGCCTATCGAGGATCTGGTCCTGGCCCGCATGGGCGTCCTTGGCGGCTTGCCGGGGTTTCGGCCCGCGCCGGTGCATCTGGTGCATCCCCTGCCTAACGTGGGGGCCGCTGTCCTGGCGTGCCTGGGCATTGCCGCGGCATTGTTGGCGCGGGAGGGGACGGGACGCGGGCGCAGCGTGGAAACCTCTCTGATGGCGGGCGCCCTGCTGTATCATCCCAAGGTCACGGGCGAACATCTCGATGCCCATGTGTTCCAGACCCATCCATCGGGCAGCGCGCCGTTTTACAGCCTCTATCAATGCAGTGACGGCAACTGGGTGCAACTGGGCTGCGTCCATGTGCGCTTCATCGCCATTGCCGCCAATCTGATGGGCATCGGCGATCTGGTGGCCGAACCCCGCTTCAACGTCGGCGGCGGCGGCATGAGCGAGGCGGACGAACAGGAGTTGCGTGATGTCCTCACCCAGGTCATCGCCACCAAACCCCTGGCCGAATGGTCGGAGGCGTTCGAGGCGGCGGATGTACCTTTTGCGCCCGCTCGGCTGACGGAAGACGGCATGACCGACCCCCAGGTAATCCACAATGGCATGGTGGTCACCCTGGACGACCCCGAACGGGGCCCCGTGGTGCAGATGGGCGTCGCCCTGGGTATGAGCGGGACGCCGGGCGCGGTTCAGGGGCCGAGAGCGGGAAGCAATGCGGACATATCGCTCGATCCGATCACCACGGAAGCACCTAACGCCGGAGATCTTGATCCCCTACCCTTGGCCGGTATCCGGATTTTGGAGATTACCAACCTGATCGCCGGCCCCACGGGGGGCCGCCTGCTGGCCGACCTGGGCGCCGATGTCATCAAGTTGGAGCCACAAACGGGTGATCTGTCCCGGCCCATCGGGCGGACCTATTTCTATAACCTGAATTTCAACAAACGTTCGGTCTCGGTCGATACCAGTTCCGATGCCGGCAAGCAGGTGGTTCAGCGCATCGCCGCTGGCTCGGATGCCCTGCTGGCCAATCTGCGCCCCGGCGCTACGGCCCGCATGGGTATCGGGCCGGAAAATCACCCCCGTCTGATCGAGACCCATCTAACGGGTTATGGGCCCACCGGTCCCTACGCTAAACGCCCCGGCATCGACCCCCTGGCCCAGGCCTTGATGGGGATGTCCCGCGCCCAGGGCGGACCGGAAAACGCACCGGTGTTCCCCGCCCAACTGGCGCCCACTGATTATACCACCGGCGCCATGGGCGCCTTCGGCACGGTTTTGGCGATCTATGCCCGAACCCGTCATGGCACGGTGCAGCGGGTCGATAGTAATCTTTTGAACGGCGCGGTGTTGTTAAGCTCCGCCTGGTTCTCGGACTATGCGGGCCGGCCGGAGCGCCCCCTTGGCGATCGGGAGCAATACGGCCAAAACCCGTTCCATCGGTTGTTCCGCCTCCGTGACGGCTGGATCTATGCCGCCGCCCAGACGGATGAACAACGCCACGCACTCTGTCAGGTGGCGGGTGTGGAGATGGCGGTTGCGGCCGGCGATGGTCACCCCAACGAAAGCCCGTTCGCCGCAGCGCTTGCCGCCGCCTTTGCCGGCCGAGCGTTGGAGGAAACCTTGACGGCGCTGCGCCAGGCAGGCGTGCCTGTCGCCGAAGCGCAGAATGGCGCAAGCGAACTATTCCTCGATGATCCGCATACCCAGGCCAATGACATGGTCGCCACGGTCCAACACATTACCGCGGGCAAATTGAGGGTAGCGCACCGCTATATTCAGTTCGGCGACACCGAACCGGGTGTACGCCGGCCGACGCCGCTGTTGGGTGAACAAACGGACGAGGCGCTCAGGGAAGTCGGCTACAGCGAGGACGAAATCCGGGCCCTACACACGGACCGCGTGGTTTTGACCGAGACCGCCTGAGCCTCTGACATGGCTTCGACATGGCTTGCCGGGTCAGGTCTATCGCTATCCGGTTTAATTTCAGGCCGTCGCCGTTACCCAATCAGTTGGTCAAATTGGCGCCGATTTATCTCGTGGCCCTGGATGCCCGGATCAAGTCCGGGCACGACAAAATAGGGAAATAATTGGCTGAAAACTGCTAAATTTGTCATGCCCGTGCTTGACACGGGCATCCACCTTGCGGCCGGCCTGAAGCCGTCGGCGGTAAATCTCTAACTCAACCCATACAGCCGGGTCACGTTGTCATGGGTGATCTTCCGGAATTCAGCTTCCGGTACATCCGCCATCAGTTCGCCCAGGACTTCGCGGGAACAGGGCCAGGTGGAGTCTGAATGGGGGTAGTCCGCCCCCCACATCAGGTTATCCACCCCCAAAATCTCGCGGGTCAGGATGGCGGCCTTGTCGTCCTCCATGGTGGTGTAAAACTGCCGGCGCCAGATTTCCAAGGGGCGTTCGTTCATGAACGGTCCCCGGCCGAAGCGGTTTTCCCGGGCCACGCCCTGGTCCAGCCGGTCCAGCCAATGAGCCAGCCAGCCGGCATTGAATTCACTGACGACAAAATTCAGCTTGGGGAATTTCGCCGCCACGCCACGGCAGATCAGCTCCACCAAGGTGCGCTGTATGGCCGCCGCCGACCCGGCATAAGCGGCCAGGGGGTCGGGGACGGGCGGGCGCAAATGCCCGGGCACGTAGGCATTGCAGCCCACATGCATGGACACTGGGATACCCGCTTCCTCCGCCAGGGCCCAGATCGGATCATAGCAATCATCAAAGTAGGGTTTTTCCGCCGGCGAGGTGCAGGGGATGCAAACGCCCTTGAAACCCTTGCCGATGGCCCGGCGCAACTCCGCCAGTCCGGCTTCCGGGTCTTGCAGGGGGATGGCGGCCAAGCCTTCCAGGCGGCCCTTTGCCTCCCTCGCATAATCAAACACCCAATCGTTGTAGTTTTTTTGGCAGGCCACCAGCAGCTCCACATTGGGCAGGCTGAACAGGCCGAAAAAACCGGGGTAAAGCAATTCCAGGGCAATGCCGTCGGCGTCCTGATCCCGATACCGCTTGGCGCCCGAGCGGATGCCCTCCCGCAGTCCGTCATAGCCTTGTTTCAGGATCGCCACGATGGCCGGGTCGGTCAGGTCGTCCACTTCCGGTTTGCGGCCCGGCCGGCGGACGATTTTGGCGCCGTCGCGCAGGCGTAGTCCCGCCAGGCCCAACCGTGCCGCGCCAGTGCCGTGAAGGCCCCGCCTTGGGATCACGATGGCATCGATTTCCTTGCCCGCATCCATGATGCGGGGGGCTTCATCGCCGAATTTTTCGGCCAGGCCGGCGAAGACCTCCCGTCCCTCCACGACATGGCTGTCCGCCGATATCAAACCTGACATTTTGATTTTTCCTCCGTGATGCGCCTACCCGTCAGTCCTTGAAGCGGCCGGCCTGACAGTTTGCGATGGTCGCGGTGGACAAAACATTATGATCCTTGTCCATGGTTTCGAACAGCCGGCCATCCGCCGTCTGCATGCCGAAGAATACCAGCAAACCGTCTGGGCCGGCGCGCTCCATATGCAGATCGCCGCCCGGGCTGCGGGCGTAGTCACCGGCCTTGCGAATTTTTTGAATGGTTTTGCCGTTGGCGCCGGTTTCAAGGATATGCTGCTCGCCTTCGAGCACCAGGGTCGTCGTGGCGGCCAGATGCCGGTGATAATGGCAATAGGCATTTGGCGCCCATTTGACCAGCAAATCCAGCGCGCCTAGCTCCTCTTGCGCCGCCAATACGGCAATGGCGTAATCAATGTGGTAGTCGAACCGGGGACTGCCCTCGAAATGGGTCCATTCGATCTGGCTGGTGTCGAATTCAAACGCGTCCCGCATATGGCATCCTCCGGTCGTTGTTGGCTCAAACTGTAACTTAGCATGCAAAAGCCACATGGAAAATTGCTCTAATGGCGGGGCGGGCGCACCGCCAGGATCAAGGGCATGGCTACCAGCGCCGTCAGAGAGAAAAACATGAAGGCGTTGATATAGCCGATCAACGAGGCCTGGCGGCCGATCTCGTGGATGATTGGCAAGGTCTGTTGAAGGCCCGGCGCCGCCGCGTCCCAGTTCCAAAGTGCGGGGCGGCCCGGCTGAACCCGCTCCGCGATCTCGGCGAACGACATTTTTGATGTGCGCAACGCCAAGGCAACCGACAGCGATATGTGCACCGAGCTGCCGAACAGGCGCAGCAAATGAAAGATCGAGGTGACCAACGGGAACTGGGCCGGCTGCACCGCGCCCAGGGTGATCACGGTCAGCGGAACCCAGACCAGACCAATGCCAAGGCCGGAAATAAATCCGGTCGTGGCGAGCTGGTAATAGGTGACGTTGATATCGAACATCGCCATCGCCCAGCCGACCCAAACCTGGGCGGCGAAGCCCAGAAACAACCAGATGCGTGGATCGTAACGGGACCCCCAAAGCAGAATGACAAAACCAAGGGTCGAGCCCATGCCGCGGATCGCCAGCAGGCCGCCGATCGTGTCCTCCGGATAGCCGCGCAGGTTTTGCAACATGTTGGGCAGCAGCACGATCGGCGAATAGCTCAACATGCCGAACGCGGCGACCAGCAGCAGCCCGACGACGAGATCGCGGTTGGCCAGAATTCGCAGATCGATATATGGCCGGCGCCAGGTCAGGCTATGCACGATGAAGAGATAAAGACAGACCACGCCGGCCAGACATTCGAGGATGATTTCCACCGAGTCGAACCAATCATTGCGCTCGCCACGGTCCACCATCAATTGGAAGCAGGCGATGGCGATGGAGAAGAAGACAAAGCCGCGTAGATCCAGGCGGTTGCCGGGCCGTGGCTTATCGTGGGGGATCACCGCCACGACCGCCATGCTGGCCAGGACCGCGAACGGCAGGCAGAAATAAAACACCGAACGCCAGCCATATTCCTCCGTCAGGATACCGCCCAGCCAAGGTGCGACAACCGGTCCGATGGTGACGCCGATACCGAAGATCGAGGTCACCACGCCATGCTGGCTGCGTGGGTAAGAGGCCATGACCAGGGCCATGGTCAAGGGCATCACGGGCGCGCCTAACAATCCCTGAAGACCGCGCAGCAGCACCAGCATTTCCAGGTTCGGCGCCATGGCGCAGGCCAGGGTCGCCAGGGAAAACCCGATCGTCCCCCAGACGATCAACTGGCGCGAGCCGAACCGGGAAGCCAGCCAGCCGGTCGCCGGCAGGCCGACGGCGTTGGCGACCAGATAGGAGGTTACGACCCAGGCGACCTGGTCCCGCGTGGCCGACAGCGAGCCCTGGATTTGCGGCAACGAGACATTGGCGATGGTGACGGTCATGGCGAGCAGAAAGATCACCAGCACGCTGGCCGCCAATACGGCCGTGCGGCCGCTGGTGTCGAACCCTGTCTGTTCGGCTACCGCCATTGGCTCATTCTCAGTCGTCCTCTCGAGCATTTCCGAGTAGGAATGCTCCGATTCTTAAGATTAGAGCAATTTTTCCAATCACTTAGTTTAGCTTCGCGATTCCCGCTAGATCGGAATTACTCTAATCGCCGGCAAGCGCCTCAAGCCTCGTGGGCGTCAGGGTAAAACCTTCGTAGCCCTTGGCCGCAATTTCGTCACAGGTCCGCTTGTAGCGGTCAAAGCCGCCCACATAAGGCATGAATATGCGCGGCTTGCCCGGAATATTGGCGCCCATATACCAGGAATTGGCCAGCGGATAGAGCGTCCCATCCGCCACTTCGTTGTTATGGGTGACCCATTCGTCTTCGGCTGTTTGATCAGCCTCGATCCGTGCCAGGCCATGCGTTTGCAAATACGTCAGGCAATCGACAATCCAGTCCGTATGCTGTTCACAGGCCAGGATCATCTGCGCCTTGACCGAGGGGCTTTGCGGTCCGGTGATCAGGAACATATTGGGGAACCCGGCCATCATCAGGCCAAGATTGGAGCGCGGGCCATCGGCCCATTTGTCCGCCAATTTCACACCCTTGGCGCCGGTTAGGTCAATATCGAGAAGAGCGCCGGTCATGGCATCGAAGCCGGTGGCGAAGACGATGGCGTCAAAGTCGTACTCGGCGTCCCTGGTGCGTATGCCGGCCGGCGTGATCTCCTCGATGGGCGCCGCCCTGGCATCGACCAGGGTGACGTTGTCGCGGTTGTAGGTTTCGTAATAGTCGCTATCCAGGATCAAACGCTTGGTCCCGATGGGGTGGTCCTTGGGGGCCAATAGTTCGGCGATCGCCGGATCGTTGACCGTGGCGCGGATCTTATTGCGCACGAATTCCGATGCCGTATCGTTGGCCGCCTTGTTCACCAGCAGGTCGTTGTAGGCATACAGGAAGGAGATGGAGCCCCCCTCCGCCCATTTTGCCTCATAGGCGGCCTCGCGCTCCTCCGCCGAGACTTCAAGGGCGGAATTGGTCGGCGGCGGGAAGCCGGCAATGCCAAAGGGGGTGTCATAGGCCGCTTCCCGGCGTTCGGCGTATTCCGCCTTGTGGCGCTTCTCCACCCCGGCATCCAGCGGTGCATTGCGGGCCGGCAGGCTGAAGTTCGCGGTGCGCTGAAAAACGTGCAGGTGTTTTGCCTGTTTGGCGATAATCGGGATCGACTGCACGCCGGAGGAACCGGTGCCGATGATACCAACCCGCAGGCCGGAAAAGTCGACGCCTTCATGGGGCCACAGACCGGTGTGGTACCACTTGCCCTCGAAGCGTTCCAGACCGGCAAAGTCCGGCACACGAGGCGTTGAAAGGTTGCCCGTGGCCATGATGCAGTAAGGGGCCGATACAGCGCCGTGCTTGTCGGTGACGAGGGTCCAGAGGTTCGACGTCTCGTCGAATTGGCCGGAGAGGACACGGGTATTGAAGCGGATGTCCCGGCGCAAATCAAAGCGGTCGGCCACATGATTGACATAGCGCAGGATTTCCGGCTGTGTGCCATAACGCTCCGGCCATCGCCATTCCTGCTGCAGGTCCTCGGAGAAGGAATAGGAATATTCCATGCTCTCCACATCGCAGCGGCAGCCCGGGTAGCGGTTCCAATACCAGGTGCCGCCCACATCCGCCCCCGCCTCGAAGACCCCGACGTTAAGCCCCATACCGCGCAGACGGTGCAGCGCATAGAGGCCACCGACCCCCGCGCCGACAATGATCGCATCAAATTGCGAAGCGGATTTTTCCGCGGTCCCCTTAGTTTCGGTTGCCGATTGTGATGACATCGCTCGATGCTCCTCGAAATTCCTTTGATTTAGCCGTAATTGTCCGAAGACTCTCGGCTATTGATGACATTGGTAGCATGAAGCGGGCGATACGGCGACTGCGGCCCGCGAATCCGGTTTTCGCGGGGCGGTGATATTTCGGTCCTCGCGAGTTTGAAAATTCGTGCTCGCTGACCGTCAAATTTTCGCCGCTATATTGCCGTCAAAATTCAAGCTGAATGGCCTATCCAATATACGACACGAACTCCTTGTGGTGTTGGACACGATTGCGGCAGCAGCTTGAGGTGGTTCGGGTCAGTCTCGGATAACCAAACCCAAAGGGCCACCCACCTTCATCTTGCGTGCAGTTGCGCAGCGCCGTCTGGCTTGACGATACTCATGACATACGGCCCAATTCGGCTTTCATTGGATTGCGCGGCTCAATTGCGGCGTTTTGCTGGGAATAGCCACCGTCACGATTGTTCCAATTTCGACCTCGCTTTCGATGGTTAGTTCTCCTTCGTGAAGGTCCACCAACAACTTCACAATCGCCAATCCGAGGCCGGTGCCTTCTTGAGATTTATGGGGGTCGGGATCACTCCTGATAAAGGGTTCAGTGAGCCTCTGGACCCGATCCGCCAAAACGCCTTCGCCGGTATCACAAATTTCGAAGACATGATGGCAATTCGAGGCAGTTGCCTTGAGTGTAACATGGCCATTCTCGGCCGTGAACTTGACGGCGTTGGAAAGAACATTGAGCAGAATTTGTTTTAAGGCACGCCGGTCGGCGAACAGGGGCTGCACGTCCGCGGATATTTCAACCGAGTAAGTGATGCCTTTGAGATCAGCCGCCGTGGCAATAAATCGACGGCAGTCATCGATAATTTCATGAACGATCAAGCTTTCCTTGACCAAAGGATATTTCCCCGCCTCGATTGCCGAGAGATCAAGGATATCGTTGACCAAACTCAATAGATGATTGCTGCTGGCACTAATATCGTCCGCATATTCTTTGTATTTTGGCGAGCCAAGGGGGCCAAAAAGCTCGCCAGTCAACATTTGCGAAAATCCGCTGATAGCGTTAAGAGGCGTCCGAAGTTCGTGGCTCATATTAGCAAGAAATTGCGATTTGGCACGGTTCGCTCTTTCTGTCTCTGCCAGGGCTTCGTCGCGCCTTTTTTCGGCCCGTTTTTGTACGGTGATATCGGTTCCAATACCTCGATATCCACAAAATTTTCCATCCTCGTCGAACACTGGAACGCCGCTAATCGAAAGGTAAACTAATTCTCCCTCGGAGCGCTCGCGAGAATGCACAAAGTTGCGGAAAGGACGGTGCGCGGCAAGATCTTTGAGGTGTTGGCGGTAGGCATTCGGATCGGCTCGATTTTCAATTTCAGATACTTGGCGGGTTTTGCCGAGGAGCCAATCGGACGAAACCCCGGTGACGTCGGTGAAACGATCGGAAAAGAACGAAAACCGGAGTTCTCGATCCATCTCCCAAAAATAGTCCGAGGAAGCGCTGGCAAAATCCTTGAACCGTTCTTCGCTTTCTCGAAGCGCGTGCTCGCGTTCCTTCAAAGTCGTGATGTCAGTGCGAATACCGACTGTGGCCCCGTCTACAGTCTTGCGTTCGTAAACGCGCAACCAGCCGCCGCTTTTTAACTGCTGTTCAACCGAAACCGTTGGGTTTCGAAACGCGACCAACCGTTGTTGGATCCATTCTTCTTCCCGTCCCGCTGCCTCGGGATGTTGTCCACGTTTGACCGCGATGCGGATTATGTCTTCGACGGTCGCCCCTGGCACCATTTTGTCGGCAACAATCGGGTGTAGCTCCCTGTATTTGGAATTACACAGGACCAGACGGTCATTGGCATCGAACAATACAAAGCCGTCGGATAGGGCTTCGATCGCGTCGGTCAAAAGTTCATGTGACGTCGTCGTCACTGCCTTCGCCTGCTTAAGTTCATCCACGAGACGCGTCTGCTGCTCGTTTTGTCTAAGGTGTTGCTTGTGGAGCTGGGCAAATCGGCTGATCAGGAGAAATATTCCAAGGAACAATAGAAGGGAAACAATAACGATCCCAATCCATATGTAGCCAAGATGAAACTCTCTCATCAGCGCCATGGATCGTTCCGTGCCGAGGAAAATGGGGAACAGGTGCATGGTGGCGAAGTCGTAGAGATACATCAATGCCAGGGTGGCCAACGCACCTATGATGATCGCTGCCGGAAACAAGCCGCCCAACTGGGACAAGAGCTGGCGGTTCCGGAACAAGAGGACAGAGCTGCCGAGGGTGAGCAGGATGACAATGACGTCGATGATCGTCATTGTAACGACCGATTGCCAAATCATAATGTTGTCTCCCAACGTCAGGATACATTCAAGATTTTGACCAAAAACCCGCTAAAGTAACGCCGCATCCAGATGCCTTTTTTTTCTCACGGATCGACAAACCAAATTAGTTTGCGGTGAAATAGACCGTGTGTCGTAGCTTTTACGTGCGTCGTCTCGATACTGTGTTCGACGTCATTATTGATGTCTGCGGCGAATTATCATGCCACCTGCGATCCCAAAAGTGACCATGTAGGGCTGGACCACCAACCGCTTCCAAGGAACGGAAAAGAGCCGTCGATACTACGCGCGCTATTTGGTAAACGACGATAGGCGTTTCAGGACCTATGGAAAAACTCCTACTCGGCAAATTGTTATTAGTTGTCGAATTATCCTTAATTTTCGTTAAGTAGGCGTTCAATAATTCGTGAATTACTCATAACGATTTGGCGCCCGGTGGCGGTATCAAGCCAACAGCGGCGGTGCACGGCTCCCACCCGCCGGCATCAAGGCGCCCTTTTTGGTGGTTCAGAAACTTTATATTAGTACAGCTTGATTTTCGCTTATGGCACATGGCAACCGAAGAAATAAATATGTGTACGGCAACCCGATTGGTAGTGGATGTCTGAATTAACCGGATGGGGACACAAAATTCGTTGTACCGTCCGGGCGAAATCGTCTGTAAAATGGACCTATAACAAAATGCATTCAGAGGAGACGTCCGTGTCCAGTCAGGTATCCAGTTCGTCGAGCTATTCGAATGTCAAACCAAGTGTCGTTGACGTTATTGTTGTGGGGGCCGGTTTTTCCGGCCTGTATCTGTTGCACAAGCTGCGCGCCCTGGGGCTGCGGACACGTGTGTTCGAGGCTGCGGGCGATGTGGGTGGTACCTGGTATTGGAACCGTTATCCGGGCGCCCGCTGCGATGTGGAGAGCATGCAGTATTCCTATTCCTTCTCGGAAGAACTGCAGCAGGAATGGAAGTGGAGCGAGCGTTTTTCCGGTCAGCCGGAAATTCTGGAATATGCCCAGCATGTCGCCGAACGCTTCGATCTGCGCCGCGATATCGACTTCGATACCCTGGTGACAGTGGCGCATTTCGACGAGGGGAACGGCCAATGGCGGGTCGAGACCAACCACGGCGAGCACCTGACCGCACAATTCGTGGTCATGGCGACGGGCTGTCTGTCGTCCACCCAGGTGCCGGATTTCAAGGGGCTGGACAGCTATCAGGGCAAAACCTACCACACCGGTGACTGGCCCCATGAAGGGGTCGATTTCACCGATCAGCGGGTTGGCATCATCGGTACCGGCTCCTCGGCCATTCAGGCCATTCCCGTGATCGCGGAGCAGGCGGCGCATTTGACCGTGTTCCAGCGCACGCCGAACTATTCCATTCCCACCCGTAATGGTCCCATGACGCCCGACTACGAACAATCATGGAAATCGGACTACGCAAAATTCCGGGCGGACGCGCGGCAAACCCGCGTCGGCGTGTTGGCGAACCTGAACGATGTCTCGGCCATGTCCGTAACGGAGGCGGAACGTCAACGCATTTTCGAGGAACGGTGGGAGATCGGCGGTACCTATTTCATGGCCGCCTTCAACGATCTGCCAATCGATCAGGCCTCGAACGACAAGGCGGCGGATTTCGTCCGCGACAAGATCCGCGCCATCGTCGACGATCCCGTCAATGCGGAACTGCTGGCGGCGAAGGGTTATCCCATCGGCACCAAGCGGATCTGCGTCGACAGCCAATATTTCGAAACCTTCAACCGCGACAATGTCACCCTGGTCGATGTCAGCAAGGCGCCGATCGAGGCGCTGACGCCGGACGGACTGGTCACCGGCGGACAAGATTACGCCTTTGACGCCATCGTCTTCGCCACCGGGTTCGACGCCATGACGGGAACGTTGCTGAAGATTGATATTCAGGGGCGCGGCGGGCGGACCCTGGGCGATAAGTGGCAGGCCGGACCGCGCACCTATCTTGGCCTGATGGTGGAAGGTTTTCCGAACATGTTCATGATCACCGGACCCGGCAGCCCGTCCGTCCTCTCCAACATGATGGTTTCCATCGAACAGCATGTGGATTGGGTGACGGACGGCATTGAATACCTTCGAAATAACAATCTCGATACCATGGAACCGGACCGCGCGGCCGAGGATGCCTGGGTCACGCATGTCAACGATGTCGCCTACGAGACACTCTATCCGCAGGCGAATTCCTGGTACATGGGGGCCAATATTCCCGGCAAGCCGCGCCTGTTTCTGCCCTATATCGGGGGCGTCGATGCCTATCGCGCGAAATGCGACGAGGTCGCTGCCGCCGGTTACGAGGGCTTCGCCCTGCAAGTGGTGGGACAGCCCGAAGCCGTGTCGGCCGAGTAGGGCCGCGCCGCCGGTCGTTCAAATTTAGCCATACGGAACAGCGGGGCTGGGATGGCCGGTTATCAGGTCTACGATTTGGGCGATGTCGTGCTGCAATCGGGGATCACCTGCCGCGGCGCCAAACTGGCCTATACGACCCATGGCGAATTGGCGCCCGACAAATCCAACGTGATTGTCTATCCAACGCCGTTCGGCGCCCGGCATGGTGATATCGAAGGGATCGTAGGGGAAGGCCGCCCGCTGGACCCGTCGAAATACTTCATCGTCATCATCAACCTGTTCGGTAACGGGCTATCGTCCTCGCCCAGCAATGCCGTGCCACCCCAAGATCGTGGCCGGGCGCCGCGCTTCACGATTTACGACAATGTGATGGCGCAGCATCGATTGTTGGAGGAGGTCTTCGGGATTGAACGCATCGCCCTGGTTTACGGCCGCTCCATGGGGGCCATTCAGGCCTTCCACTGGGGCGCCTTGTTTCCGGACCAGGTCGCGCGGATCTGCTGCATTTGCGGTGCGGCCCGGCCCAGCCCGCATAACCGGGTGTTCCTGCAAGGCCTTCGGGCGGCGCTGACGGCGGATGAAACCTGGCGCGATGGCTGGTTCCATAGCCCGCCCCGGCGCGGCCTTTTGGCCATGGCCCGTGTTTATGCCGGCTGGGGGATGAGCCAGGCGTTTTACCGCGAGGAGACCTGGCGGCACATGGGCTATGCCTCAATGGAGGATTTTGTGGTCGACCGCTGGGAGGGCTTTCTGCGCCGCTCCGACGCCAACGATATCCTTGCCATGCTGTGGTCCTGGGATCAGGCGGACATCAGCACGAACGATATCTACCACGGCGATTTCCATGCCGCATTGGCCGCCATCCAGGCCAGGGCCCTGGTGATGCCGTCACAAAGCGATCTTTACTTCAGGGTCGAAGACAACCGCCGCGAGGTTGCCCGCATGCCGAACGCCGAATTGCGCCCGATCCCATCGATCTGGGGCCACATGGCCGGCTCCTGGCCGGAAAGCGCCGAAGACGGCCGCTTCATCGATGCGGCCGTGCACGAGCTCCTGGCCTCCTGATTTCCGCCGCGCCGAAATGGTGCTACGCTGAATTTATCCCAATAAGAGCCGAAAAGGACCGTTCGCCATGACGACGGAATATGCCGAAGACGAGCGGATGATCATCGATCTCGTCAAAAAATTCGTCGAGAACGAATTGATGCCCCTGGAAAAGGCGGTGATGGCGCGGGAGGCGGCGGGTGGACCGCATGCGCTGACGGCGGAGGAGGAGGAGCCTCTGCTGGCGCAATGCAAGCAGCTTGGCCTTTGGGCCCTGGACGCACCGGAGGAAGTGGGCGGCGTCAATTTGCGGACACCAGTCATGCTGGCAATCCAGGAAAACCTCAAAAGCACGGTGACGCCGTTTATTTTCCCGCCAGATTCACCGAATTTGCACATGCTGATGGCCGTGGCCTCGCCCGAGCAGAAGGTGAAATACATGCAGCCCTATGCCCAGGGTGAGATGAAGTCCTGTATCGCCATATCCGAGCCGGGCGCGGGCGGCGATCCGGCGGATATGAAAACCGCCGCCGTCCGCGACGGCGATAGTTGGGTCATCAACGGGCGCAAGATCTGGGTCTCCAACGTGCCGAAATCGGACTTCATCATCCTCATGGCGGTGACCGATCCGGACAAGGGCGCGCGCGGCGGCATTACCGCCTTCATCGTCGATCAAGGTACGCCCGGCTTCATGATCGAGCGGGAAATTCCCATGCTGGGCGGGGCCCGGACTTACGAACTGGTGATGGATGATCTACGGCTCAAGGACAGCCAGGTGCTGGGAGAGGTCGGCCAAGGCTTCGCGCCCATGCAAAAACGCCTGACCGTGCGCCGTTTGGAAATGGGCGCCATGTGCGTCGGCATGGCGGAACGGGCGCTCAAAATGATGTGTGAACATACCCAGCAGCGCCAAACCTTCGGCGCGAAATTAAGCGACCGCCAGGCCATCCAATGGTGGATCGCCGATGCCGCCACCAAAATTCACGCCACCCGCCTGATGGTCATGGACGCGGCCCAAAAACAGGACCGGGGCGAGGATGTCCGCACCGCCGCCTCGATGATCAAGGTCTTCGCCACGGAAATGGCGACCGAGGTCCTGGACAACGCCATGCAAAGCTTTGGCGCCATGGGCATGTCCCGCGAGTTGCCCTTCGCCATCATGTCGCAACGCCTGCGCCTGGCGCGGATTTACGAGGGCCCATCGGAAGTTCACCGCATGGTCATCGCCCGGCGGACCTTGAAGGAATACGGTTAGCGCATGTCGCGTTCAATTGAACGCGAGGCCATGCGCTAAAACCTTTAAGATCGAGCAACTTATCCGCATTCAATTGAATCCAATTGAATGCGGGTTGCTCTAGGTCGTTCTCGGTATGGAACGCAACAAGGCTGCGACGGCAGCCCGGCGCCCCTGCGCCGCCCGCGCGGAGCGGTGCGCCCTTGCGCACAAGCGTGAGCGAAAATAGTCTATTGATGATCGGCTGGCAATTCGGCCAGCTCGATCAGGATATTGCCTGTTGAGACCGGGTCGAGGAAGGCAATGCGGCTGCCGCCGTGGCCGCCCTTCGGCGTCTCATCCAATAATTTCACGCCCTTCTCGCGCAATTCCACCAGGGCGGCGTCGATATCCTCGACCTCGAAACACAGGTGGAACAGGCTTTGCCCCCGCTCGGCGATCCATTCCGACACCGGAGAGGCTGGGTCGTCCGTCTGCAACAATTCCAGTGATGTTTCACCGACGGGAAACATGGCCAGTTTTGTGGTGCCGATGGTTTCCTCGTAGTCGAGTTTGAGATCGAGGGTACGCTCCAGCATGGCCATGGATTCCGCCATATCGTGAACCGCGATGGCGATGTGTTCCACGCGTTTGATTTTCATCGCAAATGTCTCCCTACCGTTGATTGCAATTTTGCACGAATAATAGATGGAAAAGTCATTCCATGGAAAATTATATGCGGGCCGCTGACTCCGGGCGGTGTGCTTGCGGCGGGATGGGCGAGCTGATCTAATCGAGGCATTGTATGGAAAACCGGTTTTTGAATATGCGTGATGGTACCCAAATCATCGCCCTCCTGGCGTAATCAACGATGCATCGTATTCTGGATGGTGTGCGTGTACTTGATCTGACGCAGTTTTTTTCCGGTCCCCAGGCGACGCTGTTTCTGGCCGGTCTTGGCGCCGAAGTCATCCGCGTCGATTCCCCGGCCTCCGCCGACACCATTGCCGCCGCGCCGCCCTATGCCGGCCCGCACGGTGTTTCTCTGGAGCGCCAGTCGCCCGATGATCTGAACGTGAACTATCTCAAACGCGCGCGCGGCAAGAAGGCCATTTGCCTTGACCTGAAACAACCCGACGGCGTCGCCTTGTTCATGCGCCTGGTCGACAGGGCGGATGTGGTGATCGAGAATTTCAGCGTCGGCGTGACCGCGCGCCTGGGCATCGACTACCCGGCCATCGCGGCGCGCAATCCGCGCGTGTTCTATTGCTCACTCACCGGCTATGGCTCCAGCGGCCCGGACAAGGACCTCAAAGCCTTTGATATCACGGAGCAGGCGGCGGCCGGCCTGATGAGCGTGACCGGCCTGCCCGGACAGCCGCCCCTGAAAGCCGGGACCGCGCTGTCGGATGCCATCGCCGGCACCTTCGCCATGTCCGGTGTCCTGGCCGCCCTCTATGACCGCGAGAAGACCGGCGCGGGGCAGTACGTTGATGTTTCAATGGTCGATTGCCTGTTTTCGCTTCTCTACGACGACCCGATCGATTGGTACGAACGGATGGGCGTTCCGGTGCGGCAGGGTAACCGTATCCAGCGGTTTTCGCCGATCAACACCTATCGCACGAAGGATGGCTGGGTTGTTCTGGGTGCCGCGACCACCGAGCAGTGGCGGGGCATGCTCAAGGCCATTGGCCGGCCAGAATTGATTGATGACGCCGATTGGGGCCGCATCGAATGGCGCCTCGCTCACAACGACGCGGTGGACCGGCTGGTACAGAGCTGGGCCGAAACCGTCGATACCGCCGGGGCGGTTTCCCATGCGCGCGCAGAAGGCGCCATCGCCGCCGCCATTCACGGCCCGGAAGATTTGGCTGCCTGGCCCCATTTGCGTGAACGGGGCATGTATGTGGACCTGGACCATCCGACCCTGGGGCCCTTGGCCGGCATCGGCGCGCCTGGATTTCCGCTCAAATTCAGCGACGCCGAGACGGGATACCACTCCCCCGCGCCATTGCCCCGCAGCCACGCGGAGGAGATCCTCGGCGGCCTTCTAGGGCTGGACGAAGACGAAATTCGCCGCCTCGAAAAAGCGGGTATCATTTAGGCTGGCGGCGTTTATCGAGCGCAAACTAGTTATGACATTTTCAATTCTTGGACATTGCCGGGACAGCGGACAAATCGGCTTGGCCCTGACGTCTGTAACCATGGGCGTGGCTGCCCGGTTCTCGTCATCGACAACGCTGGTTTCCTAGCATTGGGTTATGTATGAAATTGCAGCTTCCGTGTCCCCAATTTCCGCCGCCGCGGAACTCTTCACACACAAATTCATACGGCCGTGATTTTTGGGTTCAAAATCGTGCAGATTGAAACCAGAGATCGCGGCAAGCAGTGCAATGGCGGGATTGGTACTCTCAATCACCAATACCCAGACTATCCGCCATGGTTTCCTATTTTAGGGTTTCCAAATATCCCAACAAATTTTCCAATTTCTTGCCTTTGATTTTCTTTGCATTCATTTTCAAACTCGCTTTGGACTTTCCGATCAATGACCCGATGTATTTTTTGCGTTTGTTATTGGACATGACCATATACTTTGAAAATGTTTCTTTGTCCCAAACCAGGCCCTTTTTTCCAGCCGCAATCATATCAGGCTTGAATTTGTAACCTTCCGCTGTTCCCGCGACGCGGCCGATAATTCCAAATAAAGTCGGACCAATTTTGTTCTTACCAGCCACGAAAGCGTGACATTGTTTACAGCTAGATTTAGCGACCTTTTTGCCGGCGGCTAGGTCTGCCGCATGGGCGTTGGCCATAAAGCCAAACAACATGGTTAGCACCAATAAAAAACACGTCGTGGTGGTTTTCTTGTCAGTTCTCATTTCCTAAATCCCTAGTACAACGATGTTCAACGGCATTGACCGGCGAATCGCCAATTTCCTCTAAGGGGACTTTGGTGCGCGGGCAATCTGTTCGCAACTACTCAACAACACACTCAAACACTCATACAGCGCCCATTTACCCTTTTGAGTCTGCCATTTCCAGGCATTTATATCCACATCCAAGCCACGACACTAGAGCAATTTTCAATTAATCTGAGTTGCCTGCACGACCCGAATAATTGGATCAATTGCTCTTCTCCCAAGAGTCCGAGCATGCCTAAGAGGAACATGCTTTGTAAAAATTTTAGCGTTGTTCCGGGCCGACTTGGATTGTCCACTCAGAATTTTTTTCGTGACTTTATTATGACTTTTTCAAGTCTTGGACATTGTCGGGACAGTGGACAAAACGGCTTGGCGCTGGCATCGGTAGCCATGGGCGTGGGGGCACTCCCCGCGCCGTCACCGCCGGTGCCTTGAACATATCAGACGTTTGCGTCCAGAGAGTATTAAAACTGCAATGCAAGAATTTGATCGTTCGAGCCAAAACGAAATCGATAAAGTCCAAAAACGTGAGGAAAGAATTGGACAATCATGTGCGGGCCTTTCCGAACAAGATGGATATAGAGCCTACTCAAAAAAATTAAGATCGGAAATAGAGGATATTCTTCGCCAGCTAAAAGGTGCAACATTGGAGACGGTTGTCGCGAAACCAAGGCGTAAAGATCTTACGCCGAGTGAACGACTTGCTAAAAAGGAACGACTTGCCGAAAAGAAACGTTTGTCTCAAAGGCCTCCGTTGGCGCAAAGCCTAACGGAAAAAACAAGAGAAAATGGCATGTCCCGTAAGCAAAAATCTGTACTGAATGATAAAGATTCCAAGTTATTACAAAGTTTGACGGTAAGCGGTGTGTCTGCACCAAAACGCCAAGTAAGTTTCATGGCGCGTTTAGGCAAATTAGCCAAAAAAATTATTTTACGAGATAAATATATGTCTAATTGTAAAGGATATCGAAATCATATTTATCGGGACACCGTAAAACGTTTGCATGCAGAATTTTTGGAGCAGGTAAATAGAAGTGGATTAAAATTTAAGGCGAAATTCGTTCCCCACAGTATTTCTAAATATGAAAAAGCATATCATTCCGAAGCTAAATCAAAGCGTAATTGTGGTGAGTGGAAGTTTAAAAGTTTTGAACGTTTTGTAAAAATTAATGCGAAATATTTTGATCCCTCACCACTCACGGCAGCTCAAGTGAAATCGAGAAGTGAAAAGTTGCTTGGATATTGTGAGTCTGGCCACAGTACAATCTATGATTGCGAATGTATTCAAAGGGAATACTTCAGTCGTCGTACCCCCTATAAAGACACTAAAAACATAGTTTCTGTACTAGAGGGTTTACTTGAAATGCCTACCTGTCTCAATGTAGCAGGTATGAGGAAAAAATATTCTAAAGGCTGTGAAAGATATGTGAAATTACGGCAAGAAAAAGGCCTCGACACTAAACCGGGTTATTGCAATTGCGTTTCAAATAAGTGGATAGAAAAGTATACTTTGAGACCTAACCCTCGTGCGGAAAGTGTTATTTATAAATGGGCAAAGCGTGCTTGCGAATAGTCCGAAACGATTTGCAGACATTGAATTGTTGCGTGATGGAAACTGTCGACTGAATACTATCTCAAAGTATGCCTTTCAGCACAGTTAGGCCACCATCTCGGAAATTTGGTCCTAGAAATCGCAACTCTGATGGCGTGCGTGGTCGTGACGCTGCCGTGTAATACCTGTCCCATAGCGCCTCCCGTGTGTTTGGATCAGTGAAAGATATCTGCGCCCGCCACCCGCCAGGTTTTCACATCCAACCGGGCAAACGGGCGTCTGACCGAACCCGGCGCAATGCCGGCCCGAAGGGCGCTCAATATGCCGGCGGCCTCCCAGTAATTTTCGGCCACAAAAAGCTGGTTTTCCCGCCACGGCAGGCGGCTTAGGTCCCCGGCCTTGAGGCCGCTGCCCTCGCGCACGGCAATGACGGGGATGCCCTGCTCCAGCGCGGCCAGGGTGGGGAGGCCGATGCATCCATCCGGCAACACCAGACAGGAGATATCCCGGGCCGTCAGGACGCCGCCGGCCGTCATATGGTCGGGATCGGTAACAATTCTGGGGGATTGTTTCAGGCCTTTCAGGACGCATTGAAAAAACGACGATGAAATGGCCTCCGCCGCCATGCGCGGGTCGACCCGGCCCGGATCCTCGTTCAGTATTTCGCGGGATTCCATCATCGGCGCATGGGCCGAGGGGACGTTGAAGCAATGGGAAACCGCGTGGGTCAGCATGGCCTCGATGCCGCCCCAGGGGTTGATCATGCCGCCTTCGCTGTTGAAATATTCCGCGTGAAAGCCGTCCGGCACGCCGATCA
>JAPYPT010000023.1 GCA_029937535.1 Alphaproteobacteria bacterium
GCCCCCGTCAGATCGAGGATGGCGCCGAACAGGACGGGGCCGACCAGGCCACCGGCGGCGGCCGCGGCGCCGAAGGCGGCGACGGTGTTGCCCTCCTGGCCGGGGGCGGCGGCGTTGAGGGCGCCGCCGTTCAGGACGCCGGAATCGGCCAGGACGAAACAATTGTGGGCGAGGACGAGGCCGGCCAACAGCCACAACGGCCAGGCCGCCGAGAAACCCACGAAGGCCGCCGCCAGGGCCGAGGCGGCCATGACCAGGAAGGCCGCCCTGGCATAGCCGATGCGGTGGCCCAGTTCGCCGCCCGCCATGGAGGTTGGCACGCCGATCAGGATCAACAGGGTGGCGACCAGGGGAATATTGAAATCGATGGGAATATCGCCCCGCGTGGCCACGGCCCAGGTCAGAAAGGTCACGGTCCAGGCGCGCACGCCCAGCAGTTCGAAATTATGGGTGAAGGAGGCGATGATGTAGCCCAGAGCCACGCGGTTCTGAAGCACCGGGCGAAAATCGGGGATGATCTTGAAGCGAGCTTGCGGTCCCGTGGCCGCCGCCGGCGTCACGGGCGGCAGCAGCAACAGGATCAGGGCGGCGGCCATCAGGTTGGAGATGGCGGGCAGGGTAAAGGCCCATTCCCAGCCAAAGGCATCCGTGATCTCGGCCGCGATGACCAGGGAAAACGATGAACAGACGGCGAAGGAGGAAACATAGAGGGAGGTGGCCCGCCCCTTGTCGCCTCCCGTGACGCGATCCGCGATGGCCTTGATGCCGGGCATGAAGGTCCAAGCCAGGCCGAGGCCTTGCAAGGTGCGGAACGCCATGGCGCTCCAAAAGCCGTCGGCGAAACCCATGCCGCCATAGCCCAGTACATTGATGCAGGCGCCGGCGATCAGCATGCGGCGGGCATCGATCCGGTCGGTTATGCCGACGAAGGAAACGCCGATAAGATAGGTTAGGTAGGGAATGCCGGCGATCCATCCGGCCTCGGTATTGCTCAACGACCACAGATCCACGAACAGCGGCAGGAGGGCCGGCACCGCGTGCATGCCCAACAGGGTCAGGCCCAGAAAGGCGCACATCAAGACGATCAACCGGCCCATTGGCATCAACTGATTTACCCTGCCCGACTGGCTGTCTAGCGCCGGATATTGTCGACGGGCATCAACAGGCCCGCGATTATATCCACCGTCCGGCCATCGGCCGCGAAAGGGAACAGGGCCCGGTAGCATTCTATGTGGGCCCGGTCCGTATCCGGCACCGAGGCCCGCCAGCACAGGGGCCGCCCTTCCGCCACGACCTCCGCGTAGGAGCGGGACATCAGGTTGGCGGTGGCTTCGGGAAAGGCATCATGCACCCGCTTCCCCGTCGCATCCTGCCCCACCAGGTCGCCGTTGCGGGTGCCGATCAGGCGAAACCGGAAATCCAATGTGTCATCGGCACGCAATACATCGATCAGGAACATCCAGGGAATGATCGTCGGGATATCCACGGGATCCATGTCCCGGCGGGCCGGCAAGGCATCCGCCTTGGCGATGGAACGCCAATAGGCATGAAACTGCATGATCTCCGATGCATCGGCAATGTCGGCAAACTCGACGGCCACGACATCGGCATAAACATCCCGATCGCTGCCCTGATCCCCTGCCATGTACCGGTCCCGCCTGCTATTGGCCACGCACCGCGACTATAGCCAAATTGTGAGTTGTTCCATAACGAAGCTTTGCCCGGCAGTCCCGCGCATGATGAAGATGAAGGTATTGCACACGAAGCCTGGACGAGCGTTGAATTAAAAGGAACGCTAATGCGGCAACGCGATATTGTGTCACACTCTTGCATTCAAGAGACCAATACAAACCACATCAAGCAAATGACCGCGAGCCGAATGGGGGCAAATCAACATGGTAGAAGCAGTAACCCTTGAACATTTCATGGACGGCGTCACGAAACGCAATCCGGGACAGCCTGAATTTCTGCAGGCGGTTCACGAGGTCGCGGGCACCATCCTGCCCTATATCGACGCCAATCCCATTTACCGCGAGATGCAGATCCTGGAACGCATGACGGAGCCGGACCGGATCATCAGCTTCCGCGTCTGCTGGGAGGATGATGAAGGCAACATCCGGGTCAACCGCGGTTGGCGGGTGCAGTTCAACAACTCCATCGGCCCCTACAAGGGCGGTTGCCGTTTCCATCCCACCGTCAATGAAAGCGTTTTGAAATTCCTGGGCTTTGAGCAGCAGTTCAAGAATTCCCTGACCGGCCTGCCCATGGGCGGCGGAAAGGGCGGCGCCAACTTCAATCCCAAGGGCAAGAGCAACAACGAAGTGATGCGGTTTTGCCAATCCTTCATGACCGAATTATGCCGCCACATCGGCCCCAACACGGATGTGCCCGCCGGCGACATCGGCGTTGGCGCCCGCGAGATCGGCTTCATGTTCGGACAATACAAACGCCTGACCAACAAATTCGAGGGCATTTTGACCGGCAAGGGTTTGGAATTCGGCGGCTCCCTGATCCGTACGGAAGCCACGGGTTATGGCGCGATCTATTTCCTGCAATGCATGTTGGACAAGATCGGCGGCTCGCTTGATGGCGCCACGGTGGTGATCTCGGGTTCGGGAAACGTCGCCACCTTCGCGGCGGAAAAGGCCCGGCATTTGGGCGGCAAGGTGCTGACCTTATCGGACTCGGGCGGCTACATCCATGATCCCGACGGTATCGACGAGGAAAAGCTGGAATGGATCAAGGAATTGAAGAATGTGCGCCGGGGCCGGATTTCGGAATATGTGGCGCAATATCCCTCCGCCACCTACCATGAAGGGCGGCCCTGGGGCGTGCCCTGCGACTACGCCATTCCCTGCGCCACGCAAAACGAGATTGACGAGGACGAGGCCAAGCTGCTGATCAAGAATGGCTGCAAGGGCATCTCGGAAGGCGCCAACATGCCGACCGTGGTGGAAGGCATCAATGCCTTCCTTGCGGCTGGTATCCTGTATGGCCCGTCCAAGGCCGCGAATGCCGGCGGCGTCGCCGTCTCGGGCATGGAAATGAGCCAGAACTCCGCCCGCATTTCATGGAGCGAGGATGAATTGCAGAAACTGTTGTTGAGCACCATGGAGGGTATCCACGACAGTTGCTATCGATATGGCGAGGGCAAGGGCGTCAATGGCAGCTGCGACTATCTCATGGGCGCCAACGTGGCCGGCTTCGTCAAGATCGCCGACGCCATGCTGGCCTACGGCGTGCAATAAGTACATGCAATCGGCAATGGCCCGCGCCCTTGTTTCTGGGGCGCGGGCCGTTTCTTTTAGCAGGCTGTTAGTCCATTTTCGGGATTGAAATGGCCGAACAAGGCCGCGACGGCGGCCCGGCGCCAATGCGCCGCCCACGCGGAGCGGTGCGCTTTTGCGCACAAGCGTGAGCGAAGAAGGCTAGACCGGATTCGATGAAATCGAAAATGGTCTAGAGTCGGCTTTGCAGATAGTCCAGGGTGCGGGCCTTCGCGCCGGGTTCGGTTTCCAACAGGACAGCGATCATTTCCGTGGCGCCCGCATCGGAGACCTTGGCGATGGCTTCATCCAACGCCGCCTCGTCACCGATCAGGGCGATGTCGCCGGGTCCGGCGGCGCCCTCGCGATCCATCATGGCGCGGTAGGACGGCAATTGGCCATAGACCTGCAGCATCTGGCCGACCTTCTCGCGGGTTTCGTCCGCATTCTCGGTCAGGACCATGGGGAAGCCGGCGATGATTCGCGGCGCCGGGCGCCCGGCCACGCGCGCCCCATCGCTGATCGCGGGGACCACATGCTGGGCGATGGTGCGGGCCCCGGTCATCCACAGCACCGTGCCGTCCGAACAGCGGCCGGCCAAATTCAGCATCATCGGCCCCAGGGCGGCGATGATCAAAGGCACGGGATTGGCCGCGTCGCCAACCTCCATGGCTATTTTACTTCGATATAATTCCCCCCTGAAAACGGCCTCCTTGCCCATCAGCAAGGGTCCCAGTATCTCGAGATACTCATCCATGGTCTTGGCCGGCTGGGCGTAGGATAGGCCCAGGACGTCCTCGATCATCACCTTGTGGGACAATCCCACGCCCAGGGTGAAGCGGCCGCGGGCCATGGCCGAGGCCGTCAAGGCCTGCTGCGCCAGGGCGGTGGGATGGCGTGGCTGGATCGGCGTTACCGCCGTGCCGACCTCCAGGGTGGTGGTTTCACGCCCCGCCATGGCCATGGCCATGACCGCGTCATGACTGCGGATATTCGCCAGCCAGAACGATGCGAAGCCCCGCGCTTCCACATCCCTGGCCTGGGCGATGAAGTTATCGATGGTCGCCGCTGGATCGGGCACGGCCCCGGTCATAATTCCGAACTTCATGAATTTTGGTTCCTCAATGTTAGATCCCCAAAAATCCCAGGAGCATGTTGTTTCAAAACATGCTCGGACTCTTAAGAAAAGAGCGATTGAAAATTGCTCTATGGGATCGTTTGACGCTTGCCATTCCCTATACCACTATAGGGCAACCGCAACCTGTTGGAGGCTGGAATGTTACGTGAATTTTTCCCCTTGGCCGCCGTTCTGCTGGCGGCCCTCGTAACGCTGCCGGCAGTGGCCCAGAATAAGGACAAGAAATCAAAACCCAGCGAGGTGAATCGGTCCTCGGTGCCCATTCCGGTTACCAATTCGGCCAAGGATACCGAGATCGCCATTGCCAAGTTGCTGAAGGACCAGTTGCAACTGGATTCCTCCCTCAAACTGGTCAATGACAATCCCGACAACCTGCGTCTGGTCGTTTCCTTCCGCGATAACGAAAGCCAGGGCATGCCCCGCATCTACAGCGTGATTGACACGGCCATCGTCGCCCGGGACAAGGACGGCAATGCCGTTTCGCAAACGATCAAAATTGCCGCCACGGCGGATATCGGCATCAAGAAGGAACACCAGCCAAAGTTGCTGCAATGGAGCAATGCCTGGAATGCCCGAATGCTGCCAATCCGCGTGTTTGTCGCCGACGGCCGCGTTTACACCGCCTCCACCATTTTAGGAACCATTGCGGAGCCGAGCACATCGCACCGGGTGCTCGGCAGCTTTCTCAGTGTCGTCCGCGCCTGGCCGGCGCTGATAAAGGACCTGAAGGCGAACAAGTTCATTCCGGAAAAATAGGCGGGCAAGGCTGCGACGGCGGCCGGGCGCCCATGCGCCGCCCTAGTGGAGCCGTGCGCTTCAGCGCACTGGCGTGAACGATAAAAGCTAGATTTGATTCGATGAATATCAAAAAAAGTCTAGGGGCGGCACTTGAGTAATTGTATGGACCGCATGGTCATGGCCGTCTCGTCATTTTGATCGCACAGCCGCCATTCCATGCCGACAATGCCCTGGCCCGGTTTGGAGGCGGAGAGGCGGCTGTCGGCGATCGTGACTTCCACATGAATGGTATCGCCCGGCCTGACCGGCCGGATCCAGCGCAATTGATCGAGTCCCGGCGAGCCGAGCGAGGCTTCCGGCGCCCAGGGGTTGGCCAGCATGAACAGGCGAAAGGAATAGGTGCCCAACATCCAGCCCGAGGCGATCAAGCCGCCGTACATGTGGGCTTCGGCGGCGACCTTGTCCATGTGAAAGGGTTGCGGGTCGAACTGAAAGGCCCAGTTGATGATCTCCGCCTCGGTCACGGTCTTGCCGGGCGAGATAATCTTGTCGCCGACCTTGAAATCCTCGAACCATTTCTCGCTCATCGCGGCCTCCAACTTAAATGCATCGACCCATGCAATAGCCGAACACCGTCTTGTCGGCTATCCGTTTTCCGCCGGCTGGTATAACTGGTATAAGTTGCCGGCCATCGCACTCGTGTATCTCAGGAGTTTTCCATGCATCCCGGAATTCATGCCGCCTCGAACCCGGACAAGGCGGCTTATATCATGGCCAACAGCGGCCAGGTTGTCAGCTACCGCGAACTGAATGAAGGCTCGAACCGGGGCGCCCATCTGTTCCGAAGCCTGGGCCTGAAGCTAGGCGACAGTATCGCGATCTATATGGAGAACAATGCCGCCTATCTGCAGATTTGCTGGGCGGCTCATCGGGCGGGACTATATTACACCTGCATCTCGTCCTACCTGACGGCGGAGGAGGTGGCTTTCATCGTCGGCGATTGCGGCGCCAGGGTATTCGTGACCTCGCGGGCCAAGGCTGACGTCGCCGCCGAACTGGCGGCATTGATGCCGGGCGTGGAGACACGATTGATGGTGGGCGAGGCGATGCCCGGCTTTCAATCCTATGAAGAGGCCGTCGCCGAACAGCCCCCCTCGCCCATCGCGGACGAATATGAAGGTGCCGATATGCTGTATTCATCCGGCACCACGGGCCGCCCCAAGGGCATCAAGAGACCGATTGCCGGCGAACCCCTGGGCACGCCCAGAGACTCGGTCGATCTGTTTGGCACGCTTTATGGCGTGACCGAGGCGACGATCTATCTCTCGCCCGCGCCGCTGTATCATTCCGCGCCCCTGCGTTTCAACATGGGCATATTGCGCAAGGGCGGCACCACGATCGTCATGGAACGCTTCGATCCCGAAGGCGCCTTGGCCTTGATCGAGCGGCACCAGGTCAGCCACAGCCAATGGGTGCCGACCATGTTCGTGCGGATGTTGAAATTGCCCAGCCAGGCACGCGGCAAATACGATCTGTCCAGCATGCGCGTGGCCATCCATGCCGCGGCACCCTGCCCCCAGCAGACCAAGCGCGACATGATCGAATGGTGGGGGCCGGTTCTGCACGAATATTACGCTGGCACCGAGGGCAATGGATTTTGCGCCATCAATTCAGAGCAATGGCTGGCCCATCCGGGCTCGGTCGGGCAGGCGCTGGTCGGCACCCTGCATATCGTTGATGATGACGGTGTCGAACAGCCCGCGGGCAGCCCCGGCGCGATCTTTTTTTCGGACGGGCCGGAGTTCACCTATCACAACGACCCCGAACGCACGGCGGAGTCCCGTAACGAGCGCGGCTGGTCGACCTTGGGTGATGTGGGCTATCAGGACGAAGAGGGCTTTTTGTATCTGACCGACAGAAAGTCCTTCATGATCATTTCAGGCGGCGTCAATATTTATCCCCAGGAAGTCGAAAATCTGCTGGTCAGCCACCCGAAAATTTTTGACGTTGCCGTGGTCGGGGTCCCCGATCCGGAGTTTGGCGAAGCGGTCAAGGCGGTGGTTCAGGCCATGGATCCCAGCCAGGCCGGCGCGGCCCTGGAGGCGGAGCTCTTGAGCTATTGCCGGGACCATCTTTCGGCCATCAAATGCCCCCGCAGCGTGGATTTCGAAGCGCAATTGCCCCGGCACGAAAACGGCAAGCTGTATAAGCGCCTGATCAAGGACCGCTATTGGGGCCGCCACGACACACGGATTGTATAAATTATCAAGATTTAAGAGGAGGAAGACATGCGCGGACGACAGGTATTCATGGACAGTTTGGTGGCCCACGGCGTGGAGCGGATATTCGGCAACCCAGGGACCACGGAAAGCCCGCTGCTGGACAGCCTGCAAAGCTATCCGCAAATCGAGTATGTGGTCGCCCTGCATGAGGGCATCGCCGTGGGCGCGGCCAGTTTCTATGCCCAGGCCAGCGGCAAGACGCCGCTGGTCAACCTGCATGTGGCGCCGGGCCTGGGCAACGGTATCGGCATGATCTATGGCGCCCTGAAGGCGAATTCGCCCATGGTCGTGACCGCCGGGCAACAGGACAACCGCCTGCGCCTGCGCGACCCCATTCTGGGCCATGATCTGGTCGCCATGGCGGCGCCGGTGACCAAGTGGAGCGTCCAGGTGGAACGCGCCGACGAGATGGCCGCGATCATGCAGCGCGCCTTCAAGATCGCCAATGAAGCGCCCGCCGGGCCGGTTTTTGTCGCCCTGCCGATCAATGTCATGGAGCAGGAAACCGAAAACGCCGCCGCCGCCTCGCGCGAAATGTACACCGCGCCACGGCCCGATCCCGCCGGCATCACCGCCATCACGGCGCAGATCATGCAGGCGAAGAACCCGGTCATCGTGGTCAGCGACGATGTCGCCCGGTCCGGCGCCAGGGATGATCTGGTGGCGCTGGCCGAGGCCATGGGCGCCGGTGTCTGGTTCGAGGCGATCCGCCACCACGCCGCCTTCCCCAACCGCCATCCCAATGCCCGTGGCATCCTGCCGGTCGATGCCGCCGCGATCCGCAATTCACTGGCGGACGCCGATCTGGTGCTGTTGATCGGCGGGCCGTTTTTCGAGGAGGTTTGGTTTACCCCGGGGGCGCCGTTCCCGGATGGGGCGGCGGTGATACAGATCGAGGAAGCGGCCAAGCGCCTAGCCTATAACCACCCATTGACCGCCGGTCTGGTTGGTCATTTACCCACCACGCTGGGCGCCCTTCGGGACGGTCTGGCCGACGCCGCCTATCACAGGAAGGCCACGGACCGCAACGAGGCCTTGGCCGTCCAGAGTGCGGAGGCAATCGCCGCCTATCAGGCCCGTAGCCAGCGCGCCTGGGACCGCGCGCCCATGTCCATGCCCAGGGTCATGGCCGAGATCAGCGCCGGCACGCCGGACAATGCGGTGGTGGTGGAGGAAGCCATTACCGCCGGCCTGGACCTGGCCCAGGCTTTCAATTTCGCCAAACCGGGCGACTATTATTCGGGCCGGGGCGGCGGCATCGGGCAGGGTCTGGCCGGCGCCATTGGCGCCAAGGTTGCACATCCCGACCGGCCCCTGCTGGCCGTCTCCGGTGATGGTTCGGCCATGTACTCAATCCAGGCCCTGTGGTCAGCGGCCCATCACGAACTGGATATCGTCTTTGTCATTCTGGTGAACCGGGAATACCGCATTCTGAAGCACAACATGGATACCTACCGGCAACGCTTCGACGCCAATTCGAACCAGGATTATCCGGAGATGAACCTCGACACGCCGGCGTTGGATTTTGTCACCATGGCGAAGGGCATGGGTCTTGATGGCCATGAAGTCAGCAAGCCGGAGGACGTCGCCCCCGCCCTCAAGGCCGCATTCGCCAGCCCCGGACCAAGCCTGATCGCCATCAGTATCGAGGGCAAACGCTAGAACCTTTCAAGCTCCGCCCGAGCCGCCGGTTCGGGCGGCATTGAAAATGCTCTAATACGGATCGAGCGCAATGTCGGCGGCGAACGGCTCGCCAAAACATTCCAGATGGCGGCGGCAATAGTCGTCGAAGATCGCCTGTTCCTGACTGGCGACCCCGGATTTAGCCAGGGAACCGGCATGATCGGCCACCCATTGCAAGGAGCGTTGGGCAAGTCTGTGGTCCATCAGGGACTGGGCATGCTCGAAATCGATATTGATGCGGCTGGCATTCATGACGAGGTGATGTGACATTTTGACCCCTTTTTGGTGTTACGCATGGGAATCGCTCAGCAACTGCACTGGCAAATGCGATGCAAGTTCCATGCCAACCGTAATTGTTAAGAAAACCAATGATTTAGGCGTGCCGGACCTTAAAATTGAGGAACGGCGTCGCAAATACGAACAAAGACTGTGCCAAAACTGGACGGTATCAATCTAGATCTGGTTTCGCCGCCTTCAATTGATACCAACCTGCGAGAATAAGGCAGCGCGGCGGCCCTTGATTGACATTTTAGTTGAACGAATTCATGGCCAAGACAACGGACCCTACAGTGAAATCTCGCAAATATTAGTTGTAATGCTGACTGCTGAAATATTCACGAAAGAGTATCCAAGCCCTCTTCTATACGATCCATGGCGGCGGAGAGTTGCGCTTCTGATTTGGCGAAACACAGACGCAGAAAGCCGTCGTTGTCGGGCCCGAAGGCGGAGCCCGGCGCCACGCCGACGCGATGTTCGCGGACCAATTGTTTTGCGAAGGCCAGATCGTCGGTCAGGCCGGCAATCTCGGGGAAGGCGTAAAACGCCGCCTTGGGCGCCGCGAGGGTGACGCGGGCGTGGCCGCCCAGGCGCTGGTGTACCAGGTCCCGGCCCCGGCGGCACCGCTCCACTCCCTCGGCCACGAAATCCTCGCCGTCCCGCAAGGCGACGGCGGCGGCATGCTGCACGAACGAGGTGGAGCCCGTGTTGTTGATACCGGACAGATCCCCCATCTTGTCGCCCAAGTCCGCCGGATGCACCAGCCAGCCGCAACGCCAACCGGTCATGCACCAGGCCTTTGACATGGAATGAACCACATAAAGCGCGTCTTCGGGATCGGAAATGGACAAAAACGACGGCGCCACGGCCCGGTCATAGACGATGCGGTGATAGACCTCGTCGGCGATGATCCAGATGCCCCTTTGGCGGCAGAAATCCAGTACCGCGCGCTGTTCCTCGGCCTCCATCAACCAACCGGTGGGATTGGACGGCGAGGCGATAAAAATGGCCTTGGTCCGCTCATCGCAGGCATCGAACAGCTTGTCCAGGTCCAGCCGCCAGCCGCTCTCGGTCAGATCCAGGCGCACATGCCGGCTTTCCCCGCCCATGGTTTGCGTGCAGTAGAAAATATTGGGCCAGATCGGCGATATCATCACCACATTGTCGCCATTGTTAACCAGGGTTTCCGTGGCGATCATGATCGCCGTCATGCCCGAGCCGGTGACGGTAATCCGCTCCGGATCCAGCCCGATGCCGAATTGCGCCTGGGTATAATCCAGGATGGCCTGGCGCAGTTCCGGGATGCCCCGCTTGTTCACATAGCGTGTTTGACCGGCCTGCATGGCGTCAATAGCCGCCTGCCGGATAAATTCCGGCGTATCCAGGTCCGGCTCGCCAAACCACAACGCAATGACATCCGGATCACCGATGGCGATGCGGGAAACCTCGCCAATACGCTGGGTTTGCATATCGGATATGGCGGTACGGACAATGGGCATGACGGGATCCTTGAAAAAGCGGCACGGGGCATCTATTGACGTTGGTGGCGGCGTTGGCGGCGTCAGTTGCCGGTGAAGTTGGGCGCCCGGCGCTCAACAAAATGAGCCACGCCTTCCTTGAAATCCTCCGATTCAAAGCTGGCCGGCATTTCGCTGTTGGCCAGCAGCACGGAATGTTCCAGGGAATTCAACATGGCCTGATAAAGCTGCCGCTTCATCACCCGGATGGAGCGGGGCGAGGCCAATGTCGCCATCTCGGTGGCGTAGGCGCGGACCTCGTCCATGAAACTTTCCATTGCGTAGACCTTGCTGACCAGCCCCATCTCCTTGGCTTCCGCGGCGGTGAACTTGCGTCCCGAGAGGGTGATGTCCAGGGCATTGGCGGGGCCGATCAGGGTCGGCAGCATCCAGGAGATGCCGTGTTCGGCAATCAGGCCGCGTCGGGCGAAGGCGGTCGAGAAGACAGCGGCATCAGAGGCAAAGCGCACATCGCAGTACAGCGCCATGATCAGGCCCAGGCCCGCCGCCGGGCCGTTTATGGCGGCGATGATCGGCTTTGGCACGGTTGGAAAATAGGTGTAGCGCAGACTGAAATCATTGGACAGGGACAGACCGCCGGGAATGGCGTTGTCCACTGCCCGCACGCTGTCCGAGGTCTGGCCGCCGCCGCCGGAGGCGGCGCCCTGTTGCAGGCTGTCCAAATTATTCATATCCGCGCCGGAACAAAAACCGCGCCCCGCGCCGGTCAGGATGATGGCGCCGACGGCGTCGTCGGCGGACGCCTCGATCAGGGCGGCCCGGACCTCCCCCTCCATCTGGGAGGTCCAGGCATTCAGTTTGTCCGGACGGTTCAGGGTGATGGTGGCGATCTTGTCGGCGACGTCATAGAGAATTTCGCTATAGGCCATGGTATGTTCCTTTGTTGGCTCAATCTGGCGTCAGTGTAGCGCCGGTGAAAGGAAATGCGAATTCCGAAATTGGGTCCTTTCCGCCCGACCTGTGCTAATCTCTACCCCTAGGGCGTGTGGCCGGGCCGATGGGCGCGCGGTGCGGGACAAAACGAGAAAAAACCATGTCGGAACTGGATGCCGTATTATTCGCCAACGAGGCTTTTTACCGGGCCTTCGCCGACCGGGACATGGACGCCATGGCCGAGGCCTGGGCCGAGAACACGGCCGTCAGTTGCATCCATCCCGGCTGGGGCCTGTTGGAGGGCCGGGACGAGGTCCTGCAAAGCTGGCAGGCGATCCTGACCAACCCCGGCGCCCCCGTCATCCAATGTCTGGCCGCCCGCGTCCATTTGCGCGATGAGATGGCCTATGTCATTTGCTACGAGGAAATCGAAGGCAACTATCTGATCGCCACTAATATATTTGTCCACGAAGGCCGGCGCTGGCGCCTGATCCACCACCAAGCCGGCGCCACGGCGGAAGATCCACCCAAGGATGAGGACGCGGATGGCGAGGGCGGCCTGATTAATTGAGCGCGCTTTCCTAGCCGGTCCGGAACGCTTATGCTCGGGCTCCGACCACTAGAGCAATTCCGATCTAATGTGAATCGCGAAGCGATTCTAAGTGATTGGAAAAATTGCTCTAATCTTAAGAATCGGAGCATTTCCTACTCGGAAATGCTCTAGCGGGGCGTGCCGCGTACATGTAAGGGAGAAAGATCCGGCCATGACTTCGGCATCGGAAACAAAGAGCGGCGCGGAACGGGACGGGGACCGCATGGGGTCATTCCAATACCTGACGGCGTCGGTGCAGCCTTCGCTTCATCGCAACGGCAAGGTGCTGACGCGCCGCGACGAAAACGGCAGCGATGGCGGCTGGGAGGGCGTCGATCTGGAAGAACGCCGGATGCCGGTCCATGACGCCCGGCGTCTCGAGGCAACGGCGCGGCGTACCCTCGCCGCCAACGGTTTCGAGGTGCGCGCCCGCCCGTTGCAGAGACCGGACCTCGATTTCTTCAATCATGATCAGGTGGTGGGGACCTACTATCCCCAATGCGCGGACATCGTGCGCGAGGCGAGCGGCGCCAGCTTCGTTGCCGCGTTCGATCACAATGTCCGTTCGGCCGCCGGCAAACAAAGCCAGAAGCAGATTGACGGCGGCCAGCAGGTACAGGGCCCGGCGCACATCGTCCATGGCGATTATACCTTGACCAGCGCACCGCAGCGGTTGCGCGATCTGACAAAGCCGCCCGGCGCGAACGACACCTTGCGCACGCTGCTGGCGGAGGGCGAGAGCCTGCTCGACCCATCCGCGGTCAATCGCCTTTTGTCCGGCGGCCGGTACGCCATCATCAATGTATGGCGGAACATCGCCCAAGAACCCGTCGCGACCCATCCCCTCGCACTCTGCGATGCAGCCAGCGTGCGGCCGGAGCACCTGGTGGTTTTCGAAATTCACTATCACGACCGCATCGGCGAGAACTATTTCGCCAAGCACGCGGACGGCCATCAATGGTATTTTTACCCAGGCCTGACCCGCGACGAGGCATTGTTGATCAAACAGTGGGATTCCGCCGGCGAACTGGCCCGTTCCGACGGCGCCAATCCGGATGCGGTAAGCGCCGATACGCCCTGCACCTTCAGCTTTCACAGCGCCTTCGAGGATCCGGCCACGCCGCCCGATGCACCGGAGCGCTGGAGCATAGAGGTCCGTTGCATCGCCCTTTATGACTAACCCCAAACATTGCCGCAATTCAAAGTTTAAGGGGTACCCGCCATGTTAGCTCCCGATGGCCGTGTCATCATGATCTCCGGCGCCAACCGGGGTATTGGCCTGGCCATCGCCCGGACGCTTTATGACGCCGGTTACAGCCTAAGCCTGGGCGCCCGGAACCCCGAGGCGCTCGCCGACCTGACCAGCGGCTGGTTGCCGGAACGGGTATTGACGGCCCGCTACGATGCCGAGGACCAGGAAACCCACCGCCAATGGGTTGCGGCGACGGTGGCGCGGTTTGACCGTCTGGACGGTTTGGTGAACAACGCCGGCATTGCCGAAACCGTGTCCGTCGAAGACGATAATGACGAGCTGCTGGACCGCATGTGGGCGGTCAATGTGAAGGCGCCCTTGTCCATGACCCGGACCGCCCTGCCGCACCTGCGCCGTTCCGGTGCGGGACGCATCATCAATTTGGCGTCGGTTGCCGGGAAAGTCGTCTACGACGACGGCATCGGCTATTCCATGACGAAATTTGCCGCCGTGGCCCTTTCGCACGCCACCCGCCATGCCGGCTGGGAGGATGGCGTGCGCTGCACGGCCCTATGCCCTGGCTATGTCGCCACCGATATGACCGCCGATGTGGAAACCATGGCGCAGGATCAGATGATCGAACCCGAGGACCTGGCGGAAATCGTGCTGACCGTGCTCGCCCTGTCCAACAAAGCCTCAATCGCCGAAATCATAGTCAACTGCCGCGACGACGTGATGTTTTAGCCGGGAGCGGTCGGCTTGGCGTTTCCGTTTCCAACGGGAAATCTCTAAATTGCGGCGATGGTCTGTACTTCGACCAGGAATTCTTCCTGAACCAGACGGTCGACCATCAGCAGGGTATTCGGCGGATAGGCGCCATCGGGAAAAAAGTTTGGGAATTCCCGCAGCCGATAGGTCATGAAATTGGGAATGTCCTGACTGTGCACCAGATAGGTGGTGAACTGCACGACATTGCCCCAGCCGGCGCCCTCGGCGGCGAGGGCTTTTTCAATATTGCCAAAAACCTGCACGCATTGGGCATCGAAATCACCGATGCCGACGGAGTTGCCGTCACTGTCGGCCGAGAGCGAGCCGGCAACGAACAGAAATTCCGAAGCCTTGACCCGGGTTATCTGGGAATATTGCCCAAGAGGCGAGCCAAGGGAATCAGGGTTATAGATTTTAATATCGGCGGTCATGACGTTTCCTTTGCTTTAGCGTCTCATTGAGCCAGGCGCTCTATCCTAAATGCAGATCGAAGAAGCGCATGACCTCGCCATGATACTCCTTGGTCTCCGGCGCGGCGATGTCGGCCATGTATTGCGTATGGGATTGACCTTCCCAGATCTGCAGCGCCGCATCAACACCGGCCGCGCGAAGCTTGCGGTGCATCCGAACAGTATTGGATAGATAGAGGTCCCGCGTACCGCTGGTCAGGATGGTCGGCGGAAAGCCTTTCAGATCGCCGTAAATCGGTGACAATAACGGGTCTTTCAGATCCCGTCCCTCGGCATAGAGCTGTACCGTCGCGCGAATAAAGCCGTCCCGGGTACCAAGCACATTGTCGGCGAAGACATTGGTGTACAGGCTGTCCCCTTCATCGGTCAGGTCCACGGTGGGCGTGCCCGGCGCCATGGCGCCCGGCATCGGTAGGCCTTCCGCTCTGGCGCGGAGAAGGGTGGTGAAGGCCAGACTGCCGCCGGCGGAGGTTCCGAAAAAACCGATTTTTCCAGCATCCGTTGTTTGCAGAACGTCGCGGTACACCGCCACAGCGTCATCAAGGGCGGCTGGGAACGGGAAATCGGGTGGCATGCGATAGTCAACGGAGATTATCCGGTAGCCGCAAAACCCGGCCATCAGGATGGCTTCCCGCGTGCCCGCCGCCCCTGGGTTCGATACCCTGGTGCCGCCGTGGAAATGAAGCAGCAAACGGTCGCGATTGTCGGACGGTACTGACGCGGGCGTAACGTTGAAGACCTTAACCCCGGCGATCACGGTTGGATCTACACTTACGCCCAGCGCCTCTCGAAGCTTCGGCAAGGTTGCCTCGACCTTGCGCGCCGTCTCGGCCACCCGCGCCTTCCATTCGGCATTGGTTCGGGGTGCAACATTAAATGCGGGGTCCGGCGGTTTGGCGATGATGGCCTGCATCCGCGGGCTGACGCTCTCGGGCACCGGAATCGAGTGAGTTTTAATCTCACGGGCCTGATGTATCGGTTTTTTACTCATTTCAGGAGTTTCTCCGCTGCTGACCCTCCATAAACTCTAAAAACTAACTTCGTTTCAAGCCGGCCCCTTTTTTTTGTGGCCGTTGGATGCCATGATTTGCGCCGCAAAGAAACTGAACAAACTTGGGAGCAAGGAAAAAATGGCGGACAAGAAAACCCCCTACGATCTCATTCCTCAATTGGGCAAGCTGCGCGACGAAGTGCTGTTTGGCGATGTCTGGGAACAGCCGGAATTGTCAAAGCGGGACCGCAGCCTGGCCACGGTAGCCATGCTGATCGCGCTCTACCGCACGGAGGAGCTGCGCGGCCACATGGCCCGCGCCGTGACCAATGGCGTCACCAAGGAGGAGCTGTTCGGCTTGATCACCCATCTGGCCTTCTATTCCGGCTGGCCCACGGCGGTGAATGCGGGGCGGGTGGCATTGGAAATATTCGAAGATCAGGATTAGGGCGGCAAAGGGCATGACAAAAATTGGCTTTATCGGTCTGGGCACCATGGGCGGCGCCTTCGCCACCAATCTGGTGCAGGCAGGTCTCGACGTAACCGTGCATGACATCCACCGCCAGGTCGCCGAGGTGCATCTGGCGGCGGGCGCGAAATGGGCGGAAACCCCGCGGGAATTGGCGGCGGCCTCGGATGTCGTCCTGACCTCCCTGCCGGGCCCGGCGGAGGTGGAAGCGGTCGCCCTTGACGAGGCCGACGGGCTGATCGCCGGCATGGCCCCAGGTGCTGTGCTGTTCGATCTCTCCACCAACTCCCCCACCATGGTCCGCCGTATTCATCAGGCCATGGCGGCCAAGGGCCTGCATTGCCTGGATGCCCCGGTCAGCGGCGGGCCCAAGGGGGCGATTTCGGGCAAGCTGGCGATCTGGGTTGGCGGCGACCGCGACGTGTTCGAGGCCAATCGCGCGGCCTTGGATGCCCTGGGCGATCAGGTCCGCTATATCGGGCCCATCGGCGCCGGCGCGGTGGCCAAACTGGTCCATAACGCCGCCGGCTACGCCATCCAGACCGCCCTGGCGGAGGTCTTCTCCGTCGGGGTCAAGGCGGGCGTGGAGCCATTGGCGCTGTGGGAGGCGGTGCGCCAGGGTGCCAGGGGGCGGCAACGGACCTTCGACAGCCTGTCCGACCACTATCTGGTCAATCAATACGACCCGCCGGATTTCGCCCTGAAACTGGCCCACAAGGACGTCAGCCTAGCGGCCGAGCTGGGGCGGGAATTCGGCGTGCCCATGCGCCTGATCAACGCCACCGTGGCGGAAATGACCGAGGCCTTGGGCAGAGGCTGGGAGGACCGGGATTCCCGGGTTTCCATGTTGCTGCAACAAGAACGCGCCGGCCTGGATTTCGCGGTTGATCCCGCCGATATCCGGGCGGTGCTGGACAAGGACTAAGGGAGATACATTCAATGACGGCACGCACGAAGCCACCTTTTCGGGCTGATCATGTGGGCAGCTTGCTGCGCCCGGATGTCTTGCACGAAGCCCGCGCCAGGGCGGCGAAGGGCGAGATCACGGCGGATGATTTACGGTCGGTGGAAGATGAATGCATCCGCGATGTGATCGCCCTGCAACAGGATATCGGCCTGCAAGGCATCTCCGATGGCGAGTTTCGCCGGACCTGGTGGCATTTTGATTTCCTCAGTGGCTTCGATGGGTTCGAGCTGGGCGCGCCCCTGGATAAAGGCACCTTTCAGGGCAGCGACGAACAGCCGCCCCGGGCCATGATCACCGGCAAACTGGCGCGCGGCAAACCGGTCATGGTGGATCATTTCACCTATCTGAACGGCCTGACGGAGGGCACGGCCAAGTTCACCGTGCCCGGCCCCTCCATGGCGCATTTCCGCGCCGGGCGGGAGGGGATCTCGGAAGCTGTCTATCCGGATTTGGCCGAATTCTGGGCCGATCTGACGGCCGCCTACCGGGCCGAATTGGCCGATCTGACGGATCATGGCTGCCGCTATCTGCAACTCGACGATATCTCCTACGCCTATCTGTGTGACGATGATATCCGCGCCAATCTAAAATCAAGGGGCGATGACGCCGACGAACTGGCCCTGACCTACGCCCAGGCCCTGAACGATGCGATCCGTGATCTGCCGGACGGCGTGACCACGGCCATGCATATGTGCCGGGGAAATTTTCAGAGCACGTGGGCAGCCCAGGGCGGCTATGAACCGGTGGCGGAACGTGTCTTCAACACGGTCAACATCGACGCCCTGTTCATGGAATATGACAGCGCGCGGGCGGGCGGCTTCGAGCCGTTGCGTTTCGTGCCTGATGATAAAATTGTCGTCCTTGGTTTGGTGACCACGAAAACCCCGCAGCTCGAAACCAAGGACACCTTGAAACGGCGGATCGATGAAGCCGCGAAATATGTCGATCTGGACCGCCTATGTCTGAGTCCTCAATGCGGTTTCTCATCCACTCACCATGGCAACAAGATCACCTTGGACGATCAAATCGCCAAACTGCGCCTGGTGGTTGAAGTCGCCGAAGACGTTTGGGGCTAATGAAAGGATAAAATGCCATGCCGGATCCGCACTTGAAGAAAATTCCCAGGTCTGAACTGCCTGAAGACATGCAGACCATGTGGGATGCGGCCATGCGAGATCGGGACGAGGCGACCTTGATCGAGGTTGCCGGCAATGCGCCGGAGGTGCTGGATTGGTACTACAACAGCTTCTATGCCCGGATGTTTCACGGCGGACGGGTGGATACCCGCATCAAACAATTGGCACGGATGAAACTGTCCACCATGCATGGCTGCGCTTTTTGCAATCGGGGCAATTCCAAGGCCGCCCTGGCGGACGGTGTCAGCCAGGAACAGCTCGACGCCCTGTTCGATCCCGATAGCACCCTGTTCGATGACCGTGAACGCGCCGTCCTGCGTCTGTGCGAGGAAATGACCCTGGCCAACATGGACGGCTATATGGACCACCCGTTGTATGCGGCGTTGTCGGATCATTTCGACGACGGCGAATTATTCGAGCTGGGTGTTTGCCTGGCCGTGCTGGTGGGCATGGCGAAATTTCTCTTCGTGTTCGATCTGGTCAGCCGGGAAGACAACTGTCCGATCTCCCTGCCGGCGCAGCTTTCGGCGGAATAGGCAGGAGAGGTGAAGGCGCCTGATTTCGATTATCTGCGGCCCGGGACATTGGACGAGGCCCTGGAAATGCTGGCCTTGCCTGGCGAGGACGGGGCCATTATCGCCGGCGGCCAGAGCCTGCTGCCGCTGCTGAATTTCCGCCTTGCCGCGCCTAGCTGCCTGATCGATATCGGCCGCCTGGATGAGTTGCGGCGGATTGTCGAGGGCGACGGGTATATCGAGATTGGCGGCTTGGTGCGCCATTGCGAGCTGGCCGCCAGTGCCGTGATCGGCGAGGCGTTTCCCCTGCTGCATCAAGCCATCGGCCACATCGCCCATCCCGGCGTGCGCCATCGGGGCACCCTTGGCGGCAGTCTGGCCATGGCCGACCCGGCCGGGGAACTGGGCGCCTGTTGTCTGGCTTTGGAGGGCCGGATGTCGCTGCAATCCGTGCGCGGCCAACGCTGGGTCGGGGCGGAAGATTTTTTTACCGGAATTTATGAAACGGCGCTGGCTGGGGATGAAATTCTGACCGCCGTCCGCCTGCCCCGGCGCGGCCCCGGCGGCATCCAGATATTCAAAGAAGTGGCCCGCCGTCGCGGTGATTTCGCCCTTGCCGGTCTGGCTCTCGTGGCCGGCGCTAACCTGAGCAACCCGCGCCTGGCCCTGCTGGGGGTTGCCGACCGGCCCGTATTGGCGGCGCGGACAATGGCGCTGTTGCGCGAGGACGGATCGGCCATGGGCAGCGCGGTGGACAGGGCCGTCGCGCAAATCGGAAAAGAGGTCGATCCGGCCCAGGACCCGGCCTATCCCCCGGCCTATCGGCGGCATTTAGTCCAGGTCCTGTTGCGGCGCACCTTGGCGGAGCTGTCCCCATGAAGGCGCGGCGCATTTCATTGACGGTGAATGGCGAGGCGGTGGCGTGCGAGGTGCCGGTGCGTCTTAATCTGGTTGATTTCCTACGCCATGAACTGGGCCTTACCGGCAGTCACGTGGGCTGTGAGCAGGGCGCCTGCGGGGCCTGTACCGTGTTGCTGGATGGGCAGACCGTGCGCGGCTGTCTGGTCCTCGCCGTTCAAGCCGATGGCGCGACGGTGGAAACCATCGAAGGCGCCGGGTTTGATGACTTGTTGGCCGACCTGCGGGCGGCCTTCCATCGCCTGAACGCCTTGCAGTGCGGTTTCTGCACGCCCGGCATGCTGCTCACCGCCCAGGAATTGTTGGTCGGGAACCCGAACCCAAGCCGGGCGGAAATCCGCGAATATCTATCCGGTAACTTCTGCCGCTGTACCGGCTATCAGGCCATCGTCGATGCGGTTGAGGCGGTGGCGGTGGCGCGGGCGTCATGAGCATCGGCGCGGAGGTTCCCCGCGACCGCGCCAAGCGGTTGTTGCTGGGCCGGGGCCGCTTTGTGGACGACATCAGCCTACCGCGCATGCTGCATCTGGCCTTCGTGCGCAGCACCCATGCCCATGCCCGGATCGAGGCTATCGATTGTGCGGAGGCACGGGCGTTGGAAGGCGTGGTCGCGGTCCTGACGGCCGCCGAGATCGCCGATGGCGTGGCGTCCTGGCGGGCGGAGCACAAGCTGTTTCCGGCCATGGCGGCGCCGGAACAGTTCGCCTTGGCGCGGGATATCGTCCGCTGGCAGGGCGAGGCGGTGGCCGCCGTCGTCGCGCACAGCCGCGCCGTGGCCGAAGACGGCGCCGAACTGGTTGACGTCAGTTGGACTGAACTGCCCAACGTCGTGGATGGCAAACAGGCCCTGGCACCGGATGCGCCCCTGTTGCATGGCCACATGGATAGTAACTTAGCCTACACGACCGTGATTGAAGCCGGGAACACCAGAAAGGCGTTCGAGAGTGCTGATGTCGTGGTGGAGGAAACCTTCCGCTTTCACCGCCACACCGGCGTCAGCCTGGAAGCGCGCGGCATCATTGCCGAGTTTGAGCCCGGCGAAGACCGCTTGACGGTGCATCAGTCCCACCAGACCCCCCATCAACAACAGGATCTGTATGCCCGCCTGTTGGGCCTGCCCGAGCACAAGGTCAGGGTGATCTGCCCGGACGTGGGCGGCGCCTTCGGTCTGAAGCACCATTTGATGGCGGACGAACTGGTGGCCTGCGTGGCCGCCAAGCTGTTGGCCCGGCCCATCAAGTATATCGCCGACCGCATGGACTCTTTTCTGGCCGATATCCACTGCCGGGATCACGAGGTGACGGCCCGCATGGCGTTCTCCCAAGCTGGCGACATTCTGGCCCTGGAGGTGGACGATCTGTTCAACGCCGGGGCCTATGGGCAATACCCGCGCACCTCCATCGCGGAAGGCAATCAGATTTCCCGGCTGACCGGCGCGCCCTATCGTCATGAGCATTACCGGGCCAACCTGGCCATGGCCTTCCTGAACAAAGGCATCCTGGGTCATATCCGCTCGGTCGGGCATCCCATTGCCTGCGCCGTGGCCGAGCGTCTGATCGATTTGGGCGCCGGCAAACTGGAGCTTGATCCGATCGCCGTGCGGCGGCGCAATTACCTCCATGGCGATGATTTTCCCCGCACCTCCGTGGGCGGCGTTGAATTCGAGCACCTTTCGTTGCGGGACTGCCTGGATAAGGCCTTGACGATGATTGATGTGGCGCGGTTTCGCGAAGATCAGGCCGGGCTGCGGGCCCAGGGCATTTATCGCGGCCTTGGCATCGCCACGTTTGTCGAATTGACCGCCATCGGCCCGGAATATTATGGCGAGGGCGGCCAGCATATCTCCGCCCAGGAAACCTGTCTGATGCGTCTGGAGGCTTCCGGCACGGTGCGTTGTTATACCGGCGCCACGGATCAGGGCCAGGGTATCGATACGGGTATCCAGCAGGTCGCCGCCGATACCCTGGGCCTGCCCATGGCGGCAATCGAGGTGATCAGCGGCGATAGCGCGCTGTGTCCCATGGGCGGCGGTTCATGGGGCTCGCGCGGCGCGGCCCTGGCCGGCGAGGCGGCGTTGCGCGCGGCATCCACCCTGCGCCACAATATCCTCGCCATAGCGGCCAGCCTGTTGCAAAAGGATGCCGGCTGCCTGGATATCAAGGCGGGAGAGGTGGTGGAAGGGGGCATCACGCACATGAGCGTCGCCGAAATTGCCCGCATCGGACATTTTCAGCCCTACACAATTCCCCATGGCGTCCCCGCCGATCTGACGGTAACGGCGCGCTACGCCACCACCGGACGGATGTTCCTGGCTGGTAACGGTCTGCAAATCGCCACCGTCGAGGTCGATGTGGAGAGCGGTATCGTCACGCCCTTGCGTCATCTGGTGGTGCACGATTGCGGCCGTATTCTGAATCCTTTGCTGGTGCGCGAGCAGGTGCGCGGCGGCGTGGTCCAGGGCATCGGCAGCGCCCTGTATGAAGAGCTGCGCTATGATAATGCCGGTCATCTGTTGACCGGCAGCTTCGCCGACTATCTGGTGCCCATGGCCGGCGAGATGCCGGATATCGAAGTGGCGCATATCGAGACCCCGACCGCGACCTCTGAATTGGGCGCCAAGGGCGCGGGGGAAGCCGGCACGGCGGGGGCCGTCGGGGCCATTTTGAATGCGGTTAACGACGCCATTCTCCCCCTGGGCGCCACCATCGCGGAAGTGCCGATTACACCGCCCCGATTGCTGAAGGCGTTGGGTAGGATTTAGGACATGGCCCGGCGTCATTATTGTCTATTGACAATATCATTGTGGATTGACAATCAAGCGGGTGTCCATGAGACTCCCGGCATCACAACGCCATCGATGTAGACAGTCGCCGGAGCCACGGCGCGCGTATCCGAAACACAGGAATTTTGCCCATGAAATTCGGCATTTTGTTCACCTCCCATCCCGATCCCGATACGGAGGTTTATCCCCATCAGGCGATCCACCAGCGGGTTACGAACGAGATTATAGAGGCCGAGGAGCTTGGTTTCGATTCTATCTGGATCGCGGAGCATCATTTCTCCAACCGCTACGGCATTTTGCCCGATCCGTTTAGTTTTTTGAGTTACCTGGCGGCCAAGACCAGCCGCATCAAGTTGGGCGCCGCCGTCATGGTGGTGCCCCTGCATCATCCCATGCGGATCGTGGAGAATGCCGCATTCGTGGATATTCTGAGCGAAGGACGCTTTCAACTTGGTCTGGGATCGGGCTACCGGCCCTATGAATTCGAGGGCCTGGGAATTGATTTCGACAGCCGGCGGGAGCGCCAGGCGGAGGCGGTGGATCTGATCCTCCAGGGCTTCCATGAAAAGCGGGTGAATTCGAATGGCAAGTTCTTCAAGTTCAAAATGGACGAGGGCTACGAGATCTTCCCCCAGCCCATCCAACAGCCCCATCCGCCGTTCTACATGGGCGCCGGCACCGAGAATTCGATCCGTCTGGCGGCGCAAAAAGGTTTCGGCCTGATGCAAGGCTCCCTGCCGTCGGTGGAGGTCTTGGGCAGGAATATCGAACTCTATAAGCGTCATATGCACGAGGCGCCGGCGCCGTTGAACCAGAACCCTTGTTTTGGGCAGTTCGACTGTGTCCGCATGGTCTATGTGGCGCCGACCGATGCCCAGGCCAAGGCGGAGTCCGAGGCCGCGATCACCTATCACATGAAGACCTTCCTCTCGGGCGATACCGCCGGTTATCTGGGCGATGTGACGGAAAAGGGCAGCGAGTCGGAATTCGCCTACGACAACCTGGTTGAAACAACCATTCTGCACGGCTCCCCCGATACCGTGATCCGCCGGATCGAGGAACTGCGCGCGGTGGGCATCAATTCCCTAATGCTGCATTATCCGCCCTATTATGGCGTTGAGCAGTGCCTCAACATGCTGCGCCTGTTCGCCAAGGAAGTGATGCCCCATGTGCAAACATAGAAACCGCCCCTCTTGACCTGGGGCCAGATCAACGACGAAACCCTGGCGGCGGCCGCCGCATTGATCGGCGTGCCCCTGCGGCGCGACCGCATGCAATGGATCGAGTGCGCGAGCCGGGACGCCATCCGCCATTTCGCCTGGGGCATTGGCGACAACAATCCCATGTGGCTGGATCCGGAGCATGGCCCCGCATCGCCCGTCGGCGCCACGGTTGCGCCGCCCTGCCTTTTGTATGCCGTCGACAGCACCATCGTGGCGCCGAAACTGGCCGGCGTGCAATGGATCTATGCCGGCACGGAATGGACCTGGTACGACCACATCCGCATGAACGACACCTTCAAGGTCGAGGTCATGCTGACCAAACAAGAGGTCAAGACCGGGCGGCGTTTCGGCACATGGGCCTTGCAGACCGGCGAACTCGATTATTTCAACCAACACGGCGAGCGGGTTGCCTCCGCCATCGGAAAATGCGCCCGCACGCCGCGCGGCGACGGCAGCAAGCCGAAAAAGGGCCAGGAAAACAAGGGCCACGTGCCCCATCGCTATGCGCTCTCCGAACTGGCGGATATTGAAGAGCAGGTGCTGTCCGAGCCGCGCCAAGGGGGCGAGCCGTTGTATTGGGAGGATATCGAGATCGGCGACACCGTGCCCGCCGTCATCAAGGGGCCGTTGACGATTACCGACATCATCGCCTGGTATTCGGCCTGCCAGGGCGCCCTGCATTACGGCGGGGTGCATGGCGATGCCCTGCGCTACCGCCGCCGTCACGACGACTATCACATCAATGCCGAGACGGGGGCCAAGGATTCCGCCGGGCGCGGCCATCTGGAGGCCTCCACCGGGCGAGAGGTGGGCATGGGCGGGGCCTATGACGTGGGCCCCCAGCGTATCGCCTGGGCCCAGCACATGCTGACCAACTGGATTGGCGATCATGGCTTTCTGCACAAGCTGGCGGTCGATGTGCGCCGGCCCAACATGGTTGGCGACACCATTTGGTGGCGCGGTACGGTGACGGGCAAACGCGAGACCGGCGGCGTGAAATTCATCGATCTGCGCATCGAGGCCCACAACCAGGTGGACGCCCTTTCGGCGGACGGCAGTGCCGTGGTGGCCCTGCCCTCGCGCCACGGCGGCGCGGTGCCCCTGCCCATAGCAGCGGCCTAGCAATGGCGGCGGCAACACGCCGGCTTGCCCTCGCCACGGCGGCCAAGATTGCCGTCACCGGGAGCAATCGCTCCGCCCACTATGCGCGCCATTGGCTGGCAACCCTGGGCGCTTCACCCTGTGCGGACCTGGACCAGGTCGACATCGTTATCGTGGGCGGCGATGAGCCGGCGGAAGCCGATTGCGTCATCCGCCTGTGGGATTTTCAAGTTGGCCGCCTGGGCAGCGGCGCGCTGGCCAGCGCCGTGTCCGGCGCGGCGGCGGTGATCGGACGGGCGGGGGCGGCGGGCGTGGCGCTGCCAAGCGACATGCCCGAGAAATGGTGCGGCGTCTATGGCGTGATCCTGGCCTTGGCCGAATGCTGGCGGCGGCGCGATGGGGCGCGGAAGCGTCTCAGTTACGATGTTTCGGCGGCGGATATCATGCGCTCGTTTTCCCTGCAAAATTCCGGCGGCAGGGCGGAAATGGTCCATTCCTGGCGCCGCAACGGCCGCCTCTGCGTGGAGCATGGCGGTATCTTTCCCATGGGCTTCTATGCCTGCAAGGACGGCTATGTCGCCTTGCTGGGCCGTTCGCGCCGGGACTGGCGCAATATTCGCATGGCCATCGGCGATCCGGAATGGGCCCAGGGGGAGGATTTCCAGGATCCATTTGTCCTGGCCCGCGACAGCGCCGAGGCGGATGGATTGCTGGAAGACACCCTGGCGGCGTTCACCCGCGATGAGCTGCTGCAACGGGGCCTGGCCGAAGGCGCCGTGATCGCGCCCGTCTATGGCCAGGACGAAGCAGCGAGCCGCGGCGTCTTCCGCGAGAATTTCATCACTGACACTGGCCCGGCCATGCCGTTCCTGATCCGCGAACAGGACACCGGCGCGCCGGCGCGGGCCGGAGCAGGCGATAGCGCCAAGGATGCGCCGCTGACGGGCTTGCGCTGCCTGGAATTGTGCTGGGTCTGGTCCGGCCCCATGGTCGGGCAAATTCTGGCGGATCTGGGCGCCGACGTGATCAAGGTGGAATCGCCGGCCCGGTTTGATCTCTACCGCACCCGGGGCCTGGAACATCTGCGCAAGAAAATGCCGGAGAAAACCCGCATTGAATCATCGCTGTATTTTCACAGCCTGAACCGCAACAAATCCGGTCTGGCGCTGGATTTGAAACATCCCAAGGGGCGCGAGGTGGCCCTGCGTCTGGCCGCGCAATCAGATATGTTGATCGAGAATTTCACCGTCGGCACCATGGAGCGTCTTGGCCTCGGTCCCGACGATTTGGCCGCCGCCAACCCGCGCCTGGTGCAGATGTCCCTGAGCGGTCCGGGGCGCGGCTCCTCGGTGGAACAGTTACGCTCCTATGGTTTGGTGCTGAGCGCCCTGGGCGGGGCGGAGGATCTGATCCGGGAGGGGGGCGAATTTCTAGGCTCGCCCACCTTCTCGCTCTCCGATCCCAACGCCGCCGCATTCGGCGCCATGGGTATCCTCGCGGGCGCCCTGGCAGCCAATGGGGATGGCCGCGGGCGCGCATTCGATGTCTCGCAGATCGAGGCGGCGGCGACCCTGGCGGTGACCGACGTGCCGCCGCCCGTGACGCGGGACGCCATCCTTGCGGCCGGCGATGGCGGCTATATCGCCGTCAGCGTGCCGATGGAGGCTTTTGCCGACGATGCCGCCCTGCACCAAGCGCTTGCCGGCGCCAGCCGTGATGATATCGCCGCCCGTTGCGCCGGATTGGGCGGCCATTCAGCGGCCCTGCTTGATCTGGACGAGACCGATGGCGCCGATATCTTCGCCGATTGCCCAGGCTGGATCGCCTCCAACCACCCCTATACGGGCGATGAGGAACTGGTCGCCGCCCCTTGGCGCCTTGACGGCCGCCGGCCCGGCCTGCGCCTGACCGCGCCCATATTGGGTGCGGGAGACGACGGCGTCCTGGCAAGGGTCTTGTCCCTGCCCGATGAGGAGATAAACTCACTCAAATCGGCCGGCGTCGTGGGCCTGGCGGGACATTTTGAATAACCATCCATGAAAGAACCAGCACCATGATCGACATTTTGGGCTGCACGCCCCATGCCACAACATTGCGGGACCTGGTGGTCATGCGGGCCGCCTTGGGCGATAAGCCATATCTGATTTGCCGCGATGAAACCCTCACCTATGGGGACGCCGACCGGCTGTCCAATCAGGTCGCCAACAATCTGCTGGCCAAGGGCATCGGCAAGGGCGATGTGGTCGCCACCCTGATGTACAATTCCGTTGAGCAGGCCTTGATCTGGTTTGGCTGCGCCAAGATCGGCGCCGTCTATGCCGCCCTGAACGTCTCCCTGGTCAAGGACGATCTGTGTTACAGCCTGGATGATACCGGCGCCGCGCTGTTCGTGGTCGATGAGGAATTGGCGCCGGCCTATATCAGCGCCAGGGAGGATCTGAAAGCTGATCCGGCGGTTCTGGTGCTGGGTGACACTTCTGTTGTGCCGGGCGCCGCACCTTTCGCGGATTTGCTGGGCGGCGATGAAAGCTTGCCCGAGGTGGAGGTCGCCGCCGCCGATCCCATGTGCATCGTTTATACGGGCGGCAGTACGTCCATGCCCAAGGGCGTATTGGTCTCGCACCTTTATTACATCGCCGCCGCCATCCGTTATGGCGATATCGCCGAGGCGCGGGAGGACGATGTGCATTTCGCCAACTCCCACTTTTTTCATATCGGCGGCCAGCAGTTCGCCATCACAGGGCCGCTCTATCACGGCATGACGGGGGTCATGGAAAAATGGTTCTCGGCCTCGGGCTATTGGAACACCATCCGCAAACATGGCGTCACGGTGATCGATCCCTTGGGCACCATGATGGCGGTATTGCTGCGCGCGCCTGAATCCGAACAGGACAAACAGCATAAGGTCCGTATCGGCGTTGGTATCGCGGCGGGCCAGGTGCGCCGGGATCTGCGCGATGAGTTCGAGGCGCGTTTCGGCACGCCGATGATGGAAGTTTATTCCATGACCGAGATGGGCGTGCTGATCTGCAGCGAGCGGACTTTTGATAGGCGCCTCGGCTCCTGCGGCCGCCCTCATGGCTGGACGGAAGTGCTGATCGTGGACGGCGACGACAATCCGGTGCCGGCCAATACCACGGGGCAAATCCTGCTTCGCCCCAAGGTCCCCAACACCTATATGATCGAATATATCAACAAGCCGGCGGAGACCCTGGCGGCGTGGAAAAACCTTTGGTACCACAGCGGCGATCTGGGTTATCTGGATGACGAAGGCTATGTCTTTTTCGTGGGCCGCGAGGCCCACTGGATCCGCCGCCGGGGCGAAAACGTCTCCGCCTTCGAGGTGGAAAAGGCCATGACCGCGCATCCGGCGGTGATCGACTGCGCCGTGGTCGGCGTGCCCTCGGATATCGGCGAAGAGGACATCAAGGCCTATGTGCAGCTAGCGGACGACGTGGCCCGTCCCGAACCCATGGAGCTGGTGGAATGGTGCAAGGACCGCATCGCTTTTTTCAAGGTGCCCCGTTATATGGAATTCGTCGATGAATTCCCCCGCACCATGACCAAGAATGAAATCGCCCGCCACGAGCTGCGGGAGTTGGGCGTTGGCGATGCCATCGACGTGCTGCCGGATAATAGGTAATGACGTTTCGCCTAGGCATCGATATCGGCGGTACTTTCACCGATTTCGCCCTCTACGACGATGACGGCGGTAGCCTGGCGATCCATAAGCAATTGACCACGCCCGATGATCCGTCCCGCGCCGTGCTGGAGGGGACTTCGGCTATTCTTGAGCGTCACGGCGTTGATCTGGGCGCGGTGGGCGAGGTCGTGCATGGCACCACCCTGGTTACCAATGCGGTGATCGAACGCAAGGGCGCCCGAACGGGCATGCTCACCACGGCCGGTTTTCGCGATATCCTCGATATGCGCCAGGAGAAACGCTACGACGTGTTCGACCTGCGCCTGGTTTTCCCCGAGCCCATCGTACCGCGCCGCCTGCGGCGGGAGGTGGCGGAGCGCTGCCACTATGACGGCCGGGTCGAGGTACCGCTTGATCTGGCTGGCGCCAAGGCGGCGCTGATCGAGTTGGTGGAGGAACAGGGTATCGAATCCCTGGCAATTTGCCTCCTCCATGCCTATGCCGCGCCCGGCCATGAACAGGTATTGGGAGAGATGGCGCGGGAGAGCTATCCCGATCTGGCGGTGTCCCTGTCATCCCAGGTCTGCCCGGAATGGCGGGAGTTCGAGCGTTTCACGACGACGGCCATCAACGCCTTCACCCAGCCCATGTTCGATCAGTATTTGCGCCGCCTGGAAGTGGGGCTGGAGGCGCTTGGGTTTACGGGACGGCTGTTCGTGATGTCGTCCTCGGGCGGCACCCTGACGCCCGAGACCGCCCGCCGCTTTCCCGTGCGGGTCATTGAATCCGGGCCCGCGGCGGGCGCCCAGATGTCGGCGTTTCATGGCCGCGCCCTGGGCCGGGCGGAGTTGCTGTCCTTCGACATGGGCGGCACCACGGCCAAGGGCGCCCTGATCAGGGGCGGCCGGGCGATCAAGGAATATCATCAGGAAATCGCCCGGGCCCACGGCTTCAAGGCGGGCAGTGGCCTGCCCATCCGGGCGCCAGTAATTGACATGATCGAGATTGGCGCGGGCGGCGGGTCCATCGCCCAAGTGGATGTGCGCGGCGCTATATCCGTCGGCCCCCGCAGCGCCGGCGCCGATCCGGGACCCGCCTGCTATGGCCGTGGCGGGACGGCCGCCACCTTGACCGACGCAAATCTGATCCTGGGCTATCTGGACCCGGCGTTCTTTCTGGGCGGCGAGATGTCCCTGGATCCAGCCGCCGCCGCCCAGGCCATTACAGAGACCGTGGCCGGACCCCTGGATCTGTCCCTGGCGCGCGCCGCCTGGGGTATCCACGACATCGTTGACGAGGATGTGGCCCGCGCTTTCCGCATTCATGCTTCCGAACGGGGTTTTGATTACCGGGGCAGCTCCATGCTCGCCTTCGGCGGCTCCGGCCCCGTGCATGCCATGGGCGTGGCTGGTAAGCTGGGCATTCCACGGGTGATATTCCCCGCCGCCGCCGGCGTCATGTCGGCCCTGGGGCTGTTGGCCAGCCCCTTGACGTTCGAGGTGGCGCGCACCCGGCAGATCTTTGTCGATGATCTCGCGGCGGCGGATTTCGACGCCACGTTCGGGGCCCTAGGGGACCAGGCCAAGGCGCCCCTGGAAAATGCGGATGATGCGTTGACCATCACCCGGCGCCTGGACATGCGCTATCACGGCCAGGGCCACGAGATCGAAGTGACCCTGCCGCCTGAGGTTACCGTTGCCGCCCTGCCCGGTCTTTTTCTGGCCGAGTACGAGGCTATTCACGGCGCGGCATTGTTCGAGGGCGCCCTGGTGATCACCACGTGGAAGGTGGAGGTGGCCGCCGCCCCGCCGCAATTCGCCGCCCCGCCCCCCACCGGCGCGGGCGAGGTGGTGGCGAAGGGCAGCCGCCAGGCCTATTTTGCTGACGGCTATATGGAAACGCCGGTCTATGACCGCTATGGCCTGGGCGCCGGCGCCATCATCGCCGGGCCGGCACTGATCGAGGAGAGGGAATCCACCGTGGTGATCGGCCCGAACGACACTGTCAAAATGGATGAATTCGGCAATCTGGTGGCCGAGATCGCGGGGCCGTCATGAAATTGGACGCCGTCAGTGTCGGCATTATGTGGGATCGCATGGTCGCCATATCGGATGAAATCGTCACCACCCTGGTGCGCACCTCGTTCTCCACCATCGTCAGCGAAAGCTACGATCTGACCGTGGCCCTGCTGGATGCGGACGGTCAGTTGATGGCGCAAGGCACCTACAGCGTGCCCGTCTTCATGGGCACCGCGCCCGCCACCCTGCAACATATGCTCGACCGCTTTCCCTCCCATACCCTGAAACCCGGCGACGTGGTGATCACCAACGACCCGTGGATGGGCACCGGGCATATGTTCGACATCAACGTCATGCGCCCGGTGTTTCAGGGCGGACATATCGTCGCCTATGTCATCTCCATCACCCATTTGCCCGACATCGGGGGCCTGGGCTTTGGCGCGGCGGCGCGGGAGATTTATCACGAGGGCCTGCGCCTGCCGATCTGCAAACTGTTCGAGGCGGGCGTGCGCAACGACTTCATCATCGAACTGGTGCGCACCAACGTGCGCGCGCCGGACCAGGTGATTGGCGATCTGCTGGCCAATGTCACCGCCACCAAGGCCGGGGAAAGCATGCTGACCGCCTTTCTGGATGAATACGGCCTGGCGGATTTCACGGCACTTTCGGGCGAAATCCGCGCCCGTTCCGAGGCCGCGACCAGGGCGCGGATCGGGGCCATGGCGGACGGTACCTACCGCAACGAAATCCAGATCGAGGGCGTCGACGGCGCATTGACCCTGGCCTGCCGGATCGATATCGCGGGCGATGCCATAGCGGTGGATTTCACAGGCACCGCCCCCTCGGTGCGCCAGGGCATCAACGTGCCGTTCTGTTATTCCCGGGCCATGGTGCTCTATTCCATCAAATGCCTGACCGTGCCCGAACTGCCCAACAACGGCGGCAGCGTCGTGCCCATCACGGTCACCGCGCCACGGGGCTGCCTGCTGGACGCCCAGCCGCCCTCGCCCACAGGGGCGCGGCACATGATCGGCCATTTCGTCTCGCCGCTGGTCTTTGGCGCCCTGGCGGACGCCGTGCCCGATCATATTCAGGCCGATTGCGGCATGATGGATCTGATGACCTTCCAGGGCCGGCACCGGGACGGCCACGAGGTCTCGACGATCTATTTCGCCTCCGGTGGCTTCGGTGCCCTGTCCGGCCGGGACGGCGCCGAAACCACGCCGGGGCCATCGAATATGGCCGTCGTCCCGGTGGAAGTCTGGGAAACGCTGACCTCCACCACCGTGGAACGCAAGCAGCTACTGCCCGATTCCGGCGGCCCCGGCGCATCCCGCGGCGGCCTGGGCCAGGAAGTCGTCATCCGCAACGACAGCGGCCATGTCATGGGCATCTTCTGCATGGCCAACCGC
>JAPYPT010000517.1 GCA_029937535.1 Alphaproteobacteria bacterium
ATTTGTGCATGTCGTGGAACCCAATAATGATGGCAGCGACTTCATGTACCGGCTGTTCGCCACGGCGGTGGTGGAAATCGCCGGCCGGGACATGACAGGCAAATGGTTCAGCGAAAGCCCGGTGCCAAGCTGGCAATTCTACCGCCGCCAGCTAGCCGCCTGCGTCAGTCTTCGCGTGCCGGTCTATTCCGAGAACAACGCGGACTATCAGGTCTCAACCTTGATCAAATGGTGCCGGCTTTTGCTGCCCATGGTGGGTGATCAAGGCAACGTCAACCGCATCCTTGTTCCCAACGTGCCCATAGACCGGCGGGACGAGCCTTGATCCGGACATCCACCGGCCCGCCCGATGGGATATTCAATACTGAAAGAGCCTAAATCCGCGCCACGCCATCATGCGGGCAGCCCGACCGCGTGCAGGCTCTCGCCATAGCGCTCGATCTGGCCTGGATCCTGATGATAGAACAAAAATTGCTGCGCGAACCGTTGGGAAGAAAACTCCGGCTCCTTCTTCAACAATGCATCGGCGGCGGTCCGCGCTTCCTCCATGCGGCCGGCCAGGCTCTGCACGGCGGCAAGTTGGGCGTAAGCCCAAAATGTGGCGTTCGGCACGGCAATCGCCTTCACCGCCCATTCCGCCGCCTCGTCGTAACGTTCCAGCAGCATCAGCGCCAGCGAGCCATAAACCAGAAAGGCCCATTTCCGGGGGTCATGGGGGCTGAGGCGGATGGCTTCCTCGAACTGCGGGATCGCCTCGATCATGCGCCCTGAATAGGACAGTGAGTCGCCCAGGCCGCAATAGGCCGTTGCCAGGCACGGATTGAGGTCAATCGCGGTTCTCAGATCCGAAATGGACAGATCATATTCCCGCCTGATCAGATGAATGCGGCCCAGAATAAAGTAGGAATTGGCATCCTTGTCATCCAGGGCCACCGCTTTTTGGGCCGCCTCCAGGGCCGCGTTCGTCAGTTCTTCATCGGCGCTGTTGCCAAAATAGACGGCGCCGAGAAACAGGGTATAGGCGAGGCCCGCATGGGCCACCGCATAGGACGGATCGGTCTCGATGGCCTGGCGGAACAGGCGTTGGGCCTCCGCGTTGCCCTCCTTGGTATATTGATACATCAGGGATGAGGCTAGGTGACAGGTCTCCCACACAGCCAGATT
>JAPYPT010000518.1 GCA_029937535.1 Alphaproteobacteria bacterium
GCTGAAATACAATGGGGCAGATCCGGCGCCAGGCGTTCGATCACCTCATTTATGGCCCGTTCATGGTCGCCGTTGGCGTAGGAATTGATCAGGCAGACGGCAAGGGCTTCCACGTTTTCGGACAGCAGCCGTTGCACCACCCGCTCAACCTCGCCAAGGTCCAGGGCCACTTCCACCTCACCGACATTATTGACGCGCTCATTGACATCACGGCGCAAATACCGCTCGACCAAGGGCGGCGGCTTTTCCCAATGCAAATCGTACAGGCGCGGCATGCGCAAGGTACGGATTTCCAGAACGTCGCGGAAACCCTTGGTGGTGATCAACCCGGTCTTGGCGCCCTTATGCTCCAAAATGGCATTCGAGGCCACGGTGGTGCCGTGCAGCACTTCCGATATCTGGCCCGCATCCAGGCCGGCGGATTCAAAAATACTCGACAGGCCTTCCATGATGGCGACTTCGTAAGCCTCCACGGTCGAGGGGACCTTTTTCGTATACAAAGTGCCGTCCTGGCCCAAAAGCACAAGGTCGGTAAAGGTGCCGCCAATATCGGCACCAACGCGATAACTGGTCATCTAACCCCCCGTCCCGCTAGCTATCACGGTGGGTTCCTGCCACAGGATCGTGGGCTGCCCCGCAGGGCGACCAGCACGGATAATCTCCCGCCGCGCCGCGGTCGCCGCTTGATCAATGGACCAGGTGGCGGTGTCCACCGCGACGCCATAATCGGCCAGGGCGGCTTCCGGGCTGACCAGTTCGTTACGCACATCCTTCAGGACTTTGTCCGGGTCCCGTTCCAAGGGATCGCCCCAGCCGCCGCCGCCCGCCAGTTCATGGCGGAACACCGTGCCCCGTTGGATATTCATGGTCAGCTTGGACTCCATCGCTTTGTTTTCGGTATCCGGGTTCATGGTATTGAGCGAGGGCTTGCCCGGATAACCGCCGTACAGGCCGTAGGGGCGGAATTTGCGCCGGTCGGACCGCACCTGCAGTACTGCCTCCCGCTCCGTAAACCGGTAGTCCCGGCGGAACGGCGCCCCGCCCCGGAACTTGCCCGGACCGGCCCGGTCCGCCACGAATTCATAGGCCAGGATCTGTATGGGCTGTTCGGCCTCGATCACCTCGACCGATTGCGAGGCCATGTTGGCGAACATGTTGGAATT
>JAPYPT010000024.1:0-18403 GCA_029937535.1 Alphaproteobacteria bacterium
GTACATCGACACACACGCCACCAAATCTACCGGCATCAGCCGGTAGTGGTTTAATATAGTCGTATTCCAGCCTCGTACCGCGTAAACGGGAATTTTTCCGTTGGCGGAAGAGTTGGCTTTTTGAACGTGATCGCATGTGCGAAGTTTAGTTGGTTGAAATTGGCGGCGCGACTTAAGTAATTGGTTTAGTGTGTCTTTCTTGAAGACACAGAGTGCATTCAGAACGAACGCGCTCTTGCATCCCGAGGTACCATGCCTGGATCTGAAAGTGCGGGTAAGTCAGAAAACGTCGTCTTGCACGTCGAGGGCGGCGCTGAGTCGGGTGCGGTCTTTGTGTTGGAAAACCGCTCGATGATTGGCCGCGGCGCCGATGCGGATCACAGATTATCGGACAAAGGTATTTCTGGCAGACATCTGGAAATACTTTTAAGCGCGGGAGGGGCCGGACTATTGGTCCTCTCCTCGCAAAAGACAGTCATTGTCAATGACGAGAAAGTTTCCAATACCCGGCTGTTCGATGGCGATGTCATCACGCTGCCTCCCTACCGTCTCACCTTCAACTCCACCCGTCCCGTGGATAGACAGATCGATGACGATCAAACGGTTATTCTGACCTCGCCGACCGTCTTCGGGGATGACGGTCCCGGCTCGCCCTTGCCGCCCGAAGGCGGGGCGCTGGAATTTCAATTCGACATATTTCAATCCGGCGAGCTCGTACTTAGCCACACCGTTGTCGATCAGCGCATCATAATCGGCCGCGGCAGCGATTGTGACATCCGCCTGAACGAGTCCACGGTTTCACGTCAGCATGCTGAAATCACTCATGACGCCAATGGAATTTCGATCAAGCGCCTATCAACAACCGGTTTCCTCGTCGTCAACGGCGAAGAGGTCGAAACGGCGCTATTGCAACCGGGCGACACGGTTGAAATTAACCCCTTTAGTTTACGGCTGGGGCAGATTGGCCAGGCCGCCACGCCCGAGCCGGCAGCGCCCGCACCGGCGGCGCCCGAGCCCGCACCGCCCGGGCCCGTGGCGGACACGCCGCCCAGTACCCCGCCCCCGGCACTAAATGAAGGCGCCGCCGGCGCCGCCGATGCCACCAGAATGCCGGAAACGGCGAAGACCGCGGAGACGGTGGAAACAGGTGCATGGCTGGCACTGGCCCAATCCGAGCGCACGTTCGCGCTGCGGGAGGGTGAAAATCTGATCGGGCGCGCCGACCATGCCGATGTGCGGCTTGAGGGGTCCTATGTTTCGCGCGAGCACGCCGTGATCATTTTGGACCAACAACAATGCCTGATCCGAAACCGTTCGCAAACCAGCCGGGTCGAGGTGCAAGGAGTCGAGAGCACGGAAGCACGCTTGTATGATGGCGATACGATCAAGTTGGACGACTATGCCCTGACCTATCATTCATCACGCGAACAGGATCGAAGGCAACCAAGCACGGACGATCAGACCATCATGCGGTCCGATATTGATACCGCGTCTCCGTCGATCGAGGCCGATGACAAGACGATCATGATGGCGCCGGAAACGGAGGAACAGGCGGGCGCCAAGCTGTTGTTGTCCACGCAGGGCCGTGAGGGCGTATCGATCGAGATCGCCACCCGTTCGGTTTCCGTCGGCCGTTCCGATGATTGCGATGTTCAGGTAGATGACCCGATGGTTTCCCGGCGGCAGCTTCATATCGTGTTGCGCGACGGCCATTTCATCGTGCAACCCTACCCCGACGCAACGCCGGTCAAGCTGAACGGCGAGCCAACCGGCGAGGCCAGACTCTATAACGGCGATCAGATACAAATGGGTAGTTCGACCCTGGATTTCCTTTCGACCCGCGATGAGGATAAACGCGAGACGGGGACCGAAGCCGAGGCGGAGGTGGCGGAGACGGCCCGCCGGGTACCACGAACGCCTGCGCCACAAAATGCCGTGGCAAGGAAATCAAGCTCGGGCGTTTGGCTTATTCTCAGCCTGTTGATTCTTGGCGGACTGGGTTATTTTGGCTACACGAATTGGCTGATCCCCTGGCAGCATGACCGCCAGTTGGACGATATCGATAGAAAGTTCAGCGGTGGGCCCCTGAGCGAAGTCGAGACGGCCCTGAACGAATTTACCGGCCCGATGGCAGCCCATGAGGTGCCCGCCCGGGCCCGCGAATATTGGGTGAAACTCGAACTGCTGCAAGCCGCGGCACTGTATGAAGACGGCAAATTGAACCTGGCGCGGGATCATACACAGTCGTTTCTGGACCGTTATGGCATGTGGCCACAGGCCGATACCATCCATGATAATCTGGATCGATATTATTTCGAGCTCGGCAAACAGTTAGTGGCTGATGGCAAGGGTTTGGCCGCGGTCCGGGAACTTTCCGCCGTCAGCTCTAAATCCGAACATTTCGAGGATGCCCGGAAACTTTCGAACAAGATCTGGCAAGGCATCCAAAAGAAGCGGATTGCCAAGGCGAAACCGAAGAAAAACAACGTTGCCGCGTTCCTTCGGAAAGGGGACGCGCATTTTCAAAAGAAAGAATACCTGACGCCCGCCGCGGGCAACGCCTATGGCTTCTACAGCATGGTCCTGGAATACGACCCAAGGAACACCATCGCATTATCCCGCATCCAGGCGATCAAGGATTTTTACTTCCAAGGCGCCGAAGCCTTCATGACAAAGGGAAAATACAAGGACGCGGTGGTTTATTTTCAACGCTATTTGTTGATTGACCCGACCGCGGAGCATGTGAGCAAACGCTTGGCGGTTGCCAAGGCCGGCGGAGAGACGCCGGAAACACCAGGCGAAGCTCCCAAAAAGTCATCGGGCGAAACCGCCGGCAAGACCGAAAAACCGCAGCCGACGCAGACCCCCGTGGCCCGGGCGAAACGCCGGAACGAGAAACAGCGCGCGCGCTTGCGGGAACTCGGCTTCGATCCGGATTATGTCATAAAGTTCCTGAATTCAGGACAAGTGTCCGGGAAACAGCCCGGCAAGCAGGAGTCGCCCTTCGATGATAAGAAATAGCCGGCATCGCGGGATCTGGGCCGTCGCGCGCTGCGCCGCACTGGCGGTCATGGGTGTCTTGGTGCTGACTGGTTGTGAACCCGAAAAATCATCGAAACTCACCGTCACGCTGCCACCCACCGCCCGGACTGCGGATCCAGAGGAAAAGGTCGACAAGGGTTTGGATATAGATGTCGAAAACCCGCGCACGGTGGCCATTCTTCCCTTTGTCAACGGTACCGCGGCACCCGAAGCCGGCGATACCGTGCGCCGGCTATTCTACAATTTCTTCAGCTCGTTGAATTACATTGATCTGGAAACTTCCGTCATCGACCGGGCCCTCAAGAAGGCGGAGCTCATCGATAAGGTGAAGAATGGTACAGCTTCCCATAAGGAAATTTGCCGTGTCGTTGACGCCGACGCGCTTATCCTGGGTAACGTCGTTACGTATGGCCAGATTTTTGCCGTGGTCTACGCCCATCGCCAGGTGACGCTCAGGGCCGAGATGGTTCACTGCGAAACCGGCAGACAGATCTGGGCCAACGAAGACACGGTGATTGAACGGGAAACCGCCGTAAGTTTCAACCTTGTCGGCGTGGCGGTGGGCGTCCTCAAGACATTTATCGCTCATACAAGCGGCAATATTTTGGCCACGGCGTCGCAACTTGGCATGAAGATTGTTGCGACGATTCCAAATCCGCTTGAATTGGCGGAGCCTCTGCCGAAAATCCGCGCCATGATGCATAACGCCGGGGGCAGGTTCCTCAAGCCCGGCGAAGAATTGCGGATCGCCTTGGTTGGGGATCCTGGCCTTGACGGCAGTTGGAGCCCGGCCGCCGACATCGAGGAACTGCCACTGACAGAGGCGTCGCCGGGCCTTTATCTTGGCCGCTACGAGGTTAGAGAGAGCGATCGGATTATCAACGGACGCCCGATCGGCCGGTTGCGGACGGAAAAAGGTTCAACGGGGCGTTGGATCGACCCGAGCGGTAATGTGAATTTCGGCGCCGCTGTAAACCTGCCGACGATCATTGAAGGGGACCGGACCCTGAGCGCGGCGGAGGGCCCCTATATTGTCCAACGCTATCTAATTATTCCCGAAGGCGTCACGCTGACCATGGAAGCGGGCACCAGCGTCTGGACCGAGAGCGGCGGCTTGGTTGTCAAGGGCGTACTCGATGTGAAGGGAACCAGCGCCGCGCCGGTGCGGCTGTACGGCAATTCCATTGAACGCTGGAAAGGTATCCTGATCGACAACGCCAGTACCGCCAGTCAGATCCGGCATGCCAGGATTGTTGGCGCCGACCAGGGATTGAAAACCCGGGATTCCGATATCGAACTGGAAAATGTGGATTTCATAAGCAACCGCTGGGGCATGGTTGTCGAAGGCGGATCCGTGACCATGCGCGGCGGGTCCATACGCTTGTCCGAAAAAGTCGGGCTGTCGGTTCAAAAGGCGCAAGTCAGCATCTCCAATTCCCGGTTTTTTGAGAACACCGTGGGCGGCGTCCAGTTCAAGCAATCGGATTTGAACTTCCGTAACAACGAAATCCATGGCAACGGCGAGTGGGAGGCCAGAAATCTGGATCCCGAAAACACATTGTCGCTCATCGAAAACTGGTGGGGCGGGACGCGCATGGCGTCGGTTCGGCTGGAGGGTGATATCGTTATCGAACCCGCGCTTGAAAGTTCGGCGTCGAAGCTCCGGAAGTAGGCCGGCCCCATGGAGCCTGTTCAGCACGAGGCGTCGGGTTGGGCCGGCGGATTGAAAATTTTTGCCGGCCTGATTTTGGCGGTGCCGTTGATCGCGCTGGCGGCGGTGCTGTTCATTCTTACGACAGTTCCCGACCTGGACGTCATCAGGCGGGAGGCGGAGGCGCAGATACACGAAAACCTGGGCCTTAACGTTCAATTCAAAGATCGCTTCTCGGTGACGTTCTACCCAAGTTTCGGCATTAGTACCGGTCGCGTCAGTCTCGGCGTGCCGGGCAACTGGCAAACGCCTCTTGTCACCGTCGACGAGTTGGTGATGAGCATGGACCTGGCGCCGCTGCTCGCCGATAGGGTGGTCATCGACAAGGCCATTGCCATTGGTCTAAAGATAAATTTGCACCAACCCAAAACCGGCCCGGCGAATTGGGACGTATTGCTCGAAACATTGCAGGAACGGGTCGGGCGAACGGCGGCCGAGGAGAAAGATGAGGGCAACGATGCCTTCGGATCGAATATCACGCTCGAGGTTGAAAGGCTGGTTTTCCGCGATGCGGGCGTGAATTTACGCGATGACGCCAATGCCCGTCATATTAAGATCAGCGGTCTGAGTGTCGAAGCCGATGATATGCGCATCAACGCGCCCATTTTTTTTACCGCCGGGTTTGATTATTCGATCAACCAGCCCGAGATACAAGGCAAGGTCAGTGCCGCGGGCCAGTTTCAACTCGATATCGCCCGGGCGCGATATACTCTGTCCGGCATGGCCCTGCGGCTGGTTGCATCGGGCCCCGCTATTCCGCCCGCGTTTGGCCGGCCGGAATTTACCGGTCTGGTCAGCTACGACCGTCTTTCGCAGATCGCCAATTTGCGGCAATTCTCGCTGACCTCGAAAATTGCCAAGGTCACGGGTGATCTGCTGATCAAGGACCCCTCGGGCCGCGCCGAGGCCCATGGCGACGTGAACTTTACCATGGCGGATATACTGGCCGTGTTCGCGGCGGACGGCCCGCGTCGGCGTTACCCGGTAACGGCGGCCGGCTCTTTCGATATTTCTGAAGAAAGTTTTCAGGCGGACCGATTGCAGCTGACCCTGGATGGCCAGTCTATTGAAGGACGGTTGGAGGCCCAATTCGGCGATAGGCGGATGGCGCGTTTCGAGCTTGACGGCGGGAAATTCGACTTGCGCCAGCTTTTGGCGGATATCAAGACCCTGCCCGGCATTGCCAAGCCGGCTGGCGAGGCCGAAGACAGGCCCTTTGCCGTCCCTGCCGGGCTGCCCCCCGCCGATCACATCGCCCACGTCATCGCCGCCCTTAGCGACGCCTTGCAGCCGGTGCGGAATGTTTTCGCGGCGCTGGGGCAATATCAGGAATGGGGCAGTATCGAGGGCAAGTTTCGTTTGGCGGAACTGGTTCTGCCCGAAGCCCGGCTGGGCGGCGTAAAAGCTTCGATCCATACGGGAGATGGCGTTGTCACGGGCGGCATGGAGATCGGGGAGCTAGCCGGCGGCAGCGGCCGTTTTGACCTTAAGGTAACCCTCCAAGGCAACGGGGAGGGTGTCGCCTTGAACCTGGCATCGCGGCTGGACGATGTGGATAGCAGCCGGCTGCTGCTGGGCCTGCCCGACCATTTTGGCAAGGTCACGGTGCAGGGCGATTTTCAGGCCAGGGGGGCAACGGCTGAGGCGATGTTGCAAAGCGCCTCTGGCTTCGTTGACGTGTCCATGCGGCGCCCGGGTGGTCTGATTTCCCTGCCCCTTGTGCCCACATTGCCGCCGTTCAAGCCGACCCGGGCCGATTTCAAGTTGCGCGTTGCCCTCGGCGACGAACCTGGGTCCCGGCGCCATCATGTTACCGCCCTTGCCCGGCTTCAGGATGGGCCGACGCAACGGTCCATCGCGGTGAAACTCCAAACGCCGATTGAATTCCGCTCCATCAATGATGGCGGACCGGCCCTCGGCACGGTGAATTTTAATGGCGCCTTGCTCAACGGTATGAAACACGGCGCGCCACGGATACTGGGCCTAATGTCAAAGCTGCGCCTCGACCTCAAGGGGGAGAAAATTCATCTTGATGAATTGCGCCTGTTGTTGGACGGCCAGTCGGCCCGGTTCGCGGGGACGATTGGAACGATTTTTGCCGAAACGCCCACAATCAAGGGACATGTTGAACTATCGGAGCTGGACATTCCCGCCCTGGTCCAATTCGCGGACTATGCCCTACCCGATATCGCGCCGCTGGTCCGATTGCCGATTATTTCGGGCGAAGCGGATTTGGAAATCGGTCCCAAAGTTATTTCCGTGAAATTCAAGAAGCTGAACCTGGACGAAAACCACTTCAGTGGAAGCATCCGGTTCATGCCCGGTGATCCAGCCGACTTACGCTATGAACTTGCTGGTGACGTCATTGACCTCGACCATTATCTGCCGCCACCCGAACCCATAGTGGCGGTTGCGGAAGAGACGGGGGATGATGCGCAGCCAGCGGCCGCCGGCAAGATCGCCGGCAGTGCGGCTAAATTGGAAAATCATGACTTATTCAAGGACCTGGAAATCGTGCCTTTGAATGCCATTAAGGTGAAGGGCAAGGTGACGCTGGGTTCCATCAAATGGCAGGACTATTTACTCCGGAATGTCCTGATTAGAAGTGATTACAAAGACCGTGCGTTGACCATAAATCCCTTTAGGATTGGGCTATTTGGCGGCACGGTGAGTGGCCGCATGGATGCAAATTTTGGCCTGCCAACTCCGGTCCTGAACGCTGATCTGACGGTCAAGGACTGGCGGTTGGAACAGATCCTTGCCGCCATCGGCCGGGATCCGCGTGAGGTGACGGGTGCGCTTGATATCAGATTTCGCGGCAAGTTCCGGGGCCGAACCATCAAGCGGTTCAAGCAGACCCTGAACGGGCGGGCCGCATTCAAGATGAAGGATATCGTGGTCTCGCGGAACATCGGCGATGACGCGGGCGCGGGCAAGGAAGCGGAGACCGACGATATTGAAATTACCGAGGGTACCGGCCGTTTTGAAATTCACAATGGTGAGTTTCTCAACAACGACCTGCGTATTACCGCGCCCAAAATCAGTGCCTGGGGCCGCGGCCGGTTTCACATCGTCGAGGACACGATCGATTATACCCTGCAAGCGACCTACTCCGGCGCGCTGTCGGTTCCGGTGCGGGTGGTCGGAAAATTGAGCGATCCGGATTTCGACGCCAATATAGCGAAAGTTCTGGGCGGTGGCACGGGCGGTCTGCTGGATCTGCCGTTCCGAATTCTGGACCCGATCATCAAGCCGCTTCTACGTTGAGAGAGGCGCCGCACGGTATTTCCTGTTGTCTTGGTCATATAGTATGTTAACATACTAATTACCTTCTTCACCGGTGATGATATGACCATAGTGAGCCAAAACGAAAATCCGAAGGCCTCGGGCATACTCGCCAGGACCAACTGGGCGCGGAACCCGGGCTTCATCATTCATGATCTGCAACGGCTGATCGTGCGGGTGGTGGACGATGAAATGGCCGCGGTCGGCCTGACCAATGCGCAACTGCGGGTCATATTGCATCTCAATCACCGGGAAGGCGTGACCCAGGTCGGCTTGGGGGAGGAGATGGGAATAAAGAAGGCGTCCGTGGGCATGCTGCTGGAACGCCTGGCCGAAAAGGATCTGATCATCCGGCGGCCGGACCCCGGCGACCGCCGCGCCAATCTGATTTATTTGAGCGAGAGGGCGCGGAACTTGCTGGAGCCGATTTACGATGCGGGCACGGCGGTCATGAACGGCCTGCTGGCCGGCATCAGCGAGGCGGAGACGGATCAACTGGTCGATCTGCTGTTGCGGGTTAAATCCAACGCCCGGAAAATGTCGGACGGAATTCCTCAAGGTTGGGAGGCCGGGTAAGGTGGTTGGCAATACATTGTCCGCCCATATGGTGGGTCATAAATTCGATGATCTGACGATCTCCTGGAATGCCAAGGATGCCATGCTGTATGCCCTCGGTGTCGGCGCCAAACCGGCGGACGAACTGGATTTCCTGTATGAAGGCAGCGACCGCGGCGGCCCCCTTGTGTTGCCAACCTATGCGGTGATCCCCGCCATGCGGGCCATGGGGAATCTGCGCCATGTGGTCAAATTGAAGATCCAGCGATTGCTGCATGGGGAACAGGGCATCGAATTGCTGCGGCCCCTGCCGGCCAAAACCGAGATTACCTTACAGAGTGAAGTCAGCGAGGTTTGGGACAAGGGGAAGTCGGGCGTCATCGGCGTCTCCGCCCTGGCCAGCGACCCCGACGGCCCGCTTTTCAAAAGCCATTCCACATTGTTTTATATTGGCGGCGGTGGCTTCGGCGGCGAGGCGGGCCCCTCCACCAAGGACAAGAACCAACCGCCCGACCGGCCACCCGACCTGGTGGTCGACTATGCCACCCAGCCAGAGCAAGGCGCATTGTATCGTCTTTCCGGTGACCGGGTGGCCCTGCATATCGATCCCGAATTTGCCCGCAAGGCCGGTTACGAAAAGCCGTTCATGCATGGCCTGTGCACTTATGGTTTTGTCGGCCGCGCCATCCTGCATGGCCTCTGTGGCGGTGATCCGGCCCGCTTCAAATCCATGACCGGCCGGTTTGCCGATACGGTGCAGTTCGAGGATCACATCATCACCAAGTTCTGGCACGACGGGGACGGCGCCGCCATTCTGCGGGTGGAAGATCAAAACGGCGCCGTGGTCTTGAGCCAGGCCCGCGCCACCTATTCGAGTTGATGCCATGAAATTTGCTGAACGTTTGAGGGGTTTGCCGGGCGAGGATGGGACGTGGACGTTCGATCTGGCGGAGGAGCTGAACGGTGGCTTTGGCGGCACCAATGGCGGCAATCTGGCCGCGATTAGTGTCTTCGCTGCCCGCGGCGTGGCGCCGGGGCGCCGGCCCATTGGACTGGATGCGCGCTTTATCCGCAGCTTTCGGCCCGGCTTGGCGCGGGTGGTGCCATCTGTTCTCAACGCCGGGCGCACCCTAAGCACGGTCAGCGTCGATATTTTCACGGACCAGGACAAATTGGCGACGCGGGCCACGATCTCCCTTGTCGCGCCCGAGGCCCTGGCCGAACTATCCGTACCGTCGGACGGCGAGCCTGGTGGCGGCCTGATGGCGTATGCTGACGGCAAACCCTGGCGCCACCCCTCTGAAAGCTATCGCATACCCTTGATAGATACCTTCGCGCCGCGTTATCTGGGCAAACAGAATGGCGCCATAGCAACGGGCGTGAAGGTGATCTGGGACGATCCGGACGCCTGTATCGAGGCCGCCTGCATCGCCGCCGACATCTCCGTCGGACCGCCCGTGGCCAGTCAACTTGGCGGCCAGCAGTTGGCGATCCCGAATCCCGATTTATCCCTGCGATTCACCGGATCCGAGGTTGAGGCGGACCACATGGTTTCTCTATCCCGGCTCGAAAGCCTGGTGTCGGGACAAGCGACGACGTCCCTTACCGTAAGCGCGGGCGAGACGCTCCTCGCGGCCGGCATTTCCACAACCACAATTTTGAAAGGTGCCTAGTCTTGGCCCGGAAAACAACCTTCGCAATGACCCTGACGGCGCCTCGGGTACTGACGCCCAGGGATATTCCGCTACCTGATATTGCCGATGACCGCGCCCTGTTGCGCATTGAAGCCTGCGGTATTTGCGGCACCGATTGCGAGCAGTTTGAAACCGGCATGCGGGTGCCCATGCCGCATATTCCGGGCCATGAACCCTTGGGCATCATTGAAGATATTGGCGACGGCGCGGCGAAACGCTGGGGCGTTGACGTGGGCGACCGGGTGGCGGTGGAGACCCTGTTGTCGTGCCATATTTGCAAGCGCTGCCTGGCCGGTGAATATCACCTGTGCGCCAACCGCCAGGTTTATTCCACCATTCCCCTGGCCGATGAACATGGCCTGTGGGGCGCCTATGCCAATCACATGGTGTTGGACGGCCGCACCATCGTGCACAAAATGGACCCCTCGATCCCGGCCCAGATCGCGGTGATGTACAACCCCCTCGGCGCCGGCTTCCGCTGGGCCGTGGAAATTCCCAACACCAAATATGGCGACAGTATCTTGATCATGGGACCGGGCCAGCGCGGCCTGGCGGCGGTGATCGCGGCAAAGTCGGTGGGCGCGGGGACCATCATCGTCACCGGCCTGACGGCGGATCACCGCAAATTGGAATTGGCCAAGCTGTATGGCGCCACTCACGTCATCGATATTGAAAACGAAAATATCAGGGACCGCATCAAGGACATAACAGGCGGCGAGGGCGTCGACACCGTACTGGATGTCACGCCCGGCGCCACCGGCCCCATCGAGGACGCCATCAATGTGGTCCGTGTTGGCGGCACCATCGTCCTGGCCGGGGTCAAGGGCTTCCGCCCCGTGGCGAAATTCGTCTCCGACAAGGTGGTGTTCAAGGAATTGCGCATCCTGGGCGCCTTTGGCGTCACCTCGTCGGGCTATCGCAAGGCCATCAGCCTGATCCACGGCGGCAGCGTGGCGTTGGAAAAAATGCACACCCATGATTTTGCCGTCGCCGACGCGGAACTGGCCATACGGACCCTTGGGCGGGAAATTCCCGGCGATGAGTCCATCCATTCCTGCCTGATCCCGGAACATTAGAGTATACGTTGCATGAACCTCGCCAGCCTGCAGGAAGCGATCTCCGCCGCCATTCCGGAAACGGAATGTTTGATTTATGGCGCCCGCCGCTTCACCTGGGCGCAGTACAACGACCGCACCCGGCGCCTAGGGGAATTCATGCGGCAAAACGGCCTCGGTCTGCATCGGGAACGGGACGGCTTGGGGAACTGGCAGTCGGGCCAGGATCATGTGGCGCTCTATATGTACAATGGCAACGAATACCTCGAAAGTCTGATGGCGGCATTCAAATGCCGGGCCACGGCGATCAACGTCAATTACCGCTACCAGGGCGATGAGCTGGTCTATCTGCTGAATAATTCCGGCGCCCGGGCGATCATATATCATGCCCGGTTCGCGGCCATGCTGGAGGGGCTGCGGGACCAATTGCCGGAAATTGAACTTTGGATACAGGTCGATGACGGCAACGGGGTCCCCCTGCTGGACGGCGCCGTGGACTACGAAGCGGCATTGGCGGCCTGCCCGCCCGCGCCCATGGACCCGGATTGTTCGGACGATGATCTGTTCATTATCTATACGGGCGGCACCACGGGCCTGCCCAAGGGCGTGTTGTGGCGGCAAACGGATATTTTCTTTGCCCTGATCGCCCAGACCCCGGTGGGCACGACCGAGGCACAGACGGTCGATGATGTGCGCCGCCGCGTTGCCGGCGGACGATTGGGCAAGGCCATGCCGCTGGCGCCCATGATGCATGCCTCGGGTACCTGCATGGCGCTGGGCGCCATGTTCCGGGGCAGCGCCATCGTTATTCAGGAAACCGTCGACCGCTTCGATGCCCGGGAAATCGTCCAGACCTTCGAGCGGGAGCGCATTACCCAGGCGACCTTGATCGGCGATGCCTTCGCCGTGCCCTTGCTGGCGGAGATGGACCGGGGTGATTACGATCTTTCCCCTATGTCCATGATCAATTCCGGCGGCGCCATTCTTTCGCCCGGCAACAAGGCGCGCCTGCAAGGCCATATGCCGGCCATGCTGCTGGTCGATGCCGTGGGCTCGTCCGAGGCCGGGCGCATGGCCATGAACCTGTCCAGGGGCGGCAAGACCGAATCCTCGGTCGATTTCGACATGGATGTGAATGCCCGGCTGGTCAGTGAAGACCGGACCCGTATTTTGCAACCGGGTGATGATGATATCGGCTGGGTGGCCCAGGCCGAACCGGTGGCGCTGGGCTATCTGAACGACCGGGAAAAAACCGAAAACTCGTTTCCCATCATCGATGGCAAACGCTACGCCATCCCCGGCGATCGGGCCCGCATGAACCCAGGAGGCGGCTATCATTTTCTGGGCCGGGATTCGATCACCATTAATTCCGGCGGCGAGAAAATATTCGCCGAGGAGGTAGAGGCCGCGTTGAAAACCCTGCCGGGCATCCTGGATGCCCAGGTGGTCGGCTTGCCCGACGAAATCTGGGGCCAGAAGGTTGTCGCCATCGTCTCAAAATCCGGCGATGTGGCGCTTGGGCCGGAACAGGTGCGGGATCATTGCAAAACTCTGATCGCCGACTACAAGGCGCCAAAAAACGTCATATTCGTCGACGAACTATACCGGGCGCCCAATGGCAAGGCCGACTATGAATGGGCCCGTGGCGTTGCCGCGGACGCTTCGGGGCAGGTTGGGTAATGGATTTCTCCGATACCCGTGCGGAAGCGGCATTCCGTGCTGAGGCCCGCGCCTGGCTGGATGCCAACGCCACGCTTAAGGCCTATCCCAATCAGACCTGGGCCTCTGTGCTGGAGGACAAGACCCGGGAAAACATTGTCCGCCTGTGCAAGGCGTTTCAGAAAAAGCGCCATGAAGACGGCTGGGCCTGCCTGCATTGGCCCACGGAATATGGCGGCCGCGGCTGCAGCGCCATCGAGCGGGTAATTTATGGTCAGGAGGAAGCCCGCTATATCGTGCCCCGTGGCGTCGTTGAAATCGGCCAGGGCATGGCCGGACCGATCCTGATGAAATACGCCAGCGAGGCGCAAAAGGCCCGCTACCTGGCCCCCATGGCCAAGGGCGAGGAGATTTGGTGCCAGATCTTCTCCGAGGCCGCCGCCGGTTCCGATCTGGCGGGATTGCGCATGTCCGCCGTTCGGGACGGCGATGACTGGATTTTGAATGGCGAAAAAATCTGGACCTCGGGCGCCCATTACAGCGATTTCGGCATCACAATCGCCCGTTCCGACCCGGATGTGGCCAAGCACAAGGGCCTGACATTCTTTTTCATCGATATGAAATCGCCTAGCCTGGCCATCGAACCGATCCGTCAGATTTCAGGCAGCTCGCACTTCAATACCGTGCGTTTCGATGGCGTCCGTGTTCCCGATAGCCAAAGACTGGGCGCCGTGGGCGAGGGCTGGAAAGTGGCCCTGGCGACCTTGATGAACGAGCGGGTTTCGGTTGGGGAGGCGCCGGGCCCGGATTTCGAACAGATCTTCGCCTTGGCGCAAACCATCGAGCTGGATGACCGCCCCGCCCTGGAGAACCAGGCCGTCCGCGATCAATTGGCGCGGTGGTATTGCGAAACCGCCGGCCTTCGCAATACCAGGATGCGCTCCATGTCCGCCCTGTCACGTGGCGAAACGCCGGGCCCGGCAAATTCCATCGCGAAACTGGTCAGCGCCCGGAAAGCCCAGGAAATAGCCATCTTCGGAACTGATCTGATGGATCAATGCGGCATTGTATCGATGCCGGACCTGGTGCCTGGCGACGGCCGTTTTCAACAGGCTTTCTTGCAATCGCCCGGTATGCGCATTGCCGGCGGGACGGACGAAATTCTGCGCAATATCATCGCCGAGCGGGTCCTGGGCCTGCCCCAGGAACCACGTGCGGACAAAGGTTTGAGCTTCCGGGACATTCCCACGGGCAAAAAAGATCCATAGGTAAAGGGCATATCGGAACATGAGCGGTAAAATTATCCTTGGCGAACGGGAAATCTCGATCGCTCATATGCTGGAACGCGCGGCCCGCGCGGCCACCGGCTTGAACCGCCAATTCGGCGTGGGCGAGGGTGATACCGTGGCCATTCTCATGCGCAACGATTTCGGCTTTCTGGAGGCCACCTTCGCCGCCGACTACCTTGGCGCCTACGCTGTACCGGTGAATTGGCATTTCAAGGATGAGGAAATTGCCTACATCCTTAACGATGCCGGCGCCGATGTCCTGGTCCTGCATGCCGATTTGCTGGCGGCAATGGATCTATCCGTCATGCCCGAGGGATTGAAGGTTCTGGTTGTCCCAACGCCGCCCGAACTGCAAGCGGCCCATGGCGTCGGGTCCGGCGTGAGCGAGGTTCCCAATGGCCACATTAACTGGTCCGATTGGCTGGCTTCGTTCGAACCCTGGTCGGCGCCGCCGTCGGCGCAACGATCATCCATGATCTATACCTCCGGCACCACGGGCCGGCCCAAGGGCGTGCGCCGGGAGCCCATGCAGCGCGAACATCACAAATGGATGCAAGGACGCCAGGGGCTGATCGGCGCCGCGCCCGAAAGGGTCAATTTGACGAACGGGCCCATGTATCATTCCGCGCCCAATGCACAGAGCCTGTCCTGCATCCGGGGTGGCGGTACGTTGGTGTTGCAGCCGCGCTTCGAGGCGGAGGACCTGCTGCGCCTGATCGAAAAGCATAAGGTCAGCCATATGCACATGGTGCCAACCATGTTCGTCCGCCTGAGCAAACTGCCCGATGAGATCAAGGCGCGTTACGACCTCTCATCGCTGGAATGGATATTGCATGCCGCCGCCCCCTGCCCACCGGATGTGAAGCGGGTGATGATCGAGTGGTGGGGACCCATCATCAATGAATACTACGGCGCCACGGAAACCGGCATGGTGGTCTTCTGCAACACGGAAGAATGGCTGGCCAACGCAGGCACCGTGGGCAAGGCCCTGCCGGGCGTGGAATTGAAAATACTGGACGATGACCGGAACGAGCTGCCCATGGGCGAGGTCGGGGAGATCTTCGCCCATTTCGCGGGCTTCACCAATTTTACCTATCAAAACAATGAGGCGGAGTTTCAAACGAATCTGCACGATGGTTTGTTCTCCGTCGGCGACGTGGGATATCTGAACGAGCGCGGTTATCTGTTCATCTCGGACCGCAAACGGGACATGGTGATCTCGGGCGGCGTCAATATATACCCCAGCGAAATCAAGGCCTTGATCGTGACCCACCCCGGCGTCCGCGATTGCGCCGTGTTTGGAATCCCCGACGAGGAGTTCGGCGAAAGCCTGGCCGCCGTCGTTGAACCAATGTCGCCGGGCGCGGTAACGGCGGACGGCATTCGGGACTTCGTGCGGGAAAACATGGCGCGATATAAAGTTCCCCGTTTGGTCGAACTGGATACATCCATGCCGCGGGAGGATTCGGGCAAAATTCGAAAGCGGGAGTTACGCCAGAAGTACTGGGCCGATACGGGCCGGCGGATTTGATCCAGGTTATGGCCATTGTCGATCTGACGGCGTATCTTGCTGTCGTTTTTTGTCTGGAAAAATCGTCACATGAAGTTTCTTGGAATATGGCTCGGCGGGCTCGGGCGGCATCCCATCGCGGCGGCGGGCGCCTTTTTTCTGGCGGGCGTGATATTTTGGGGCGGTTTCAACTGGTCCCTTGAACTGACCAACACGGAATCCTTTTGTATCTCCTGCCATGAGATGCAGGAATTTGTGTACCAGGAATACAAAACCACCATCCATTACCGCAACCGTACAGGGGTGCGTGCGTCCTGCCCCGATTGCCATGTTCCGCAAGAATGGGTGCACAAGGTGGTGCGCAAGGTTCAGGCCAGTCAGGAACTGTTTCATTGGTTGAAGGGTTCCATCAATACAGCGGAAAAATTCGAAGCCAAGCGCCCGGCCCTGGCGGCGAAGGTTTGGGCCAGCATGTTGGCGACGGATAGCCGGGAATGCCGCAACTGTCATGACCTCGAATTCATGGCCGCCGACACCCAGGCGGCCAAGGCGGGCAGGATGCATGAATTGACCCGCGGGTGGAAGATGACCTGCATCGACTGCCACAAGGGTATCGCCCACCGATTGCCCAAGGGATTCGATCGAAATGCCGTGCTGGATCTGATCCATGACCGTTTTGAAGCGGAAAAAACGGGCTGTAGCCAATGCCATACGGGCATGGCGGGGGCGGGGCGAAAGTAAGACCAAGAGTGACCCTTTGTCGCATTGGAAAGCGGGATTTTTGGCACTAGTTTTATCTAGACGTTATATTCGAGCTGAGGAGGGGGGCCAAATGGCCATTCACAAAAATATCTTCTTCGTGCTGACAGGTTTGATGCTGTTGTCTTTCCCGCTTGCCAGCCTCGCCGACACTGCCTCGCCGGCCATCCTTAAGAAAGGCAAGGTGCTGTTCAAGGCGAATTGCGAGGCCTGCCATCAGGCCGACGCCATCGGTAAACCCGGCGTGGCGCCGTCGCTGACCAATCCCGAATTATTGAGCACGGGGTCAGACAACTTTTTCGCCGCCACCATCCGCGATGGCCGCGAGGATACTGGCATGCCGCCCTTCGCCCATTTGGGGCGCCGCGGCATCCGCGCCATTGTCGCCTATTTGCGCGCGCACGCCGTTGGTCCAAACCGCGCCGCCGAGATCGATGAGCAATCAGATGCCCGGGGCGATCCCCGCCTGGGCAAGCTTTGGTACGCCAACATCTGCTCCACCTGCCATGGCGTCGGCGGCGATGGCTACGACGCGGGGGGCACGGGAACCGCTATTGGCCTACCTGGGTTTTTGAGCAAGGTCTCGGACGGCTTCATTCGCGAAACCATCAAAAAGGGCCGCTCCAACACCCGCATGCTGGCCTTCCAGGGGCCCGGGGCATTAGCCGATCTGTCCGATCGGGAGATCGACGACGTGATCGTCTACCTCCGTGAGTTGGCGAAACAAACAGCCGAGGAATAGATTAATGAAACGCTTCAAAAAAGCCATGAGCCGGCGCAATTTTCTGAAAACTTCCAGCTTCGTCACCGGCTCGGCTGCGTCCGCCGGGCTCATGGTCGGCGCCAATCCGGAACTGGTCTCCGCCGAGACGCGCGGGAACGAGGATGAGCGCACGACGGCGCTTGCCCAATGCCCCTATTGCGGCGTCGGCTGCGGCACCGTTATCCAGGTCGAGAATGGCAAGATCGTCTCCATGCGGCCGGACAAGGAGCACCCCACCAACTACGGCTTGCAATGCATCAAGGGTCTGACGGCGGCCGAGCCCATGTATGTGGACCGCATGGAAGGGGACAGCTACGTCCGCAGGGACGTCTGGGCCGAATGGAAAAAGCCCGGCCACGGCGATCTGGAATATATCAGCCAGACCAAGGGTTCGTTCGATGAAGAGCATTTCGTCCGCGTGCCCTATCATGACGCCTCTGAAATGGTGGCCCACAAAATCGCCAATTTCGCCAAAAAATATACCGGCAATTCCATCGCCCTTTATGGTTCTGGCCAGCTCACCATGGAAGGTCAGTATATGGAGAACCTGTTCCTTAAGGGTGTGCTGGGTTCCAATACCATCGAGGCCAATGCCCGCATGTGCATGACCTCCGCCGTGACGGGTTATTTCGCGACCCTGGGTTCGGACACCCCGCCACTGGCTTATGAGGATATTGAGCTGACGGACCTGATCATGCATTTCGGCCACAACGCCCGGGAATCCCACCCGATCATCTTCTGGCGCGCCGCCGACCACAAACGAAAGAAAAACATTCCCACGGTGGTGGTGGACCCCCGCCGCACCGGCACGACCATGGGTTACGAGGATATCAACCCCGACAACAGCGTCCACGTCCCGATCCTGAACGGCGACATCAGTTTTCTGAACGCCATGGCCCATGTTCTGTTGAAGGACCACGGCGATGTGATCGATTGGGAATTTCTGAAGGAACACGTCACCGGCTGGCAGGAATATATCGACGTCGTCCAGGCGGACTATAGCCCGGAACAGGTGCAGGACCGCATGGGCGGGCCCAACCACGATGTCTCGCCGGAATTGATCCGCAAGGTCGCCGGAATG
>JAPYPT010000024.1:18413-31601 GCA_029937535.1 Alphaproteobacteria bacterium
ACGCCTGGCCCGCTCCAAGGGCAACCAAAAGGGCGGCTATGGCGGCGTCATCATCATGTGGGGCATCGGCTATAACCAGCACATCCATGGCCAGCACAACGTGATCTCGATCATCAATCTGCTGACCCTGACGGGCAATCTGGCCAAGCCCGGTTGCGGCCCGTTCTCCATGACCGGTCAGCCCAACGCCATGGGTGAACGGTTCACGGGCGGTTTGACCGGCCGGCTGCCGTTCAACCAACCGCTAAAAAATGGCGAACACCGGGCCCACATGGCCAAGCATTGGCGGGTGCCCGAGGCGAACCTGATCAAAGCCATGAAGGCCAAGAACCCCGGCTATGCGGTGGGGATGATGGAACGGGCCCTAAAGGACGAGGTCAAGGCCATGTTCCTGGTCTACGCCACCCATATCGATCTACCCGATCAGTACAATCTGGTGCGTCCGGCCTTGTCCAAGACCTTCAACGTGGTTCAGGAAATCTACCGCCACGCGCCCAACAATTTGTATGCCGACGTGATCTTCCCCGCCGCCACCTGGGGCGAGGTCGAGGGCGTCTATATCAGTTCCGAGAGGCGTCTGAACATTTGCCAAAAGGCGGCCGAGCCGCCCAAGGGCTGTTTGCCGGACTTGGACATGGTGATCGACAAGGCCAAGGAAATCGGCGAACTGCTGGGCCTGGATATGAAGACCGTCCTGCCTTATGAGCGCAAGGAGGATGGCTTCTATGATGCGGAAGAAATATTCCGCGACATCATCATTGCCTCGGGCGGAACCGATACGGACCTGACCGGCATGCTTGAAGTCGAGAAGCTGGACAAATTGTCGCCCTATGAACAGCTGGCGGAACTGCGCGGCATCCAATGGCCGGCGCCGACCTACGAAATCGCCCAAAATGGCGGCACCAAACGCCGCTTCATGGCCCAGGAAGGGGCTTGGAAGAACCGCCCCTACGGCTACTTCCGCACCAAGGACGGCAAGGTGCATATGAAGCTGTGCCGCCAGGATTACAGCAACCGTGAAGCATTGACCAAAAAGCTGATGGAGTTCGGCACCAAGGAAGGTTTGTACACCATCGACCATATCGACCTGATGGTCGAGGCGCGGGATAAAGGCGTGACGCCGGATACACCGGACGAGGATTTCCGCGGCATGGCCTGGGACAAGGTGCCGGACGACAAATATCCCTACTGGATGGGTCTGGGCGTGGTCTACGAACATTTCCACACCGCCAAGTCCAGCCGCAGTCCAACCACCCGCCGCCTGGTGCCCGAGATGTACGTCGAAATGCACGAGGACGACGCCAAGGATCTGGGCATCAAGGATGGTGAAAAGGTGCGCGTGGTAACCCGGCGCGGCTCGCTAGAGGCCCGGGCCCAGGTCGGCACCAATTCCCTGGTCAAGCCGTCCCGCAATTCCGTGCCGCGCGGCTATATGTTCGGACCGTGGAATCTCTCCGTCGCCGATAGCGCCGATCCAAAGAAGAACAAGTGGCTGGCGAACGGCATTACCTCGCGGATCTGGGATCCGGTATCGGGTCAGGTGGACTTCAAGAAGTGCGCCGCCCGGATCGAAAAAATCTAAGGCCGGCCGAGGAAGCGGCCGAGGAAGCAACTGGGGAAGCGACTGGGGATGCGACGGCGGACTTTCATACAGAGCATGGGCGGCGGCGCCCTGGCGGCGCTTGCCACCTCCGCCACTGCCGCCAATGCCGCCGCATCCCCCTCTGCCCGTAGCACAAAACGCTATCTGCGCCCGCCCGGCGCCTTGGCGGAGGAAGAGTTTCTCAGCCGCTGTATCCATTGCGGCCAATGCGGGGAAGCCTGCCCGAACCGCTGCATCAAGTATTTTGGCGCCGAGAACGGTGCCGCCGCCATAGATACACCCTATATCGAGCCGCGGGAGAAGGCCTGTATCCTGTGCATGAAATGCGGTGATGTCTGCCCGACGGGCGCCATCCGGCCGATCCCGCGCGAGGCCGGGGCGATCCTGGAACATGTCCATATGGGCAAGGCCAAGGTCGACGAGAACCTGTGTCTATCTTTTCAGGGTAAATCGTGCGGCGTCTGTTACTGGGCCTGCCCCTTGCCGGATGTGGCGATTACCGTGGGCTATATGGAACAACCCCATGTGACCGACGCCTGCGTCGGCTGTGGTTTGTGCGAACGTTCATGCATTCAGATGCCTCAGGCCATCCGGGTCATGCCGAACCGGGATGCCACATAATGCGGGTACGCATATTCCTTTGGCGGCATTTGAACAAGCTGCGCTGGGTCAGCTTGAGCCTGGTCTTCGCCATGCTGATCATCCTGCCGTGTTTGCATATTTATCAAACCTATGTGGCGGCCCATGCCTACGATTTGTTGGCGCCGTCCGAGAAGCGTTTCTATGATGTCATGGAGAGCCTGACGGCGCCCTTCATCAATGATCCGGCGGAGGATCTGGATGCAGTCAAGGGCAACACCTGGTCCGGCAACTTCTGGGGCCTGAAACTGTCCGACCCCCTGGCGGTGCTGGGCCAGATGGCGGCCGGTTTTAGCCTGTATTGGCCGTTTATTCTGACCGCGCTGATCCCCATCGCCGTGACCGCATTTTTTGGCCGGGTCTTTTGCGGCTGGATCTGCCCGGCGAATTTTCTTTACGAGCTCAATTCCAACCTGGCGGCCTGGCTGCAATGGGCCGGCCTGCGGACCGGGGCGCGCCGGTTCGACAAGCGTATCAAGTACGGCGTACTGGGACTGGGTCTGTTGTTGTCCGCCGCTACCGGCTCGATCATGGTGGCCGCCGTGTATCCACCGGCCATTGTCGGCCGGGAACTTTATTATGTCATCGCCCAGGGCGGCTTTGGCGTCGGCATGGTGTTCTTCGTCGGGACACTGCTTTTCGATCTACTGGTCTCGCGGCGCGGCTTTTGCCGCTACCTCTGTCCCGGCGGCGCGTTGTATTCGTTGCTGGGGCGTTACCGCCTGGTGCGGGTCAGGCGGGTCGTGGAGAGCTGCAACGATTGCCAGAAATGTAATGCGGTCTGCGAGTTTGCCCTGGCGCCCATGACCGATGGATTTGGCCAGGAATGCACCAACTGCGCCGCCTGCATGGCGGTCTGCCCCACTGATGCCCTGACCTTCGATATCCGCCTGTTTGACCATCCTGAACAGGGCCCGGGCCATCTTGGCCGCCGCTATCGCCGCGAGCCGTCCGATGAGAACGATGCCAACAAGGCGGCGGAAGAGGCCGCCGCCTGATGCGCCGCCGCGGCGTCTTGGCAAGACTCTTCGCCGCCGCCGCCCTGTTGGCCGGCGGCGCCTTGCCCTATGTCCTCTCAACCATCCTCGCGCCCGGCGCGGCAAAGGCCCGGCGCAACAATCTGCGCCCGCCCGGCGCGCTCCTTGACGATAAAGCCTTTGTCGCCGCCTGCATCGGTTGCGGTCTGTGCGGCGAGGTTTGCCCGCCGGACTGCATTCGCTTTCACGCCCGGACGGGTGGTGATGCGGTCAACACGCCCTACATCGATCCCAGCGAACGGGCCTGCACCTTGTGCGGCAAATGCATGGAGGTCTGCCCGACCGCCGCCCTGTCGATCATACCGCGCGCGCGGATCGACATGGGCCTGGCCTTCATTGACCGTACCGCATGCTACCCTTGGGTCGACCGGGGCATCTGTGGCGCCTGCGTGACGATTTGCCCACTGGGCAGCCGGGCCATCAGCTTTGATTTCGCCAATATTTATCGCCCCATCATTCAAAAAGGCTGCGTCGGCTGCGGGCTATGCGTGGAGGTCTGCCCCCATTCCAGCAAACCGATCTGGATCGATCCGCACCGCCAGTCTATAAACGCCGCCGAAGAGGTCTGAAACATGCGCACCGCCATTCTATGTCTATTCATCGGTGTCCTCACCGTCCTCGGTCTCGCCCCCGGCGCCCAGGCGCATCACATATTGGGCCGGCCCGCCTATAGCCTGAACGAAGATTCCAATACCCCGCCCAGCATGCAGGCGGAATTGGTGATCGGCAGTTATCAACTCACCTATATGATCTATCCGGCCTTTCCCAATCCGGGCGACACGGGACGGGTCAGCCTCTATATCGTCAACACCGAAGACGATACGCCGTTCGATGGCAAGGTGGCCTTCACGGTGCGCGAGGTGCCCTTTTTGTCATGGTTGGGCGTCTCGGGACATTCCAATCGTCTCGGCGTTCAGCCCCCCGACGACAGGGTCTATCGCCAGATATTCACCATTCCCGAGGCCGGCGATTATATGATCAGCGCCGCGTTCGAGGTCGAGGGCGAACATTACGTGGTCGATTTTCCCTTGCGCGTGGGCATTCCACCTGCTGTTGGACCTTTTGCCTTGGGCGCCGGCGGACTTTTGGTGGGCCTGATCCTTATTGCCGTCCTGCGCCGCCGGAAATCCATGACCGCCAAAATACGCACTCAAGTTGGGGCCCATTCCGGCCATTCCGGGCCGGCATGAAGCGGCGGGACTTTTTCAAGGCGGGCGCGCGCCGGGCGGCCGGCGCCGTTGTCGATGTGTTGGATGAAGGGGCCGAGCAGCGGGCGGCAAGCTGGATCCGCCCGCCATTCGCCCGCCGGGAACTGGATTTTCTGCTGACCTGCACCCGGTGCGATGACTGCGTCCAGGCCTGCCCCCACGATGTTATCTTCACCCTGCCGGCCAGCCTGGGCGTTCGGGTGGTAGGCACCCCGGCCCTGGACCTGAGCCACCGCGGCTGCCATTTGTGCGAGGACTGGCCCTGCGTCGCGGTCTGCGAGCCGGGCGCCCTGGTGCTGCCACAAGAGCCCGAGCCCGCCCCGCCCCGCCTGGCCGCCGCCCGTATCGATACCAATTCCTGCCTGCCCTATGCCGGCCCCGAATGCGGCGCCTGCGCCCATGCTTGCCCGGTCCCCGGCGCCCTGACCTGGCAAGGCCCGAAACCAAGCATCGACCCCGAGGTCTGTACCGGCTGCGCGCTCTGCCGCGAGGCCTGCATCACCGAACCCAAATCCATCACCATCGCCACCCTTCGCCGCGACGAAGACAGAAAAGACAGCAAACATCCCAGCCCCTGACGTGGTCTCCAATTATCGCAGGCTGGTATCAGACTGCATCGAAAAAAGTCTAGGCGTCCGGGGGCAGGATGATGGGCTGTCCGTGGGGGGTGGCGTGGGCGGCGCGGTCCCAGGCGGTTTTACGTTTGGCCAGGTCAGCGGAGGTCAATAGACCCTTCTCGGCCACCAGGCCCTCCAGGGCCTTGAGCCAGTGCAGATAGTAGGTATCGCCCAGATCGGGGTCGCCGGTTCCTTGCGCCGCGGTGATTTCCCGGCTCAGGCACTCGGCCCATTCGGGCCAGGTGAAGTGGCCTTTTTCGTGCAGCCATACGGTCATGGCGAAGGCCTGAGCCTCCCACGGCTCCTGGAACACCGGGCCATCCTCGTCCCGGGGCAGGGAGGGCAGTTCCGACGGCGTCGGTCCGCAAGTTGATCCGGCGGCGGATGTCATGACACGCTCACTCCCTCGATATCAGTTTGGGACTTCCAGATAGTCGTCCCACATATCCACATAGACCTTGTCGTTGGCGGCGGCCTCTTCGCCCCAAATCTCCCGCGCCGTGAATTGGACACTGTAGAGATGTTGCGGTGTCTTGCCGGCAAAGACGGCATTGGTGTCCGGGAATATGAAGACCCCATGGTCCCGGTCGATCACGCCCTTCCTGCCGCGCACATAGCGGGGAATGCGGGTATGACCCTTGGGGTGGATATTGCGGGCCCGGATAGGATCGCCGGCCTGGAACCGCGCGGGGATATCTTCATCCACCCGCGCCGAGCGTTCCTCGCGCCGGTTGGCGAGGATTTCAGCAATGGTCAAGGGTGCGCCCTGGGAGGTTACCCGCCGTTCCCCGGGCGGCGTTTCCATCTCCTCCCGGCTGACCATGTCATGCTCCACCAGCATATTTTCCGTCCGGAACAGCCAGCGTTGGTAGTAGGTGGAACTCAGATAGAGCGCTGGATCCATCAGCTCTATTGTGTAACGGCCCGCATCGATGTTCCATTTGCCCAGGGCCCCCAGCGCCGTGTTCAGGGCCCAGACCCGGCCCTCCCAGGGGGCGTGGAACACCGGCTCGTCATGTTCGATGGGAATGGCGCCAAAGCCGTCCATGCCGCCCATATCGTGAATGCCGTCCATGGCTTTAATCTCCCGCCAGCCGTTCCGTGCCGATCATGGAATTCCGGGTCACCAGACCGGCCAGCTCGTCCTCGTTCAGGCCGTCGGTACCCGCCGGGCGTTGCGGCAGCACCAGGTAGCGTACCTCCGCCGTGCTGTCCCAGACCCGCACCTCCACGTCGTCGTCCAGGATTTGGCCGAATTCGGCCAACACGCCGCGCGGATCCTTGACCGCCCGGGCGCGGTAGGGAAAAGACTTATACCAGGCCGGCGGCAAACCCAGCACGGCCCAGGGGTAACATGAACAAAGCGTGCAGACGGTCAGATTATGCACCGCGTCCGTATTCTCCAAAACCACGATATCGGCGCCCTGGGTCGAAACATAGCCCAGGGAATTGATCGCGGCGGTGGCGTCGCGCAACAGCCATTGCTTATAGTCCCCGTCAACCCAGGCCCGCGCCACGACGCGGGCGCCGTTGCGCGGCCCGACCTTGTTCTCATAGGTGTCGACGATGGCATCCAGGGCGGCGGGGTCAACCAGACCCTTGTCGGTCAGCAGGGACTCGAGGGAGCGGACGCGCAGCTCCATGTCCGATAGATGAGAATGTTCTGTCATGGTTCAGGCCACCGTCGGCAAATCTTCTTCCAGGATCGAGATGTTGAGGGAATAGGATACCTCGCCTTCGTCATCATCGCGATACAAAACGCCGATAAATTCGCCCGCGACCGAAACCTCCACCGGGGCGCCGGTACGAACCGGCGGCGTGATGGCGATGCGTTCATTGGAAAAAGTCCGTCGCAGGTAGCTTTGCACCCTGGCAATCTCGTTCGCGTTCATCCCGTGCCTCCATGATTCTCCTGCCGTTGTATAACAGCGATTTACGATGGGCGCACCTGGGCATGGCATGATGGACATGCTCTAATTGGGCTGGAAAAAAAAGGAAAATAAAAATGGCGGAGTTGGAGGGCAAGGTCGCGGTCATCACGGGCGGGGCCAGCGGTATCGGTGAAAGTACGGTGCGGTTGTTCGTGGCCGAGGGCGCGGCGGTGGTGATCGCCGATATGCAGCGGGAACGCGGCATGGCGCTGGCCGAGGAATTGGGCGAGAAGGCGCTGTTTCAACAGGTTGAGGTCCGTCAGGAGGCCGAGGTCAAGGCGGCCGTCGATCTGGCGGTGGAGACCTGGGGCCGCCTGGATTGCATGTTCAACAACGCCGGCTTCGGCGGCGTCCTGGGGCCGATCGAGGATGTCCCGGTGGACGAATTCGACATGACCATGGATGTCCTGGTCCGCGGCGTATTCTTGGGCATGAAGCATGCCGTGCCGGTCATGAAGCAACAGCAATCGGGCAGCATTATCAACACGGGTTCCATCGCCGGCGTTACCGCCGGGCGCGGGCCCATTATCTATTCCACGGCCAAGGCGGCGGTGGTGCATCTGTCCAAGGTGTCGGCCATGGAACTGGGCGAGCATTCCATCCGCGTCAACGCGCTGTGCCCCGGCTACATCGCCACGCCGCTGTCGGCCAATACCGTGGGCCGGCCGGATGAATTGATCGAAAAGGTACATCACACCTACGCGGTGCGCCAGCCCATACCCCGCACCGGGCTACCCGACGATATCGCGCAAATGGCGCTGTTTCTGGCCTCGGACCGGTCCAGCTTCGTCACCGGTCAGGCCCTCGTGGTCGACGGCGGCGCCGCGACGGGGGTGATGTGGTCGGATCAGAAAGAGTTCTACAAGACCTATCATCCCATCAAGGTCTACAATCCGGACGCCGGTTAGGCCATGGCGGAGCTGACCGTCGCCATTGGCGGCTTCGGGGCCATTGGGGCCAAGGTCGCCCGCGCCCTGGACGATGGCATCCCCGGCCTCCGCCTGGTGGCCGTCTCGGCCCGCGACCATGATGGCGCCCGCGCCCGCATGGCCGGCATAACCGCCCCGCCGCCCGTGGCCGGGTTAGGGGAGCTGGCCGGCCTGGCGGATGTGATCGTGGAGTGCGCGCCGGCGGCGGTGTTCGCGGAAGTCGCCGAACCGGCGGTCGAAGCGGGCAAGGTTTTCATTCCGTTGAGCTGCGGCGCCCTGCTGCAGCACCCCCACCTGGAAGCCAGGGCGGCCGAGACCGGCGCCCGGATCATCGTTCCCACCGGCGCCTTGGTGGGGCTGGACGCGGTGCGCGCGGCGGCCGAAGGGGTCATACATTCGGTGCACATGGTGACCCGCAAACCGCCCAACGGCCTGGCCGGGGCGCCGCATCTGGTGGAAAACAACATCAATATCGAAAATCTTGAAACCGCCAAGCTGGTCTTCGAGGGCACGGCGCGGGACGCGGCCAAGGCCTTCCCGGCCAACGTCAACGTCGCCGCCGCCCTGAGCCTGGCCGGCAACGGGCCGGATAACACCACTATCGAAATCTGGGCCGATCCCGGCGTCACCCGCAACACCCACACCATAAAGGTGGACTCGGACGCGACCCGCTTCGAAATGACCATCGAAGGCATCCCCTCGCCGGAAAACCCCGCGACTGGATTGCTAACCCCGCTCAGCGTCCTGGCCACCCTGCGCGGTCTGGTCAGCCCCATGAAAGTAGGTACCTGATGACACAACAAAAGACACAAAGACTGGGCATTGCCGTCTCCGGCGGTCCCAATCCATCCGAAATCATTGAGCTGGTGGCGCTGGCGGAAAGCCTCGGATATGAATCCGCCTGGGTTGCCGAAGGCCATGGCGGCGATCAATTCTCGGTGCTTTCAGGCTGCGCCATGCGAACTTCGACGATCAAGCTGGGCACCGCCATCTCCAGCGTCTACGTGCGTTCGATCCCGACCATCGCCATGGCCGCCGGCACGGTGGATGATCTGTCCGGGGGGCGGTTTATCCTCGGCCTTGGCTCCTCCCATAAGGTTCAGGTGGTGCCCGAACACGGGGTCGAATACGCCAAGCCGATCACCCGGTTGCGGGAAAGCGTGACGATCATCCGCCAGCTTCTGGAAACCGGCAACGCCCACTTTGAAGGCGAAACGGTGATCATCGAAAATTTCGATCTGTGGTTCCGGCCCTGGCGCCCGGACCTGCCCATCTACGCGGCGGCGGTGTTTCCGAAGATGATGGCGGTCTGTGGCGAGATTGCCGATGGCATCATCCTCACGCGCAGCACCTTGCAGACCGGGGCCCGGGTCAAGGAACAACTGGCGGTGGGGGCCGCACGCACGGGCCGGGATCCGGCCGATATCGAGGTCACGTCGCTGTTGCCCATTGCGGTTGGCGACAACCGCCAGGCGGCCCTGGATACCATGCGGCCCGGGCTAACATTCTATGTGGGTTTTTTCCCCCGCTACCGGCAGATGATCGCGGATTATGGTTTCCAGGAAGAAACTGCCGCCGCCGCCGCCGCGTTCGCCAAGGGTGATCAGGCCGGCGCCGAACGCTGCATCACAGACGCCATGATTGATGCCACGTCCATCGTCGGCACGCCTGGGGAGTGTCAGGAGCGCATCGAGGCCTACCGCCAATCTGGGATCGATCTGCCCATTATCTCTCCCTTTGCCCGTGGGCCGGATTCCAAGGCTACATTCGAGACCGTGATCAGAGCCTGTGCGCCAGCCTGACGGTCAGGGAATTGTGACTTGCGGGACCGCCATGTTCTTCGGTAGCCTTAGCCGACAATCAAAAAAGAGGAGGCGGAATGATGATCAAAGTAAGCGTTATGTATGCCAATGAAGACGGAAAATCCTTCGACATGGACTATTACTGCAACAGCCACTTCCCCATGGTGATGGAGAAAATCGGCGCGGCCTGTCTCCGGACGGAAATCGATCAAGGCCTTGCCGGCGGCGCGCCGGATGCGCCGGCGGCATTTGTCGCCATGGGTCATCTGTATTTCGAATCCGTGGATAGTTTCCAAGCGGCCTTTGGGCCCCATGCGGAAACGATTATGGCGGACGTACCCAACTACACGGATATCGCACCGAATATTCAGATCAGCGAAATAAAAGAATAGGCCTACGTACGGCCAAAACGCCGGGAGGCGGCGCATCAAGCGCCGCCTCCGTTGGTTTTAAATCACTTGCCTCTGTTTCAGAGGCCGCATCAGAGCCTGTATCAGCGAATATAGATATGTACTTCGTTACTGGCCGAGGCCGCGGACGATGACGCCGACAGCGAGATCCGGCTGGCGGGCAGGCCCATGTCCATCAAGGTTTTCAGCACGCTGTTGGTATGCTTCTTGATGGTCGATTGCGCCATGGCTTGCTCCGAGGCGTTGCCTGTGTTCGGCGTGACGGCGACCAGATCGAAATTTGCTTCCGGCCGCACCTGAAGGGTTTTTGCCACGGCCGTGTAAAGCGCCTGTTGATAGGGCACATTGGGCCGGTCAAAACGGATCACCACCAGCGGCTGGCGCCCGCCGGCGATGAAACCACTGCGCGGCGTGCTGGAGATGGCATAGCTCGGACCCTGCCCACCGGCGGCGGCGAAGGCCCGGGTCATCAGGCTGCTGCCATGCAGTTCGCCATTCTTGATGGCCGCGCCCAAGGTGGTCAGATTACTGCGTTCACCGGCGACATAGGATGTCTGCCGGGCCACATCTTCGTTAATTTCGCCCAACAGACGGTCGATCAAGACGACGGCCCGGTTGGTCTGGTCTTCCAGCAAGGCCAACTGTCGATGGTCCTCGTCAATGGCGCCGGACAGACCGTAGGCGGCCCGGGCTGATTCCAGCACATAGGCCGCCAGGGAGGAATTGGAGGCGATTTGGTTGGCCAGGCTGTTCATGGTGGCGATATCGCCGCTAATCCGGTCCAGCTCCGCCTGAGCCGCATTCCACTGGTTGACCAGAATAGGATTGCCCGGCGTGGTGCCCAGTTGCAAGCGCGCCGTTACCGCCGCCACGGTGCCGTGATAGCGTTGGGCATTGTTGGTGGTGGTGTGGCGGATTTGCTGCAGCTGCCCATTCTGGGCGCCCAGCTGCCCTTTCAGGCGCTGCAACTCTACCCGCAACTGGCCGACCTTTTGTCCCACCAGGGTGCCCGTGGGCTGTCCCGTCGCGACGCTCGAGGCCATCGCGGGCGCCACCGGCGAACCGGACATTCGCGGCGGCGCGCCAAAGGTTGGTTGATTATTCAGCTCAGCCCGCGAGGGCGGAATTGAGATGCTTTCAGGTGCCCGGCCCGAGGGCTCGTCGCCGGTCAAAGACGGCCACAAGGACTCGGACGCAAACGAACATCCCGAAAGTAAGATCGCCGCCCCAAGGACGGCCCCCGTCGACCTGCGCAAATTCACTCTCCCTGACAGGCGAACCCAAAAAACCATTTAGTCCGAGGTCCTTGATACCTTGGTCACATTTGCAACCCTATAGCCAGCCGATTCAGTCATAGTCGATTCGACCGTTAGGATACAGGCAATTCCGCAAGATTTATGCAAAAAAATCCACAAACAACCACGGTACCGCCCTCCGGCCCCGGAACCCCCTCTTGAATTCCATGTTTGCCCCTTGTCGAATTCAGGGGCGGCGAAGTTTACCCAATGTGGGATAGCCCGACAAGCTCTGTTCAGGCGGAGGTACAGTCAATGGCTCGGGGCACCGGAACGGAAAAATAAATCGCCGCTCCCACCCATCGCACTTGCCATGGCCCAAGCTTTTGTTTACGTAGGCGGCTCCGTCGGTGCTGATATAGCCGCCGCGGCGCAGCGCCCGTAGCTCAACTGGATAGAGCGTCTGACTACGGATCAGGAGGTTGGGGGTTCGAATCCTCCCGGGCGCGCCAATTATTTCGATTACTTATTGAACTCACCCATCTCCAGACGAATTTTCGGAATGCTGTTCTGGGTTAACGCAGAACAGCATGGGCAAAGCCGCATGAGCCCGTCGTGCGGAAATCGCTGATTTTCCGGTGAAAAATTTTTGGGGAGAACAGGACCTCCACATGACCTTTTATGTCGGCGTCCCCCTTTTGGAGATTACCCCATTTACCCGATCGGGAATGCGGTGGCTGTCGATAACAAACTGAATTGACCGCCCCATGTACCATATGGATAGTCCGCTTCTGTTATGGCCCCTTTGACCGGAGGCCGGTCAAAGGGGCTTTCGCGCGTCGAAGCGTCTCACGCGGCGATTGTGTTTTGCTCATCCCTTGGCTTTCCCTCGGTATCATATTTGGCCAGGCGCCTTGGTCCGTGGAAGATGGCCAGACCGCCATCGGGGTATTCGTGGAGCCGGAAGCCCGCCTTGACGCAGTGATGGCGGTGGCGGTGCTCTGGGATCTGCAGCACCAAGGTGCGGTACCCACGGTGTTGTCATTGCCGACGACGCGATCCTCGCGGACGCGGAGGGTGTCCCTCAAGTCTTCGGCGAAGGGCACGAATGCACGGTCCTCGCCTGCGGGCCGAATAGATATCAGACGTCGCATCGTCCATGGTGACGATCAGGTCCCACCATTGGCCCGGAACCCATTGATGGCTTGAACCATCTCTCTCGGGCCATTCCATGGCCCTGCCGGGCAGCGCCCGATGCAGCATCATGCCGGGCAAGGGTCGCCTTTGACGCTGGCGTCCGCAAGGTCAGGCGAGGCCAGTTGTAGCTGCGTCTGAAGCCATGCTCGGAGGTCAGCTTCCCCATGGTGACCTTCTAAATCCGGACGGATCATTCGCTGCCGACACTGACAAATTGGTAAGTTGTGACTTGCATAATTTGACATAATGCGGTAGCGTTATTTTATCGCAAATGAATGGGAGAGGCGATTGAACGCAACGCCACCTGACCATTTAATACCAACCAAAACTCGATCTCGTGGTCGAGAGATGGGGATGGATCGACAGACTCCAAAACAGTGCTGTGACCAAGCCCCATTGGATCAAATTGGAAAAACCCCGTGTCGCTGACCAGCGCACGGGGTTTTTTTACGTTCCCGGATTTCTCGATTCATGCGACCCTGGTATTCTGGAGCATTTCCGAATAGGAAATGCTCCGATTCTTAAGATTAGCGCATGTCGCGTTCAATTGAACGCGAGGCCATGCGCTAAAACCTTTAAG
>JAPYPT010000328.1 GCA_029937535.1 Alphaproteobacteria bacterium
CCCAACCTGGCCCAGACCCTGGAAAACAATCCCGCCTTCATCCACGGCGGCCCCTTCGCCAACATCGCGCATGGCTGCAATTCCGTGATCGCCACCAAGACGGCCCTGAAGATGGCCGACTTCGTGGTCACCGAGGCCGGCTTCGGCGCCGATCTTGGGGCGCAGAAATTCTTCGACATCAAATGCCGCAAGTCGGGCCTGCGTCCCGATGCCGTGGCCATTGTCGCCACCGTGCGGGCCCTGAAAATGCACGGCGGCGTGGCCCGTGACGCCCTGGGCAGTGAAGACATTCCCGCCCTCAAGGCCGGCCTGGAAAACCTAGGCCGCCACCTGGACAATCTGGCCCAATATGGCGTCGGCGCGGCCGTCGCCGTCAATCAGTTCGACGCCGATACCGACGGCGAAATGGCGGCCATCGTGGACTATTGCAAGGCCCGGGACGTGGATGCGTTTGTGTGCAGCCATTGGGCCAACGGCGGCGCCGGGGCCGAGGATCTGGCCCGCAAGGTGGCGGAATTGGCGGAATCCGGCGCTTCGGATTTCCGCACGCTCTATCCCGACGACATGCCCCTGTGGGAGAAAGTACAAACCATCGCCCGGAAAATATACGGCGCCGCCGATATCAGCGCCGAGCGCCTGGTGACCGAGCGCTTCAAACAATTGCAGGAGCAAGGCTATGGCCACCTGCCCATTTGCGTGGCCAAGACGCAGTACAGTTTTTCCACCGACCCGAACCTGAAGGGCGCGCCGTCCGGCCACACTCTGTCGATCCGGGAAATCCGCCTGGCGGCGGGGGCCGAATTCCTCGTCGTGGTCTGCGGCGACATCATGACCATGCCCGGCCTGCCCTCCCGCCCGGCGGCCGAGGTCATCGGCCTGGATGGTGACGGCCAGATCACGGGGTTGTTTTAGACATGGATATCGGAATTTCCTTGCCCGTCCGCGAGCTGGGCAACGACGTCGGCGCCATCAAGGCTTTCGCTAGGGCGGCCGAGGAGCTCGGCCTGAGCCACCTGCGCGTGCCCGAGCAGATCATCCGCCCCGGCAGCGGCCCCCTGCATGAATCGATGACCATGATGGCCCTGATCGCCGGCGTCACCGAAAAAATCGAGCTGGTGCCCTCGGTGCTGATCCTGCCGGCGCGGCAGACCGTGCTGGTGGCCAAGCAGGCGGCGACCCTGGACATGCTGTCCCAGGGCCGGTTGCGTCTTGGCATCGGCGTCGGCACGTCGGAGGCCGAGTACGCCGCCCTGGGCGCTGATTTCCACAACCGCGGCGCCCGTTGCGAGGAACAGATGCGCCTGTTGAAGTTGTTGTGGAGCCAGGAGAGCGTGGATTTCGAAGGGCAATGGCATCAGATCGCTGGCCTGGGTATCAACCCCCTGCCCGTCCAGCGCCCGATCCCCATGTGGATCGGCGCCGCCGCCGTGCCGTCGGCCCGCATCCGCCGCCGCATCGGACAGTTGGCGGACGGCTGGTTCGTGCTCTCGGCGCCTGAGGAATTCGCCGCCATCCGCGACGACATTCACCGCGCGGCAGCGGCCTGTGGCCGCGACCCCGCCGCCATCGGCATGGAAGCCGGCGTCGCCGTGGTCGGCGACAGGGAAGCCGAATGGCAATCCCGCCTCGCCAACTGGCGGGAAGCCGGCCTCACCCACCTCTGCCTCCGTACCCTCGGCGGCGGTCTGATAGGTGACCAGCACATCGAGCGCATGCGCCAAGTCGTGGCGGAGTTGCCAAGCGTTTAGAGGGCGAACGCCCTTCAAGGCCGCGACCGCGGCCCGGCGCTTACGCGCCGCCCGCGCGGAGCGGTGCGCCCTTGCGCACCTGCGTGAGCGAAAAACCCTACCCGGTCAGGATAAGCTGGGTCAGCGCTTCACTGGCGCTCAACATCGGGTAGTGGCCGGTGTCGAGCTCGTGCCAGCGGGCGCCGAGGGTTTCCGCGCAGCGCCGCTGATGGGCTTCGCCCGGGTTGGGGGCTTGTTGGCAATAAATCACGGCGGTATCCCAACTATCGGACCAAAAGCTGTCCAGTTGCACCGGTTGGGTGTGGACCGCGATGGGGTGCAGGGTGCAGCGTTCCGCCGCCCAGGTCCGCAGCCCCGGTTCGAGACTGGCAAACATCCGGCCCTCCGCATCTTCCCGCGTCGGCCCCAGGGCCAGTTCGGTGGTGACGGCCGCCGGCCGCGTGACAATATCGTTGACAGCTTCACCGTGACGCAGGGCCAGGGCATCGGCGAAGACCAGCCGGCCGACCCTCTCGCGGGTGATCTCCGCCGTTCTGGCCATGACCATGCCGCCGCTGGAAGTAGCGACCAGCACCGCGTCATTGAGATCCTGGTAATACAGAAACCGCGACAACTCCGCCGCCTGGCTCTCCACCGTGATGCCGGCGCGTAAAAGCCCCGAGCGTTCGGCGCAGCCATCCAGGGTCGGGGCATGCACCTCGTGGCCCTGGGCGGCCAGTTGCTTGGCGACCTTCTGCCAGATCCAGCCGCCCTGATAGGAGCCATGAATAAGTACAAACGTTGTCATCGATATCAACCCGCGATGACCCCGCCGGCGTCACCGTCCCTTGTTTCCAAAAAAAATGCGGCCCGCCGCCTTGGCGAAGCTTGGCACAGAATGAGGCGTTTCGCCAATTCGATGCCGTCGTGATACCGTCGCGCCACGAATTGCGAAATTGCCGCCACCCAGAGGAAAAAACATTGAAGCCGTACGAAACCCTAAATGTAACTGTGGCCGACGGTCTGTTGTGGATCGCCTTTAACCGTCGCCAGGTTCTGAATGCGTTCAATCTTACCCAGTGGCGGGAGTTAAAGGCGGCCTTGGACGACGCGGCGGCGGATGACGAAGTGCGGGTGGTGGCGATATCCGGCGAGGGTGGAAATTTTTCCGCCGGTTATGATCTCACCGCCGCCCTGGGCGGTGATCTGGCCGCACCCCTGCCGAATGCCTTCCGCGATTATGCCGACGTGGGCAATGCCGCCTGCTGGGCGGTGTGGAAGTTGAAGAAGCCGGTAATCTCGGCCATTCGCGGCTATTGCCTGGGCGGGGCGTTCGAGCTGGCCATGGCCTGCGACTTCGCCTACGCCGATACTTCCGCCCAACTGGGCGAGCCGGAGGTGCTGCTGTCGGACGCACCGCCCTTCCTGATCAGCCCCTGGGTCATGGGTATGCGTCAGGCCAAGCATATCCTGCTGTCGGGCGAACTGATCACGGCGGAGACCGCCCTGACCTACGGCATCCTCAACCAGGTGTGCGAACCCGATGATCTGGAGCCGACGGTGCGAGGGATGGCCAAGCGGTTGACGGGCTTTGCGCCCGAAACCTGGCACCAGAACAAAACGGCGGTGAACCGCTCCTACGAGATCATGGGGCTGCAGTCCTGTGTCGAGATGGGCAAGGAGGCCTTTGTTACCGCCAACGTAACGCCCAATGCGGTGAAGACCGAGTTCCTCGAGCGCTTCAACCGGGACGGCTTCGGGGCGGCGATTAAATGGGTGCAGGGCCGCTACGTGGACTAGCGGCGGAATAGCAGCGGAATAGGCGTCGAAACTTTGGACAATCTCGCGGCATACAGTATTCCGGCCCTGGTCCAGGCGGCGGCCAATGGCTATGGCGACAAGGTCTGCGCCATCGCGCCCGAGCGCACCGTTACCTTCCGTCAGTTCGCCGCTGACGTGGCGGCGATCGCCGGCCATTTGGAAAGTCTGGGTATCGGACCCGGCGACCGGGTGGCGATCCTTGACGTGAACAGCCTGAACTTCCTCGAATCCCTGTGCGCGCTGGGCGCCCTGAGCGCCATCGCGGTGCCCTTGAACTATCGCCAGCGGGTCGGGGAATACCGCTTTCAGATCGAGGATTCGGGCGCCCGGCTTTTGCTCGCCAATTCCCGCTACGGCGCGGAGGCGGATGAGCTGGCGCCATCCCTGGAACTGGGTTGGCGCGCCATCGACGATCCCGGCCAGATTGGTCTGACGGGTGCCATGCGGGACGGACCGTCGGTCCACCCGGTGCAACGGCCCAGCCCGGACCCGGCCACGCCGCTGGCGATCTGTTATACTTCCGGCACCACCGGGCGGCCCAAGGGCGCGGTGATCGATCAGTTCACCGCCAGCCTGCGCGCATACATGATGATGTACGATCTGCGCCTGGGCCCGGACGATGTCATGCACATGACCACGCCCATGTTCCATATCTCCTGCCTGATCCTCAGCCTATCGGCCCTGCAGCGGGGTGCGGCGCAGGTGATCCTGCCGCAGTTCGACTATGAAACCACCTTTGCCGCCGTGCGCGAACATAACGTCACCTTCATCAACACCGTGCCGACAATATTGAGCATGGCGCTGGCCCGGGACGATTTCACGCCGGAGGTCTTCGCCGGGCTGGGGCTGATCATGTACACCGCCGCGCCCATGAGCCTGCCCCTGCTGCGCAAATTGATGGCCGTCTACAAGGGTGGTCTGGTGCAGTTCCTGGGCCAGACGGAAGATCTGCCGCAAACCGTACTGACGCCGGAGGACCACCGGAACGCCCTGGCCGGCATCGCCCCGGGCCGGCTCCAATCCATCGGCCTGCCCAGCGCCGGGGTCGATCTGGAAATCCGCGACGATGGCGGCCGTCCCGTGCCCGTTGGCGAGGTCGGCGAGATCGTCACCCGCGCCGGCACCGCCATGTCGGGTTATTGGAATATGGCGGAGGAGACCCGGGCGACACTGCGGGACGGCTGGATCCAAACCGGCGATCTGGGCCGCCGGGACGGGGATGGCTATATTTACCTGGCCGGACGCAAGAAACACATGATCATCCGCGGCGGCGAGAATGTCTATCCGTCCGAGGTGGAGCCGGTACTGCTGGAGGCGCCTGGCGTGCGCGACGCCGTGATCTTGGGCCTGGCGGACGAGACCTGGGGCGAAATCGTCGTCGCGGCGGTGACCCGCGACGGCGGCGAAACCACAGGAGGGGCCGAGGCGGAGGCCATCTTGGCCCACTGCCGGCGCCATCTGGCCAGCTACCGCTGCCCGGAACGGGTCTATTTCGTTGATGAAATGCCGCTCAACGCCGCCGGCAAGGTCCTTCGCCACATTTTGCTGGACAAGATCGCCGCACCGCCCTGATCGCGAAATTCAAAAATTGGTGGTCGGTTAGCAGGCTGCTGAAAACCGATTTTGAGCGCTGGAGTTTGCTAAAATTTCGTCAT
>JAPYPT010000025.1 GCA_029937535.1 Alphaproteobacteria bacterium
ACCTGGCTCTAAAGCCAGAACACAATTATACCAATTTACGAACAGACAATTCCCGACGACAGCTATACCAAGATGATCTCCCCGTCCCTTTTGGCTGCCCGCGACCGGGGTAAACCAATGGCCCATTCCGTGGATAGTTATCTCGATGAGCTACCGGTGGTCTATGAAAAATTGAGTTTTCCCCTGCACCAGGGCAGCCAGGTTGAGAAATTGATAACAGTATCCAGAAATACGCGGCCATGAAGCTTGAAGACTACGCCAACTTTCTAACGCGGATCGTCAAGGCGAATACCATGTTGTTCCCGGACCGCCTGACGGGCAGTCTGCTGATCATGCTGGTTGCCCGCAAACTGGAGATGGGTGGCGGGATGAACGCCTCCTCGCTGGCCGAGGCGACCCATATCCCGCGATCATCCACGATCCGCCGGTTGAGCGATTTGATACGGCTGGGCTATGTGGTTCGCCACGATGATGCATTGTATCACGCGACTGATCTTGCCATCTCCAGCATTGAAATTCATCGCGACATCGTTTTGCGATAGGGCCTTCAACTGTCAGTTGGTGTCCATTTTGGACACCAACCCGATTAAGCGACTCCCAGTCAACGTGCTAGTTTTCGAGGTGTTGGAGTGGGACATGTTGCTGGATATTTTTGTAAATTATTGCGTTGTCGGCCTCCTTTGGACCGGTTTCCTGCGTGTCCGTTATGGTCCCGCCCGTCATTCAATGTCCATGGCCAATTGGATCAAAAGTTTTGTCTTTTGGCCATTGCTGATGCTTGTCTATGCGCAGGGCTGCATTTTCGGCGCCCGCCAAAAATAGCCGGCCGCCGCGCCCGCAAGCTTGCCTGTTTGCCGACTTCAAAAAAATCCCCGCCGCCATAATCCCAGCTTGCTTGAGAGCCTGCCAGGGCGGACAATATTGCCTGTAACGGGTTTCAATCCGGCCCTGCGAGGGAGAACATCATGAACATAAAAATGACAATAAAGCGCGCCGCGCTGGCAACCGCGTTCGCGGCCGCATCGGCACTGCCCATGGCGGGCCCGGCCCATGCCGGCACGCCAAAAGATATGCTGATCATGGCGAAAAATATCGATGACCTGATCACCCTGGATCCGGCGGAGGTGTTCGAATTCACGGGCGGTGAAATTATCGCCAACGTCTATGACCGCGTGATGATGTTCGAGGCCGAGGATCTGAGCAAACTGGTCGGCGGCGTCGCGGAGAGCTATCGGATCTCCGACGATGGCAAGACCATCGTTTTCAAGGTGCGGGCCGGACAGACATTTCATTCCGGCAACGCGGTCACCGCCCATGACATGGCGTTTTCCCTACGCCGGGTAGTCAAGCTGAAAAAAACGCCGTCCTTCATCCTGACCCAGTTCGGCTGGAACAAGGACAATGTGGACGGCCTGATCAAGCCGCTGGATGGCATGCATGTTTCCGTCACCATGGCGGCGGATTTTTCGCCCGGCCTGCTATTGAACGCGCTGTCCGCCGGTATTGGTTCCGTCGTCGATATGAAGGAGGTGCAAAAACACGAAAAAGACGGCGATTTGGGTTACGGCTGGTTGAAAAATCATTCCGCCGGCTCCGGGCCCTATAGCTTGCAGACCTGGAAGGCGAACGAGATCATTGCCCTGAAAGCCCATTCCGGTTATCGCCACGGCGCACCGGCCATGAAACGTGTGGTTTTACGCCACGTACCGGAAAGCTCCGCCCAACGCCTGATGGTGGAAAAGGGCGATGCGGACATGGCCCGTGACCTGACACCGGACCAGATCAAGGGCCTGGCCGGGAACAGCGACATCACGGTCGGTGATTATCCCAAGGCCGCCCTGATCTATATGGCGACCAACAATGCCCACCCCATCCTGGGCAAGGCCAAGGTGCGGGAGGCGATCCGCTATGTGGTCGACTACAAGGGCATGGCGAATTCCTTCCTGGCCGGGCAGTACAAAATCCACCAGGCATTCTGGCCCTCGGGTTTGTGGGGTTCCCTGGAAGAAACACCTTTCAAGCTGGACCTGGCCAAGGCCAAGGCCCTGTTGGCGGAGGCGGGACATTCGGGCGGTTTCAAGATCGTCATCGACACCTTGAAAAAATCCCCTTACCCCGAGATTGCCCAATCCGTGCAGCAATCCCTGTCCAAGATCGGTGTGGAATCACAGATCATCCTGTCGGAAGGCAAGACCCTGTGGCCGAAATACCGGGCCCGCAAGCATCAGCTGATCGTCGCCCAATGGTCGCCGGACTACGTCGATCCCCACTCCAACGCGGATGCCTTCGCGCACAATCCTGACAACCGGATGGAGGCGAAACTGACCGGCAAGCTGGCTTGGCGGACCTCCTGGTCGGACCCGGCCATCAACGCCATGACGGAAGGCGCGGCCAAGGAGCTGGACCTGGTGAAGCGGGAAAAACTCTATATGGAGCTGCAACGCAAGGTGCAGATGGAGGGGCCCTTCACGGTCATGTTCCAAAAAAGCGAGCAAGTCGCCAGCCGCCAGAACGTGAAGAACTTCATCTCGGGCGCCAACTTTGATTTGGTATTTTACCGGACCATCACCAAGTAGTGGCGCCCAACGCAGGCGGTGTAAAAACGTCCAGCGACGCGGCGGAGCAGGACGCCCTCCCTGTTCCGCCGTCACCTGTTCTGGCCAGAGTGGCCGCCATCGCCAAGCATGCCTCCTCAATACTTCTGACGTTTATCGGCTTGACCGCCATCACCTTCATCATTGGCCGGGTGATGCCGGCCGATCCCGTCCTGGCCATCGTCGGCGACCGGGCCAGCCAGGATGTCTATGACGCGGTCAGGCTGCAGCTTGGCCTGGACAAGCCGTTGATCCAACAATATCTGATTTATCTATCCAACATCGCGCAGGGGGATTTCGGCACCTCGATCATGACCACCCGGCCGGTGCTCGATGACATCATCCGCTTCTTCCCCGCCACCCTGGAACTGGCCACCATCGCCACCATCTTCGGCGTTCTGCTCGGCATTCCCATGGGCGTATTGGCGGCGGTCAATCAAGGCCGCCTGATTGACCACATCATTCGCATTATCGGCCTGTTCGGCTATTCGGTGCCGATCTTCTGGCTCGGTCTGGTGGCGCTGCTGGTGTTTTACGCCGGCCTGGGATGGCTGCCCGGCCCAGGCCGGATCGAGGTCTATTACGACGGCATTGTCGAGACCCGCAGCGGCATAATCCTGCTGGATTCCGCCCTGCAGGGTGAATGGGAAATATTCCGCAATGCCCTGGCGCATCTGGTTCTTCCCGCCGCCATGCTGGCCACCTTCGCGCTCGCCTATATCGCCCGCATGACCCGCAGTTTCATGCTGGACCAGTTGAATCAGGAATATATTCTGACCGCGCGGGTCAAGGGGCTGTCCGAGGGCGCGGTGATCTGGAAACATGCTTTTCGCAATGTGCTGGTGCAATTGATCACCATTATCGGCCTGACCTACGCTTCCCTGCTGGAAGGCAGCGTTCTGACCGAAACCATTTTTGCCTGGCCCGGCATCGGCCAGTATATCACCACCTCGCTGTTCAATGCCGACATGAACGCCGTGATCGGCGGCACCGTCGTGGTTGGTTTCTGTTTCGTGGGCATCAATGTGCTCTCGGATATTCTCTACCGCATTGTTGATCCGAGGGCCCATGACTAATCCGCCCGCCACATCCGCGCCCGGCCTGAAAGAGTGGCTGTTATCGGATACCCCGCAGTCCGCCGCCCAGGCCCGTTGCCAGCGGCTATATCTGGCCTGGCTCTCCTTCGCCGCCAACCCGATCGCCATGCTGGGGTTGGCGATCATTGTCGTGCTTGTCGTCATGGCGGCGGCCGCACCCTTGCTTACGGGTGGCGACGGCACGGAGCAGACCCTGTCAAACCGCCTGCAGCCGCCAAGTGGGGCGCATTGGTTCGGCACCGACGAACTGGGGCGGGATATCTACGACCGCATTGTCTGGGGCGCGCGGATAACCCTGTATATCGTTGGCCTGGTCGGCATTATCGTTGTTCCCGTCGGGCTGTTCGTTGGCACCGTGGCCGGCTATGTGGGCGGTTGGGTCGATATCATTCTGATGCGGGTTACCGATATCTTTCTGGCCTTCCCCCGGCTGATCCTGGCCCTGGCCTTCGTCGCCGTGCTGGGACCGGGGCTGGAGAATGCCGTGCTGGCCATTGCGCTGACCACCTGGTCGCCCTTCGCCCGCATTGCGCGCGCCGAAACCCTGACCATCCGCAACGCCGAACATATCCTGGCGGCCAAGGTGCAGGGCGCCTCCACCGCGCGGATAATCCTGCATCATGTCACGCCGCTCTGTCTGTCCTCGGTCATCGTGCGCCTGACCCTGGATATGGCCGGCATTATCCTGACCGCCGCCGGCCTGGGCTTCCTTGGCCTCGGCGCACAGCCGCCCCTGCCCGAATGGGGCGCCATGATCTCCACGGGTAGGCAATACATGCTGGATCAATGGTGGCTCGCGACCATTCCCGGTATCGCTATATTAACCGTCTCCATGGGCTTCAACCTGCTGGGCGACGGCCTGCGCGATGTGCTCGACCCCCGCAGCGGTGGGTCGTCTTGATGACAACGCCGCTGCTCAGCGTGGAGAATTTATCGGTCAGCTTCGACACCCCCAAAGGCGTGGTCGAGGCGGTCCGCGGCATCAGCTTCGAGGTCGGTCAGGAGAGGCTTGGCATCGTGGGTGAATCCGGTTCCGGCAAATCCCAGACCGGACGAGCCATTCTGGGCCTGACGCCGGGACGGGTCAGCGCGGATCGTATTGAGTTCGACGGTATCGATCTGCGCAACGCACCTGCACGGACCATGCGGAATATCCGGGGCCGGCGCATTTCCATGATCATGCAGGATCCGCGCTATTCCCTGAACCCGGTGATGACCGTGGGCTGGCAGATCGCCGAGGCCTACCGGGTGCACACCAACGCCAACCGGAGGGAGGCCAAACAACGAGCCCTGGAGATGCTGGTGACCGTCCGCATCCGGGAGCCGGAGAAGGTCTACGGCCTCTACCCCCATCAGGTTTCGGGCGGCATGGGGCAGCGCGTCATGATCGCCATGATGCTGATCCCCGGCCCCGATCTGATCATCGCGGATGAGCCGACCTCGGCCCTGGACGTCACCGTGCAATTGCAAGTTCTGGCGATCCTGGACGACATGGTGCGTGACCGGGGCATGGGCTTGATCTTCATCAGCCACGATCTGCACCTGGTCTCGTCATTCTGCGACCGCATTCTGGTGATGTATGGCGGCCAGATCATGGAAGTGCTGGACACCGGCGCCATGCACCGGGCCGAACATCCCTATACCAAGGGCCTGCTGAACTGTCTGCCCGATCTGGCCCGGCGCCAGGAAACCTTGCCGGTCCTGGAGCGTGACGCCGATTGGCTGCTGAGCAGGGACGGGGCGCCATGATCAAGGTGGAAGGTCTCGAGATATCCTTTGGCGCCGGCGCCAATCAGGTGCACGCCGTGCGGGGGGCAAGCTTCGACGTTGCGCGGGGTGAAAGTTTCGGCCTGGTGGGCGAGTCAGGCTCCGGCAAATCCACCGTTCTCCGCGCCATCGCCGGTCTGGTCCCGAATTGGCGGGGCGCCATCATCATTGACGGCGCCGCCCTGGGGCGAAAACGTCCGCGCGCCTTGCACAAGCGTTTGCAGATGGTTTTTCAGGACCCCTATGGCTCGCTCCATCCCCGCCATACGGTGAATGATATCCTTAAGGAACCGCTGATCATTCATGGCATGGATGACCGGGAAACCCGTATCCTGAAAGCCCTGGACGAGGTTGGACTGGGGGCCGGTTACCGCTTCCGCTATCCGCACCAGTTGTCGGGCGGACAGCGCCAACGCGTCGCCATCGCCCGGGCCTTGATCCTGGACCCGGAAATCGTCCTGCTGGATGAGCCGACCTCGGCCCTCGATGTCTCCGTCCAGGCGGAAATCCTCAACCTGCTCACCCGCCTGCGCCAGGAGAGGCGCCTCACCTACATCATGGTCAGCCACGACCTGGCCATCGTCGCCCACCTGTGCAGCCGCATCGCGGTCATGAACCGGGGCGCCTTCATCGAGGAAATGAGCAGCGACCAATTACGCACCGGCACGCCGGAACACGGCTATACCCGGCAACTGCTGCTCGCCTCCAAAGGCTACGACCGCGCCGCCATCGATCAATTCGTGGAATTCGATTAGCGCCAATAGAGCATGAAGGCCTGAAACAGAATGCCGAGGACGGCGCCGAGGCCCAATAAAACAGCGCCTTGCCCCAGGGCGCGGAGCGAGAACAGACGTCCGGCAAGGCCAAGGCAAAAGCCGAACCAGGAGCCGGGATAGGGTGGGTTCAGGAAGATGACAAAGGCGGCAAGAGACGGAACGGCGGCCAGGGCGAAGCCGATCTGGTAGGAGCCCGTGGCGGCGAGGATAATGCCGTAGAGGGCGGGATAGATCATCATGGCGATGGAAGTGAAGGACAGCACGCCGCCCGTGACCCCGCCGACCTGACCCTCGGGCGCCAGACGCGCCGTCTCCGACAGCAAAATGCCGTGCCAGCTCAACGCCGTTATATTGAACAGGATCGCCACGCCGATGATGCCGTTCAGGGTCCAGGTAAAATCGAACCGCGTCATCAACAATGCCGCCACGGCGCCGAACAATCCGATAGCGGCAAATATCCACCGGGGCGGGACCCAGCCGCCGCCCAGCACGCCCCACAGAATTCGCGCCCAGATCGCGGTAAAGGAGGCAATAGCAAAGGCGCTGCCGGCCTCGACCTCCGTGTAATCCAGGCCGTCGATCATATAGAGAATAAAAAACCCGGAAAACAGCGCCTGCAGTCCGCCGAAGGCAAAGGCGGCGAAGGATATGTCGCGAAGCGCGGGGTTCTTCAGCACCATTGCCAATGTTGACCGCATATCGCCGAAGCTGATTTTTTGCCGGGGGTCCCGGTCGCTATCGAAGTGGGCGCGGATCGGCTGCAACAGGATCGCGACAAAAAATACCACCGCCGCCGTCACCGCCGCCGCGCCATAGGGACCCACGCGGATCGTCGTGCCCAAGGTGGCGCTGTAGATCACCAGACCAAGCAGAAACGGGATCATCAGGCCGCCAATCAAGGCCCCCACCGGCACCCCGGTTTGCTTGACCGAAAATATCACCGAGGCCAGATGCGGCGGGCAGATACGGGCCAGAATGTGAGAGGAGGCGGGCGTCGAGGCCGCCGCCGCACCCAGCAAAATGGCGCCCAGGGGATAGAGCCAAAGCTGACCCGAGGCGACAACCACCAGGCTGGCGCCCATGAGAAGCAAGGCCGCCTGACTGATCCGCAATGGCCCGTAGCGTAAAATAAAACTGCCGCAGCCTATGGCGGCGATGATCGCCATGACGTTTTGTAGAAACAAATAGAACCCCAGCCAGGCCGGAGAGATACCGAATTCCTGCGCCAGACGGTCCGCTAGAACCGGCATAACGATCTGGCAGACATAGGCAAAAGCCTGCTGCAGCAGCATGGAAACCGTGGCGATGGCCAGGATCGTACGGGGGCCAAAGAGCGAAAGATCCATTTCGCGGTCCGCCTAACGGACCGTGATATTCACGCTGGCGCGCATGCCGGGCCAGGTGGCCTTGTCCATTTTTGGCAGATCGATGAGAACCGGTATGCGCTGGGCCAGGCGCGGGTCCACCTTGCCGGAATCGCCATTGCCGCCGGTCTTCATGGAGCCCAGGGTGGCATGGCCGATGCTTCGGACCACGCCGTCGTAATATTCGAACGGATAGGCATCGAATTCGATGGTTACCGCCTGCCCGGCGGCGACCTGGCCGATATCGGTCTCGTCGACCTGCGCCTCGAGCCATAGGCCATCGGGGTCGTGCAGCAGGAACGCCCGGTCGCCGTCCTCGATATAGACCCCGGCGCTGACATAGACTTCGTCGATAATACCGGCGATCGGGGCGCGGATATGCATATCGCGGAGACGCCGGCGGGATTGCCGCAATTGCACCTTGATGATGTCGATGGCGCGTTCAATGGCTTCGATGCGGGTGCGGAAAACCGTTTCCTTTTGCAGCGCGCTGTCGAGTTCCAAAAGCTGATTGAGCTTGGTCTGGATCGCCGTTTCGATCGACCGCAATTTCGAGGTGACGTCGAGCAGGCGGTCCGTGGCGTCATCCAACTGGCGCTTGGAAATGGTGCGCCGCGAAGCCAGTTGCTTGTGCCGCTCAACATTGCCCTGGGCGATGGTGTATCGGCGCTCCCAGGCCATATGCTCCCGCCGTTGCAGGCTGACCGCGCCCTTGGCGGTGGCGATCTTGTCATTGATTTCGCGTTTGTATTCGGCCAGCTCCGCATTGACCTGGTCCCGGGCGGCGTCTTCCTTGGCCGCCTCCGCCTCCAGGGTCGCCACATCCAGAGCCGCCACCGCCGTGTCCATGGAGGCGAGCATCGCGCCGGCCTCGACCCGGTCGCCGCGGCGCACATGCACCTCCGCGACCGTGGCGTTGACGGACGAGGACAACAGGGTAAAATCCGCCTCCACCCGTGCATTGGGTTCGTCCACATGACGCCACCAATGCAGGGTTTCAACACCCGTAACGGCAATCAGCACCGCAACAATCAAATAGACTGCGGGCTTTATCCATTTACGGCGTGCACTCGCCATATATTACGTCGTCAGCCAACCGAACTGCTGCGGCTTGCGCCCGGCCTCCGGGTGCAGCACGACGTTGACCAGGGCCGGGCCGTCATGGGCCTTGGCCTGCTCCAGCACGCCGGCCAGATCCTTCGGGTCTTCGACGAAGAAACCTTTTCCGCCGAATGCTTCCATCATCAGATCATAGCGCGCCCCGATGGTCAGCACGCCGGGCGGCAATGGTGCGTCGGTGGGAAATTCAGCGATGCCCTTGCCGATGCCGCCGTTGTTCAGGACGACGATCTTGATGGGCAGGTTGTGGCGGCAGGCGGTCTCGATCTCCATGCCGGAAAAACCGATGGCCGAGTCGCCGGAGACGGAAATTGTCGGACGGTCGGGATGCACGGTCGCCGCCGCGATGGCGAAACCCATGCCGATGCCCATGGTGCCGTAGGTGCCGGCATCCAGGCGCAACCGGGGCGAGGCGTTGGGCAATTGGGTACGGCCGATATCCATGGTGTTGGCGCCCTCGCCGATGATCACGGCATCTTCCGTGGCCCAGGCGCTGATATCCTTCAGGGCCCGGTAATAATTCGTCGGGCTTGATTCATCCTCGATCATGGGCTGCACGGCCTTGGCGTTGGCCTCTGCCTTCTCCCCGATTGCCGCCATCCAATCAGAGCCGGCGGGGAAGAACCACTGACGGTTCTCCAGCGCCCCGTTGAGCTGACCGACAATGGACTTGCCGTCGCCCAACAACGCCACCTCGGTGGGGCGGTTGTTGCCAATGGCCTCGGGCGAGATATCCAGCTGCACGATGCGGACATCCTTGTTGAAGCGCGGCGGCAAGCCGTAATGCATGATCCAGTTCAGCCGCGCGCCCATCAGGAAGATCACGTCGGCCTCTTTCAAGGCATGGCTGCGCGCCGCGCCAACAGAGAGCGGGTGATTGTCATCCATCACGCCCTTGCCCATGGGCGAGGCCAGGAATGGCAGCTGCGTGCGTTCGATGAAGGCGCGGACTTCGTCCTCCGCCCGGCTCCAGGCCATGCCCTTGCCGACGATGACCAGGGGCCGCTCGGCGGATTCCATGGCGTCAAGGGCGGCCTCGATATTCTCGGGCGGTGCCTGCGTGCGCGGCGGTTCGGGGATCGTGGCCATCATCTGGACGTCGTCCTCGTCCACCTCGCCCTGAATGATATCGTCGGGCATGTCCAGATAGGCCGCACCCGGACGGCCATAGATGGAGTGACGCACGGCCTGCTCCACATAAAACGGTATCCGGTGGACATGTTCGACGGCGTGGGCGTATTTGCAGAAGGGCGAGGCGATCTGTACCTGGCGCTCTTCCTGAAATCCGCCCATGCCGTTTTGATAGGTCGGCGAGGCGCCGCCAATCATGATCATGGGCCAACAATTCTGTTGCGCATTGGCCAGGCCCGCCAGGCCATGCACCACGCCGGGGCCGGACACCGTCAGACAGGCGCCGGGACGCCCGGTCAGATAGCCGGCCGCTTGCGCGGCGTAGGAGGCCGATTGCTCGTTGCGCATGCCGATATACTTGATGCCGACTTCCTGCGCGGCGGCGGCGATGGGCTGTACGGGGAAACCAACGATCCCATACATAAACTCGACACCCTGTTGCTTCAGACTCCGCGCCATCAACATGGCGCCCGTGACCTTACCCATTCTCGACTCCTATTTTCAGTTTCTGGTACGCTCCGTCACGCCCGCGAAGGCGGGAGTCCATGGCAGATATGGATTCCCGCCTGCGCGGGAATGACAGGGCAATTTGGTATCTAAGATTTCGCTTCCATTTCTAAATCGACAATCAGATGACCTGGCGTTCCCGCATATCCTTGACTTCATCGGCTGAATAGCCGAGCCAGTCGCCGTAGATCGCCTCATTATCCGCGCCCAGCAGAGGCGAGGACACAACGGGCACATGGCTGTCGGACATTTTCAGTGGCCAGCCCGAGACGATGACCTCGCCGCGCTGAGGGTGATCGATCTTGTTCATGATGCCACGGGCATGCAAGTCCGGGTCATGCATCAATTCATAGGTATTGAAGACCGCGCCGCAGGGCACACGGGCGCCGGCGATCTCCGCCATCACCTCGTCCTTGGTATGCTGCATCGTCCAATCCTTGATAGCCCCATCGACCACCTCCCGCGCGTCGTACCGGGCGCCGGGGCTTTGCAGATCGGGATCATCGATCATGTCCTCGCGCCCGATGATTCGGGCCAGCCGGCGCCAATGTTCCTCATTGGCGCGGGATGCAAATATATAGCAATAGTCGTCCGCCCCGCCCGGCTTGCAGGGATAGAGGCCGCCCGGCGCGGAGCCGATAATCTCGTTGCCCACGCGCGGCATGGCGCTGTCGAAGGGCACCTGCTTGGACATGGGCGTGCGGCAATAGTTCAACATGGCGTCGCGCATGGCGATCTGTATGTGCTGCCCGCGCCCCGTCGTGTGGCGCTGGAATAGGGCGCCCAGAATACCCATGGCGCAAAGCATGCCCGTGCCGGTGTCGCCAATGGTCGAGCCCGGCCGGATCGGCGGCCCCCCCGGCGCGCCATTCACCGCCATGGTGCCCCCCGTCGCCTGGGCGATCATGTCAAAGGAGAGGTAATCGGCGTGCGGGCTTTCCGGTGAAAAGCCCTTGATCTGGGCGAAAATGATGCGGGGATTAATCTCGCTCAAGCGGTCATAGTCGAAACCCAATCTGGCGAATGTGCCCGGCGCCATGTTTTCGATCACCACATCGGCGCCCTCGATCAACTTGACCAGCAGTTCCTTGCCCTCGTCGGACTTCAGATTGCAGGTCACGCTGCGCTTGTTCAGATTAAAATACAGGAAATAGTTGGCGTCCACGCCTTGCTTGTCGGTGAAACTCCACCGGCCTGGTTCGCCCTGTTTCGGCTCCTCCACCTTGACCACGTCCGCGCCCATCCAGGCCAGCGCTTCCGTGCAGGATGGTCCGGCCTCGAACTGGGTCAGATCGATCACTTTGATGCCGTTTAACGCGGGGGCGGTTTCCGATGTGCTGGCGCCGTTCATGGACGTATTCCTTCATGTTCTTCGGGGAATGATTGCATAGAGGCTGGCAATTGGGGAGAATTGCCTTTAACTGGGAACTGGGACTGGCATCATTATAAACACAGGAAGCGGAACCTCGCATGAGATATCTTCACACCATGGTTCGGGTTACGGACCTGGACAAAACCCTTCACTTTTTTTGCGATCTCCTCGGCATGGTCGAAACCCGCCGCATGGAAAGCGAAAAAGGCCGCTTTACCAATATCTTCCTCGCCGCCTCCGGTGACGAGACCGCCGCCCGCGAGACCAAGGCGCCGGTGGTGGAACTGACCTATAACTGGGACCCCGAAAATTACGAGGGTGGGCGCAATTTCGGTCATCTGGCATTCCAGGTCGATAACATCTACGACACCTGCCAAAGCCTGATGGACGCCGGCGTCACCATCAACCGCCCGCCCCGCGACGGCTACATGGCGTTTATCCTGACGCCGGACAATATCTCCATCGAGCTTCTGCACACCGGCGATCCCCTGCCGCCCCAGGAACCCTGGGCCTCCATGGAAAACACCGGAAGCTGGTAGGGCCTAGCGCAGCACTTCGTGCACCAAGGTGATGGTTTTACCCCCATCGGGTTGATTTTGTTTGCGGAGAGCCGTTTGAGAGGTGGTCAGGGACAGCCGGTAGCGTACCGGCCCGGCCACCCTGTGCGGCAGATCGAGGGGCCAGTCGTGACGCCCCTTGACCAGACGCCGGCCGCTAAGATCGGGCGGTGCGCGCAGGGAGCCGACCAGACGGCCGGCCAAAAGTTCCAAACTGGCGGCGGCGAATATTTCATTCGGTCCTAGTTCTATCCGCAACAAGATCCCGCACAACGCCGGCCCTTGAGAGGTTTTGAATTGAATGCTCGTGACCAGGGGAACCGGCCGCAGTTCCGGCTCGATCTTGTCAAAATAGACTTCGGTACAGGCATGGCCCACGGGCGCATGGCGCTCAAAAACACTCAAACGCGGCATTTTGGGTTCGAGTGGCGGTTGTTTCTGCTCGAGCTTGGCCGGCTCGGGTTTTACGGCCTCGGGATTCTTGGCCTCGGGCTTGGGCGTGGGCACGACGGCGGGAACCTTCGCGGCCGGCGCGGGCGTCAACTTTAGTTGCACGGTCGCGGAAGGTGGTTTTGCGGGCGCAGTCCCATCGCGCTTTGAGAAAAAGACGAAGGCGCCAGCGATCAGGACCAGCGCCATGAGGGACCATTCCAATGCGCGGCCGCGCTTGGGCGCCTCCGCCTGATCGCCGGGGGTATCGTCCTCGATCGGGGCTTCGGTAGTTTCTGGGGTTTCCACTTCCACGGCGCCCAAGGGGATTTCGAGTTCAGCACATAGATCGCCGACATTTTCGGCGCCGAGCATGGTCAAACCCGATGGCGTCTCATTGGCCAGCAATCGCTCATGATCATCGCCTGAAGGCGCGATGATCATGAGCGATGCGGCGCCTGACTGCCATGCCGTCAAATCTTCTCTGGCGGCGCGCAGTTTTTCCGGAATATGGCCGACACCGCCGATCAGGCCGTCAAAATCAACGGTGCCGGTGAGGCACAGGATTGTCTCCGCCTCGGCCACATCCCGGCACAGGCTATGCGCGCCGGCGGCCACCACCGCATGGGCCATGAAGGCGGCCAGCTGCCAGCTATCGCCGCTGTCGATGGGGGCGGAGACTTCCAGGCGGAAACCGCCGTCGGGAAAGGGGCCAAAAAACTTCTCCACCGGGCCGCCGCCGGGATAGACAAAGTCGTCGTAGCGGTCACTGACGGGCAGACGGGCGGAACCACGGCCGAGGACCATCATGGACAACGGCGCCCGCTCCCGGCTGATCCGCTGGATCTGCACCAGGCCGCCGGTGGTCAGGGCGAAGATTGCGAACTCCGTCACCGTAACAACGCCTCGGTTCCGGGGTCGCGCAACAGGGGCAGAATGGGATCGTCGGCCTGGACGATGAACTGAATAACGCCGCGATGGGCGCTGGGCAGGGGAAAGCGGTGGCAACGGTCGCTCTGATCGCACAGCACCAATACCGCCGGAGTGGCCGCGCCGCCGCCGCCGTCCAATTCCAGAATGACGATGAACTGATCCGCCTCCGCCTGGGAAGCCGTCACCGATATGCGGCAGCCGACGCCGCGGCGGGGCGGGATCCCGTCCGTACTGGCGGCGATAACCTCGCCAAGACGATAAATCGCACCGGCGGCGACAAAATCGCGGTAGGTCCGGCGCAAAGCCAAATTTTGTTCCAACGCCGCCTCCAGCGCCGCATCGGGCATCGGTGCGGCGGCCATGGCATGGGCATAAAGCCGGCCGGCGGATATTCCCGCATCGGCGCCGCCGTCCAGCAGGGCCCGGGTTTCGGAGAGCCGGGCGAAATGCTGGCGCGCCGCTGTCATTCCCGCCTCATCGGGCATTTCGATCTCGATCATCCGTCACTCCATATAGTTTATCGAACTCAACCGCGAAGGTCGCCGTATCCTGCTTGAACCGGGCCTCCAGACCACCCCCCCGGTCCAAACGTTTCAAATCGTTAATATAGCCATCCAATATCTTGCCCACGGCGTACAACACCCCGGCCCCGATCCGGAAACCTTCCCGGCGATCGTCCCGGTCCAGATCCTCGGCCTCGAAGCCGCGGCGGGCGATCTGTTTGAAGGCCTTCGCCGCCTCCTCCTCCAGCGCCGCCAGTTGGTCCTCGCTGGGTTCGGAAGCCAACTCCCCCTGGCGCCGCGCCGCTTCGAAAACACGCTCTGGCGCATGGGCGGATAGGGATATGACACCGCCGTCCGCCCGCTCATCCGCCGCGCCGGCCCCACCGGCCCCACCGGCCTGATTCAGCGCGTGATAGGTTGCCTTGCGCAGGCGGTCCAGGCGCACAAGCAGCTTCTCATAGAGCGCGCGCCGCGTCGTATAGGTCTCGGCCGTGCCGCAAGCCAACAAATCCGTTTCCACCGCCACGCCGGGGTGAAACTGCAACGCCGTGGTTATCGCCGCCTGCACCGAGCCAAACGCCACATAGCGCAAAAATGCCAGGGGCAGACGGCGGGTAAAGGGCCCGAACTCGGTCAGGGGCGCCAAGGGTTCGCGCTCGCCGGCGCCGGTGAAGAACTTGATCTCCGCCGCCGGGCCGCTGTCCAGCAGCGGCAGGGGATCGGACCAGGCGGCGAAGTCGCCCAATTCGGCCGGCGCATGGTGCAAATCATCGGGGTCCACCTCGCCGCTTTCCCAATCGTTGCCCAGACGCGCGGCGGTCTCGCCCAAGCGCCTGGCCTGGGTCGCGGCCATGGCGGCGGTGAAATCGGCAAAGCGCTGATAGGTGCGGCGGTAAGTGCGGAAATCACCCCGGTTGTGAAGACACCAGAACTGCAGAATATCCTCATCGGCGAAACTGACCCGGCTGTCATCGCCCCGCTGACGCAGATAATTGAGAATAGCCATGAAGGCATCGTCATGCATGCCCTGTTCCAGATGCCGGCCACGATATTGCCGCATGGCCGCGGCCAGGCCGTTGGCGCCATCCTGGACCGCCCGCATATGGGTGCCGCCCGCGGCCTCGGCATTTTTCGCCAGCATTCTGTCGATGGCGTCATTGAGGGTGCCGTGATGGGCGAAGTCATCCATGCTGGCCAGAAATTCATAGAGCGCCAGCAGGAACGGCATGCGGCCAAAGGTGACCACGAATTCATCGCCGTCATAGTCAATCGCGACGCCATCGTCCCGCCATTCAAAGCCGTCGCGGAGCCAACCCGAAGCATCGTGCAAATGCGCCAACTCACCCCGGCACTGGGCGCCGGTGACCCGATCGGCGCCCAGGAAAAACTGCCACCGCCCGGCCAAGTCACCGCCCAGCGCATCGACAATATTGACCAGGTGGCACAACTCGAACAATGGCGCATCACGGTTCCGTCCACCCCCATAACCAACCAGAAACAAGGCCAGGCGCCGCAGGACCAGAGGGCTGTATTTGGCCGCGCCGGCAATCGAGGTGGCTTCGGCCAGGGCGCGGAAATCGCCCAGAAACTGGCCGTCGGCGCCGCTACCCAATAGATGCTGTTCACTCATCATAGGAACCCATGCTAATCCGATTACGATAGTCTAACCGAAGTTTCCCAATCTTGTGCACATAGGAATAGGTCGCCGGAATGATCCGCGCCCGGGGCCATTCGCCCACGGCCGAGCCGCCATTGTAGTACGACAGCGCCAAATCAACCCGCCCCCGATAGCGAAGCAGCAGGCGGCGCAGAAAATGCAGACCTAGACGGATGTTGATGCGCGGCCGCCATAGCTGATCGGGGGCAATGCCATATTCTCCCCACGCGGTCCGGGGCATGATCTGCATGACGCCGCGGGCGCCCTTGTGGCTGACCACCGCCGGGTCGAAATCGGATTCAGCATGCGCCACCGCCAGGGCGAGATCGGGCGCTATGCCCATATTGCGGGCCTCCGCAACGACCAGCCGCTGGATCGCCGCCCGCTGGCCACTGGCCAGGGCGCTCGGGGCGAGCCACAGAAAAAGCAGGGCGAGGATGGCGGCGCGCATGGGGCTCAACCCCGCCGTCCGTGCCGCCCGACGCGGCGGGCACGCCAGCGCGGGGTGAAATCATCCAGATCGGCACCAATAATGCGCCAGCCGCCGCCTTGGACGCGTGGCGGCGTCTGCCGGGCCAAGCGGCGGCGTTGCAGTTCCGCACGATAGGCGGCCCGGTCCCGGCGGATCATGCGCAACCGGCGCTGAAAACGCCATTCGCCCTCCGCTTCCCGCCCGGCCCGATCGATCCGTTCAGCCGTTTCCACCACCTTTTTCGCCACGGGTACCGGCGCGGTGCGCGCGGGGGTCCAGCCATCTTTCGGGCCACATGATCTGCATTCGGAGTTGGCCCGCCAGACCAGGGCTTGCGCGGCATAGCGCTTTTGCCAGCGCAACACCGTCTGAACATAGCGTTTGTTGTAGCCATGCGCCCGGGCCTTGGCGCCCCGTCCCTTTAGGCTGCCACCGTTATAGTGTGACAGGGCCAAATCCCACCGGCCACCGTAGCGGCCGATCAATTGTTCGAGAAAACTCAGGCCCAATTGGATGTTGAGGCGTGGCTGCCACAGCTCTTCCGCCCCGACGCCGAATTCGTCCCGTGCCGTCCGGGGCATGATCTGCATGACGCCGCGGGCACCCTTGTCGGACAGGGCCGCGCCTTGAAAATCGGATTCCACCTTGGCCAGAGCCAAGGCCAAGGACGGCGGCAGGGTGGTGGCTTCCGCCTCCTCCACGACCAGACGCTTAATTGCATTGCGGTCCAAGGCGCCGCCATCCGGGCGCGCCTCGGCAGTTTGGGTCAGCACGGCGGCGGCCAGGGATAAACCTAAAAAGACGGCCTTTGCCGGAAAAAAATGTCTCATTTTGCGTGCTCCTTGATGGCCTCGAGCCAGTGGCGATTGAGGGCGGTAACGGTGAGATCGGGCCGGGCCAGGCGATCCTTGGCGGCCAAGACCTCGGCCAGGGAAAGATCCGGCGAGACCGCCAGAACAGGGTTCTTCATGGCGGCAATGGCGGCGGCGGCGAGGACCTGCAATTGGTCATTCAGAAACCGCCCGCCGCTGAATATGATCAACTCTCGCGGCTGCAGGACCCGGGCCGCCGTGGCGCCTTCGCCTCCTGCATCCCGCGCCGCGGGCGCCAGCAAACGCAGGGGCGCGGCGTCTGTTTTGGTCGCAACCGCATCTTTCGCCCCATCCTGCCCGCCCATGGAAACCATGGTCAGGATCATGATGGCAAAGAAGGCCATGGCCAAAGCCAGGGCAATTTCCGTCATCGCATTGCCGCCATCGCCACCGCTCATGAACCCAGCCTCTTCCTTGCCGTTGCCAATTTTCGTCCCAAACGGGGAACTGCAATGGCTATGGCAGGGCCAGAGGCTTTTTTCGGCAGAACAAAGCGTTGCCAGGCGAGAGATATTGTTCGCGGCGGAATTTTGATACAATTTTCATTGCCGATTTCGTTGCCGCTTTCGTTGCCGCTTTCATTGCCGCGGAATTTCGCGCAGAAAGAATTTGGAAAGAAAAATTCATGCTTCCCAATCTACTCATTCCGGGGCCCGGCAAGACGGGCACAAGTTTTCTTGCCCAATCCATCTCACAACATCCGGATATTTTCATGATACCGGAAAAGGAAATTCAATTTTTTAATAGATATACCAAGAATTCCAAATTTAAATCTTTTGATGAATTCTTGGACAGAGGAATTGTAGGTTACGAAACTACAGCATCGAATGGGTATTCAGGACAACGTTACTTAATCGATGCCTCGCCATCAAGTTTCAGCGCGGAATGCGGTCCAAAATCAATTGCCGATACATTGGGAGAAGATGTGCAGGTATTGATCACGATCCGAAACCCTGCGGAAAGAGCATTCTCCGATTACATACACCATGTCGTGAATTGGGCAAATTGCAGCTCATTTTCGGAAACGCTACAAGAAAACGAAGAATTTATGCAAGAATGTTACTATTCTGATCGACTCGAACAGTTCATGAATATTTTCCCCGGTCGTTGCCATATTCTTCTTTTTGAAAATTTGACCGAACAGCCGAACCAAGTCTTCGCTTCCATCTTTCAACTGCTGGATCTTGCTCCGTTCGAAATGGAACCCGCCGTCGGCAAGAACACCACTGCCGGCGAGCCGGTTAATTTTGGAACCCTGGACGATTTATTGGATGTGGAAACGGCAGATATGCCCGATTTTATCAATGTACAGCGAAGCATTTTCCTGCACTGGAGAGAACGTAACAACATCACGGTCAATGCTTCCGACCGGGCATTGGATTATATCGCGGGTCTGCAACAGAATTTTACCAAGGAACTTTCTAGTGAAGACAAGGTCATCATCAACCGAAAGCATTTCGAGCCGGATATTTTAGAGTTGGAGCGGCTGACGGGCTATGATTTGTCCGCCTGGCTGGGCAATTCGTAAAGACCGCCATCGCACCTAGCCTTCGTCGGGCTGATTCTGCGATTCATGCTTTCATGAAAATTATGCTATAACGCCCCTCCGCCGTAGGGGCCCAGGTGGCCGGGGACTTGACCGCCAGGGCATAATTAACGATGAAGCGCGGGGAAACGGCTCGCCCAGAGCCAGCGCGACGACAAAAAATCGGCGTATTTGGGAATAACAGTAGTTGGGACGTAAAATATGAATGTAAGGGGCTTGCCCAAGCCGCAAGGCTTATACACCCCGGAAAACGAGCACGAAAATTGTGGCGTTGGTTTTTTGGCGAACATCAAGAACCGTAAAAGCCACGAGATTATTCGTCAGGGGTTGCAGATTTTGGTCAACCTGGACCATCGGGGCGCGGTTGGGGCCGACCCGTTGGCCGGTGATGGCGCCGGTATTCTGCTGCAAGTTCCCGACCGTCTGTTGCGTGAAGATTGTGCCGCCAATGGCATCACCCTGCCCGACCCCGGTGATTACGCCGTGGGTATGTTTTTCCTGCCGCGCGACGAAACGACCGCCAGTCAGTGCATCGCGGCGGCGGAAAAAATTGTGGCCGACGAGGGTCAAACCTGCCTGGGCTGGCGGGATGTGCCCGTCGACAACAGTTTCCTTGGTGAAAGTGTCAAGCCGGACGAACCCATCATTCGGCAGTTTTTTGTCGGGCGCGGGGCGGGCACGCCCGATCAGGATACCTTTGAACGCAAGATGTTCGTTATCCGCAAGCGAACCCACCGCGAGATATGGAACAGCGGCGCGGAAAACGCCGATGCCTTTTATATCACCTCCATGTCGTCGCGGACGATTGTCTACAAAGGCATGGTGCTGTCGGGCAATCTGTCGAACTATTATCTGGATCTGCAGGATGAACGGGCGGAATCCGCCCTGGCCCTGGTGCATCAGCGGTTTTCCACCAACACCTTCCCCTCCTGGCGTCTGGCGCAGCCGTTCCGCTATCTCTGCCACAACGGCGAAATCAACACGGTGCGGGGCAATATCAACTGGATGGCGGCGCGCCGCCATGCCATGAGCTCGACCGTGCTGGGCGATGATCTGGAAAAGCTGTGGCCGTTGATCGGCGATGGCGCCTCGGACTCGGCGACATACGACAACGCTTTCGAACTCTTGGTGGCGGGCGGCTACTCCCTGTCCCATGCCATGATGATGATGATCCCCGAGGCCTGGAACGACAACGCCTTGATGGATGAGGACCGGCGCGCCTTCTACGAATATCATGCCGCCTTGATGGAGCCCTGGGACGGCCCCGCCGCCATTGCCTTCACCGACGGCCGGCAGATCGGCGCCACCCTGGACCGCAATGGCCTGCGCCCGGCCCGCTATGTGGTGACGGATGACGACCTGGTGGTCATGGCTTCGGAAGTCGGCGTGCTGGATATTCCCGAAGAGAAGATCGTCCGGAAATGGCGCTTGCAGCCGGGCAAGATGTTCCTGATCGACTTGGAAGAAGGCCGCATTATCGGGGACGAGGAAATCAAGGCGTCCCTGGCCCAGGCCAAACCCTATCAGCAATGGCTGGACGATACGCAGATCCAGCTGGAGGATCTGCCCCACGAGGTCGGTCCCATGACGCCGGATGCCCGGACCTTGCTGGACCGCCAACAAGCCTTTGGCTACACCCAGGAAGATACCAAATTCTTCCTCACCCCCATGGCCTTGACCGGCCAGGACCCCATTGGCTCCATGGGCATGGACGTACCGCTCGCCGTGCTGTCCGACCGGCCCAAGCGGCTGTTTGATTATTTCAAACAATGTTTTGCCCAGGTGACCAATCCGCCCATCGACCCGATCCGGGAAGAATTGGTAATGTCCCTGGTTTCGCTGATCGGGCCCCGGCCCAATCTGCTGGACCCCGACGACGCCGGCACCAAGAAACGCCTGGAAGTCCGCCAACCGATCCTGACCAACATGGATTTGGAACGGGTGCGCCGGATCGAAAATCAAGTGGGTCTGGTTTTCCGCACATATACCCTGGATATCACCTATCCCGTGGCCCAGGGCGCGGCGGGCATGGCCAGGGCCATGGAAGAATTGTGCAAGCATGCCGAAGCGGTCGTGGAACGGCCCTATAACATCCTGATCCTGTCGGACCGGGGCGTTGATGTGGACCGGGTCGCCATCCCCATTCTGCTGGCCACCGCCGGCGTGCATCACCATTTGATCCGCACCGGCCAGCGCACGGAAGTGGGCCTGGTGGTGGAGACGGGGGAGGCCCGGCGGGTCCATGATTTCTGCCTTCTGGCGGGTTATGGCGCCGAGGCGATCAATCCCTATCTGGCCTTCGATACCCTGTCTTCCATGCGTTCGAAGCTGCCCGAGGATCTGTCGGAAGAGGAACTGCACAACCGCTATATCAAGGCGGTCGATAAAGGCATCCTGAAGGTGATGTCGAAGATGGGCATCTCCACCTATCAATCCTATTGCGGTGCGCAGATTTTCGATGCCGTGGGTTTGAGCCAGAAGTTCCTGGACCTGCATTTCGCCGGCACCCGCTGTGCCATCGATGGCGTTGGTATCGGGGAGGTGGCCGAGGAGACCGTGCGCCGCCATCTGTTGGCCTACAATGACGCCCTGCCCTATCGCGATGTGTTGGAAGTCGGTGGCGAACTGGCCTACCGCCTGCGCGGCGAGGACCACGCCTGGACGCCCGAAACCGTGGCCTTGTTGCAGCATGCGGTGCGCGCCGGCGACCGGGGCAAATATCAGGCCTATGCCAGGGCCATGAACGAGCAGGATAAGAAACTGCTTAACCTGCGCGGGCTGTTCGAGTTCAAGTTCGCCGATGAACCCATTCCCCTGGACGAGGTGGAGCCGGTCACCGAGATCTTCAAACGCTTTGCCACGGGTGCCATGTCCTTTGGCTCAATCAGCTGGGAGGCGCATACCAACCTGGCCATCGCCATGAACCGTATGGGCGGGCTGTCAAACAGCGGCGAGGGAGGCGAGGAGGCCGAACGCTACCGCCCCTTGAAGAACGGCGACAGCATGCGTTCGGGCATTAAACAGGTCGCATCGGGCCGCTTTGGCGTGACGGCGGAATATCTGGTCAATGCGTCCGTCCTCCAGATCAAGATGGCCCAGGGCGCCAAACCTGGCGAGGGCGGGCAGTTGCCCGGCCATAAGGTGGATGAGACAATCGCCCGCGTGCGCCATTCCACGCCCGGCGTCGGCTTGATTTCACCACCCCCCCATCATGATATTTACTCCATCGAGGATCTGGCGCAGCTGATCCATGATTTGAAAAACGTCAATCCGGAAGCACGGGTCTCGGTCAAGCTGGTTTCGGAACTGGGCGTGGGCACGGTTGCCGCCGGCGTCTCCAAGGCGCACGCGGACCATGTGACGATTTCAGGCTATGACGGCGGCACCGGCGCCTCGCCCATCACCTCGATCCAGAACGCCGGCAGCCCGTGGGAGATCGGCCTGGCCGAAACCCATCAGACCTTGGTGATGAACCGCCTGCGCGGACGCATCGCGGTGCAGGTCGATGGCGGGCTACGCACGGGCCGGGACGTGGTCATTGGCGCCATGCTGGGGGCCGATGAGTTCGGCATCGCCACCGCCGCCCTGATCTCCCAGGGCTGCATCATGATGCGCAAATGCCATCTGAACACCTGCCCCGTGGGCGTGGCGACCCAGGATCCGGAACTGCGCAAGCTGTTCCCCGGCACGCCGGAGCATGTGATCAATTTCTTCACCTATCTGGCCGAGGAAATCCGCGAGCTGATGGCAAAACTGGGCTATCGCACGTTCAACGAGATGATCGGCCAACGGGACCGCCTGGAAACCCGGGCGGCGGTGAACCATTGGAAGGCCAAGGGCCTGGACCTGTCGCCGCTGTTGCATAAACCGGACCCCGGGCCCGGCGTGGCGATCTATCAATGCGAGCCTCAGGACCATGGCCTTGAAAAGGCCCTGGACCATAAGCTGATCGAACTGGCCGCGGCCTCCATTGACCGCAGGCACCCGGTCAACATCGACCTGCCGATCCGCAACACCAACCGCACGGTCGGCGCCATGCTGTCGGGCCGTATCGCCCAGCGCTATGGCGGGGCGGGCCTGGATGACGACACCATTCATGCCAAGTTCACCGGCAGCGCGGGGCAAAGCTTTGGCGCCTTCCTCGCCTCCGGCGTGACCTTCGAATTGGAAGGTGACGCCAACGACTATGTGGGCAAGGGCATGTCGGGCGGACGTTTGGTGATTTATCCGCCCAAGGTCTCCACCATTACGCCGGAGGATAATATCCTGATCGGCAATACGGTGCTGTATGGCGCCATCAGTGGTGAGTGCTTTTTCCGCGGCGTCGCCGGCGAGCGTTTCGGCGTGCGTAATTCGGGCGTCACGGCGGTGGTCGAGGGCGTGGGCGATCATGGCTGCGAATATATGACGGGCGGCGTGGTCGTCGTCCTCGGTGTCACGGGCCGCAACTTCGCCGCCGGCATGAGCGGCGGCATCGCCTATGTGCTGGATGAGAGCAGCGATTTCCACCTGCGCTGCAACATGGCCATGGTGGAGCTGGAACCCATCGCGGACGAGGATCAGGCGCTGGAAGACCAAGGCCACCAGGGCGGTGATCTGGAAACCCACGGCCGGGTCGATCTGATCCATGACATGACCCGTTACGACGCCCAGCGCCTGCATGGCCTGATTGAAAGCCACATGCGCCATACGGGCAGCGAACGGGCGCGCACGATTTTAGACAATTGGGACGACTATCTGCCGCGTTTCGTCAAGGTGATGCCGGTGGATTACCGCCGCGCCTTGCAGGAAATGCAGGCCCGGGCAAAAGCCGTGTCGCGGGCCGGCGTCTCTGTCGCGGTGGGAGGCGAGTAAGCAGTATGGGTGAACATCATGGGTAAGCCGACCGGTTTCATGGAGATCGCCCGGCGCGATCGGTCCTACGCCCCCGAGGCGCAGCGGCTGGAACATTACAACGAATTCACCATTCCCCTGACCGAGCCGGAGGCCCGCCAGCAAGGTGCCCGCTGCATGGATTGCGGCATTCCCTATTGCCACAACGGCTGTCCGGTCAACAATATCATCCCGGAATGGAACGACCTGGTCTATCAGGGCGAATGGAAGGAAGCCCTGCGCATTCTACATTCGACCAATAACTTTCCGGAATTCACTGGCCGCATCTGCCCCGCCCCGTGCGAAGCCTCCTGCACCCTGAATATTACCGACCAGCCGGTAACCATCAAAACCATCGAGGTTTCGATCGTTGAAAAAGGCTGGGAAGAAGGCTGGATCGTGCCCCGCATCGCCAAGCGGCGCACAGGCAAGAACATCGCCGTGGTGGGCTCGGGACCCGCCGGCATGGCCTGTGCCCAGCAACTGGCCCGCGCCGGACACAGCGTGGTGCTGTATGAAAAAAATGCCCGCATCGGCGGCCTGATGCGTTATGGCATTCCCGGTTTCAAGATGGAAAAACACATCATCGACCGGCGCATGTCGCAGATGCGCGCCGAGGGCGTGGAGTTTCGCGCCAACAGCCACATCGGACTGACCATTCCGATCGAGGAAATTCAGGAAAAATTCGATGCCGTGGTGCTGACGGGCGGGGCCGAGCATCCCCGCGACATGCCCGTGCCGGGGCGGGAGCTGAATGGCGTGCATTTCGCCATGGAATTCCTGACCCAGCAGAACCGCCGCCTGAACGGCGAGCCCCTGGGAGATCAGGCCGAGATCCTGGCCACGGGCAAACATGTGGTGGTGATCGGCGGCGGCGATACCGGCTCTGACTGCGTCGGCACCTCCAACCGCCAAGGCGCGGCCTCCGTCACGCAACTGGAAATCTTGCCGAAACCGCCCGAACACGAGGACAAGGCGGTGACCTGGCCCGATTGGCCCCTGAAGCTGCGCACCTCGACCTCCCACGATGAAGGTTGCGAGAGGGACTGGTCCGTCCTGACCAAAAAGATCCGTGAGAAGAACGGCAAAATTGAGGCCCTGGAACTGGTGCGGGTGAATTGGGAAGCCGACGACAGCGGCGGCTTTGCCATGACCGAGATAGCCGATAGCGCCTTCGAGCTGAAGGCCGATCTGGTCCTGCTTGCCATGGGTTTCCTGCACCCCACCAAGGCCGGCATGCTGGACGACATGGGCGTGGAAATCGACCCCAGGGGCAACGTCAAGGCGGATACGGTGGATTATGCCACCTCGATCCCCGGCGTCTGGTCCGCCGGCGACATGCGGCGGGGGCAATCCCTGGTGGTCTGGGCCATCCGTGAAGGCCGCCAGTGCGCCCGTTCGGTGGATCAAGCCTTGATGGGCCATAGCATCCTGCCCCGCTAAAGCCGTTCAGGTCCGCATTGTCTTGAACCAGGGATCGACAACGGAGCCGCCCGCGAACCTAGTCGGCGCCGCCCTCTGGATGCTGGGCGCCGTGGCTTCGTTCACCACCATGGCCGTGGCCGGGCGCGAGGTCTTCAAGGAACTGGACGTCTATCAGTTGATGTTCTACCGCAGCGCCATTGGCCTTGTCCTGGTGCTGATATTCGCCGCACTCAGCAAGGGCGGCTTCCGCCAGTTCCGCACCCGCCGCCTAAAGCTGCATTTTTTCCGCAACATGATCCATCTGGTGGGCCAATTCGGCTGGTTCATGGCCCTGGGCCTGATCCCCCTGGCGCAATTGTTCGCCCTGGAATTCACCACGCCGTTGTGGATTGCCGTGCTGGCGCCCTTCCTGCTGGGCGAAAAATTGACCAAGATGCGTGTCGTCGCCGTTGCCCTGGGGTTTATCGGCGTCATGGTGGTCCTGCGCCCAGGCCTGGAAGAGATTAATTTCGGCTCCATCGTCATGCTGATCGGCGCGGTGGGCTTCGCCAGCGCGATCATGTTCACCAAACATCTCACGCCCACGGAGCAGCCCCTGACCATTATTTTCTATATGGCCTTGATGCAAACGCCCGTGGGCCTGGTTCTCGCCTTCAGCCAGCTCCACCTGCCGGGATTTATTGTCTGTTTATGGCTTATCCTGGTGGCATTCCTCGGCTTCTCCGCGCATTACTGCATGGCCCGCGCTCTCAGATTGGCGGACGCCATCGTCGTCGCCCCCCTGGACTTCATCCGCCTGCCCCTGATCGGCGTCATCGGCATGGTGCTGTACGCCGAGCCATTGGAGTTATGGGTCCTCGCGGGCGGCGCCCTGGTATTGCTGGGCAACTACGGCAACCTGATGGCGGAACGGCGAAAAAGTTAGCCCGTTATCGAATTCGAATTACGCAAATCAGGCTGCGACCACACGCCGCTCTGAACTGGACCACACCAGATGATTTTTTGAAATCTACATTGTTGTCCCGGCAAAGCAGTTAGGCCAAGGTGCGGTGATAGGCTAGGCCATATCGTAGAATTTCAAAGGCGGCATATGCAGGTGTCTCTGTTGCCCATTTGAGTTCAACAAAAACGGCGCAATTACACCTATATTCAAGCAGATCAATCGCGGTCCGTTTACCCGAGCCAAGGCTGCCGGGCTCTTCCGCTTTATCCTCAATTTCGAGTATTATATAAGGAAATATTTATGTCGCTTCATGACCCGGAGCCGACTCTGGCAGAACCGGATGCCAATTCATAATTTTACTCTGGAAAGTCGATTTCTCTTAAAGCTGCGGCGACTACCTGACTTGCCTTTCCGCCAGGAAGTGTGCTGATTTTGAAATCAGGGAATTGAGAAAATAGCCGATCCCTAGCTGTTTGCATTTCTGTACCCCGCTTCAGTTTGGCTAAACCGGCGACTAAGCAAGCTTCTGCCCACGAGCGAGGATTGGGCAATTTCTGAACAACATAGGAAATCGTGACACTCTCTTCATATCGTCCTAATGAAAAGAGAGCAACGGCTTTGGCCGCCAAAACACCAACCAGATATAGGTCTTTCGGGCTCATTCTTTCTGCTAGGTCGAACTGCTGTATCGCTTCCTCGTATTGCTCTGCAAGCATTAGGGCGACACCATATTCGAAAACCGCGGAGAACGAATTTGGATTGAGGGCGACCCCATCCCGGCCAAAAGCGATTCCCCGTTCATGGTCCCCTTGAAATGACAAAATCCGTGCCATAGCGGAGTGACATGCAGAATGGCGTGGGTCTAGACGCATCGCCTGATCAAGTAAAGATCTAGCCTCAGTTTCAAGCTCCGTAGCATTGATTGGATTGTTGAAAAATGACAATCGAGCTCGCATATGGCCGGCCATTACAATGGCATCAACAAACGTCGGATCAGCGTCAATAGCCTTATCAAAATACTGGATAGCTTCCACACGTTCATCAAAATGGCCTGACGGATTAAGTGCTAGGCCGCGCTGATAAAGAGCCCAGGAGTCGACATTATTTGGCGGCTTCCGACGTGCACGGATTATCTCGGCTTGACCAATTTCCGGTGCGATTGCCAAAATTATGGCTGAGGTAACTTCATCTTGAACAGCAAATATGTCATCAAGCGTTCTATCGTATCGTTCAGCCCATATATGACTGCCAGTGCTGGTATCAATCAACTGACCGGTCACCCGCACGCGGCTTCCAATCTGCCTAATGCTGCCTTCCAAGACATAACGCACACCAAGAGTCTTGGCCATCGTCCGGACATCTATAGATTTGCCTTTGTAACTGAAGCTTGAGTTCCTGGCGATTACGAATAGTCCGCTAAACTTTGATAATCCCGAAATAATGTCCTCAGCCATGCCGTCGGCGAAATACTCCTGCTCAGGATCGCCCGACATATTGTCGAACGACAGTACGGCGATGGAGGGCTTATCCGGTAGTGGCAGAGATGCATCGGTTGTGACGGGGTCTTCCGTGGCCGAACCGGCAGGAGACCATTGCCATACACGAACAGGACGGGCGATGTTTTTTAATGTCTGTTCGCCGGCATCCGCAAATCCAGCATCTAGGCGGTCCCGCACATCGTCATGCACGCGGCCTGAAATAGCCACGCCACCTGGTTCGGCAATCTCTTGCAAGCGCGCCGCAATATTGACGCCGTCGCCAAGGATGTCATCGCCTTCGATAATGATGTCTCCTAGATTGACGCCGATGCGAAAAGTTATGCGCCGATCATCATCGACACATTGGTTGCGTTCAATCATGCCCAATTGAATTTCGACCATGCTTTGGGTGGCATCGACGACAGATGGGTATTCCAGCAACAGGCCATCGCCCATGGTTTTGACGATGCGACCGCCGTGTGCGGCGATCTTACCATCGATCAATTCCGCCCGATGACTTCGCAACGCAGCAAGCGTACCGGCCTCATCCACGCCCATAAGGCGCGAATAACCGACGACATCAGCCGATACGATAGCCGCTAACCTGCGTTGAGTTCCTTCCGACATGGGGTGGAGTGTAGCTGCGGCTGCCCGTAGAATCTATGCGGATTGACGAGGGCCAGCATTTCCGCTTATGGCACATCTCGAGGATCAGGCGGCGCCGGCCTGATGTCCGCTATGGCCCTAGCTTCAAGCATTGTATTGTCGAACGGTGATCATCGGGTCTGACCCCGAGCAGACATGGCAACGAAATTTCGCGACGCTCGTTTTTGCTGCCATAGCGGAAATGTGTCCACTAATTTCAGCACAATACTATTCTGGTATCCCGGCCGCCCGTAACCCATTGATAAGCCGATCCTGGTTTTCCTTATGTCGATATGGATACACTCGGATGGCGTCTGCCAGAACATATTGCGGCGCGGTTCTCAATATTTCACCAATTTCAGCATTTGCGTTGTCGAGCTGCTCGGCCTCAACGTAGATACAGGCCAAAAACAAATGTGCGATCTGAAAATCAGGTGCCCGTTCAATCGTTTGACGCATCAAGTCTAGGGCTAGATCATTTTGCCCCAAAATAAAATAGGAGTGTCCCTTCATGAACAGCCAACTGGGCGGACAGAAGGGATCCCTGCGAAAAGCTATGTCCAGATGCTCCAAAGCAGAATCTGGATCACCATAATAATTGAGAGTTTCCGCGTAGTAGGCGTGCACCTCGCCGTTATCAGGATCAAGGGACAAGGCACGTTCAAAATTCACGATTGCCTCATCGTATTGCTGGTAGAAAAGCTGGTTCCACCCCAATCGATGAAGGGCGATTGGAGAATCCGGATCCAATTCCAAGCCTTTCTGCGCCAATTCCAAGCTGCGATCTATTCCTTCTTCAAATCCGGGCCATTGAAACAACCAGGCCTGGATGAAGCAGCAAGATAGATAACTAAAAGCTTCCGCGAAGTTCTGATCCAGGCTGATTGCTTGCTTCAGACAATTACCTGCCTCGATGTTGTCGTCTGGAGTGTTGCGAAAATAGTGTAGACGCCCTTTCAGATACAGATCATAAGCTTCAACATTCTCCGTCCGTTTGCGACCCGCCTTTTCCATGTCCAAAGGTGTGAGTTTGAGTTTTAGTGCCGCGACTATCTCCCCTGTAATACGATCCTGAAATTCAAAAATATCGTCCATAGCGCCGTCGTAACGCTCGGCCCATATATGTCCCCCGTCTGCCGCTTCGATCAGTTGGGCATTGATACGGAGCCGTTGGTTCATTTTTCGGACACTGCCTTTGAGGATAAACGAAACACCGAGTTTCTCTGCAACCTCCTTGATGTCCCGCATCTGTCCCTTGAAAGAAAACGACGAGTTGCGCGCGGCCACATACAGGTTAGATATCTTTGAGAGGTCGGTGATCAAATCCTCGGCCATGCCGTCGGAAAAATATTCCTGCTCCGCATCGCCCGACATATTGTCGAACGGCAGCACGGCGACGGAAGGTTTATCGGGGAGCGCCAGTGCTTCGCCGTCACCAATTGCTTCCATGGCAGGTGCGTCAACTTGCCCTTTCTGTGACCAGCGCCAAATTCGAACCGGGCGCGCAATGTTCTTGACCTCGACTTCTCCCAAATCGTCGAAAGAAACGTCGATCCGGTCACGCACATGTTCCAGCACGGTTTGTGAGATGCAGACACCTCCGGCGTCAGCCAGTGCTTCTAGACGGGCGGCTATGTTGACACCATCGCCTAGCAGGTCATCACCATCCGCCACCACGTCACCCACGTTGATACCAACGCGGAATTCGATACGGCGGTCTTTCGGGACGCGACTATTCCGACTGGCCATTCCTTCCTGTACAGCAATGGAACAACGCACTGCCTCGACCGCGCTGGAAAATTCAAACAGGAAGCTATCGCCTGCCGTATTGGCGATCCGGCCTTGATGTTCGGCAAGCAGAGGTTCGATGAGTTCTTTGCGATGGCCGCGCTGGGCCGCAAGGGTGGCTTCTTCGTCGATCCCGACCAAGCGTGAAATCCGGCGATGTCAGCGGCCACGATGGTCGTTAGCCTGCGTTGTGTTCCTTTCGGCATGGCGGGAGTGTAGCGGCTGGTGTTCAGCTAATCCATGCGTGATTGCCGTGGGTGCTGAATGGCAGCTTATCACACTTATCGAGGATCGGAGGAAGTCAGCCACGTTTCCGCTGTTCACCTGACTTCAAGCATCCGCCGCTGAACCGGGATCCGTCGAGATTTGCCCAAATTAGATCGGAACTGCTCTAGCTCCGCGACCATTTTGCCCCGGCGCGCAGCCTCCCGCGTGCTGTCGCAAATGCTCCCGGCGATGATGGGCACACGCCCCGAAGCCGCCTCGATCGCGGCGGCGACCAGATCGCGGCCCTCCTCCGCCAGCAAGGTATGGCCCTCGCCGGTGGAACCGCCCACCGCGACGCCATTGGCGCCTTGCCGGATCAGCCAGTCAATCTGCCGGGCGGCGGCGTCGAACTGGATCTCTCCCTGGTCATCGAAGGGCGTCGTGGACGGCGGGATAACGCCGGATAGTTCAGTCAAGCGCTGTCGCCTCAATTCCAAATACAAGGCGCCGCAACGCCGCCTCGTCTGGCATGTCCGGGGTCCCGAGGAAAACCAGGCGGTCGGACGATGTCTCGCCTTCCGCGGCCGTTATCTCGTGACGCCGGCCGACCAACTGGAAAACCCACTGGCCGGGGCGCTCCAGGAAGCGGACAATTCCCTTGGAGCGCAGGACCGACTTCGGCAATGCGGCAACGGCTTCGAGGAAGTCAGCTTCCACCAGGGGTCCCGGCAACGTCAAGGATACGGAGCGGAAGGCGTCCTCATGGCCATGGCCGTGACTATGCGGCGGACGCTCCGTGCCAAGGCCGGCGCCCAGCAGCAGGGCAGCGGGAACCTCGGCCCGGCGCGCCTTTATAATCGAGGCATTGGGCGCCCGTTCCGCGAGCCATTGTTGGACTTCGTTCTGGTCGTAATCGTCCAGCAGATCGCATTTATTCAGGATTACCAGATCGGCGGCGGCCAATTGGCGATGGATGGTGTCGCCCACATATTGGTCCTGGGCCTTTTCCTCCACCAATTCCGCATCGGCCAGAACCACCACGGCGTCGGGCGTTAGATCGGGGTGGATGACGGCGACATCGGCGATGGGCCGGGGATCGGCGACGCCGCTGGCCTCCACCAATATGTGTTCGGGCGGATCATCCCGGCGCACCAGTTTCATCAGGGCCAGGAACAGATCATCGCCCATGGTGCAACAGATACAGCCGTTGGCGAGCGTCACCGTATCGCCGCCATGGTCCGCCAGCAGATCGCCATCCACCGCCAGATCGCCAAAATCATTGACTACAACGGCGAACCGCAACCCGGTGTCCTGGGCCAGCAGATGGTTCAACAGCGTGGTTTTCCCGGCGCCCAGAAAGCCTCCGATGACGGTCAGCGGTATGGTCATCTAGTTACCGTCGGTCGCCGCGAAGACCTTGCCGCCCAGAACCGTGCCCCAGACCGGCACGTCGCGCAG
>JAPYPT010000519.1:0-111 GCA_029937535.1 Alphaproteobacteria bacterium
AAACCTAACGTATCCAGAGAATTATCAAAACCATCCTTGTCTAAACCTTCATCATCATATATTGATCCATTTTTATGATTCCCATCTTTGTCAAAGCCTTTTTCATTGAAT
>JAPYPT010000519.1:211-1150 GCA_029937535.1 Alphaproteobacteria bacterium
TCAGTTCCAGTAATTTTGTGAATGTCATCCTTGTTGAATCCATGTTCATTGAATCCATCTTTGTCAAAGCCTTTTTCATTGAATTCAGTTCCAGTAATTTTGTGAATGTCATCCTTGTTGAATCCATGTTCATTGAATCGTGTTCCAGTAGATCGATATCTGTCATATCTGTCAAGTCCATCCTTGTCAAAACCATCTTTATCAAAACCATCTTCATCATATTTGATATGGGTTATTTTATGAAATCCATCTTTATGAAATCCATCCTTGTTGAATCCATATTCATTGAATAGTGTTCCAGTAATTTGATGAGTACCATATTTATGAAATCCATCCTTGTTGAATCCATAATAATTATTTGGGAAATATCGTGGATTCCCTAATGTGTTAAATTCAGTTCCAGTAATTTTATGAAATCCATCCTTGTTGAAATACCTTGGATCATATGTCAAACGAGTTTTCTCATGAAGTCCATCCTTGTCAAAACCATCTTTATCAAAACCACGTTCATCAAAACCAAATTCATTATATCTGGTATGGGTTATTTTATGAATTCCATTCTTGTTGAAATTACGTTTATCAAGTCCTTTGTGATCATAACCATTAATGTCAAAACCATCTTCATCATACTGTGTTTTAGTTATATAATGTAATTTTTCTTGATTCCAACCATCCTCCCCAAATTCTGTTCCAGTAATTTTGTGAATGTTATCTTTGTTGAATCCATCCTTGTCAAAACCATCTTTATCAAAACCTTTGTTGTTCCTTCCAATTGTATTGAAATATGTTCCAGTAATTTTATGAATGCCATTCTTGTTGAAATTACGTTTATTCCATCCTTTTTCATCAAAACCCTCTTCATCAAATTCTTTTTTATATGTCATAATAATTATTATTGATTTGTTATGTTTTAGGGATTTTGATTCCTATCTTCCCCCA
>JAPYPT010000329.1 GCA_029937535.1 Alphaproteobacteria bacterium
GACGTGCAGTACGTGACGGTGCAGCAAAGCGCCACCGACGAGCGGCCGTACAAGCCGTCCCTGTATGTGCAGACCAGCGTGGTCAACATCAATCATCCCGGCTATGCGGTGACGGACGCGGGCTTGAAGTCCTTCGCCACCGACGGCCCCTTCCCCCTGATCACCCAGGGCGCGCCGGCCGGTGCCACATACCGCTACATGGGCGATGAACATGGCGCCATCGATTTCAAAAATTCGGGCGACGCTCTGTCCCTGGGCCACAAGGTCGAATGCCTGGTGCCCCACTGCGACCCGAACGTCAATCTATTCAATGACTATCACGTTGTGCGCGGCGATACCCTGGTGGATATCTGGCCCGTCGCGGCGCGCGGCAATAGCTAAGATCGGACTGAAATAACGACAGGGCGGCGCACATGTTTGTCCTGCTTCTGACCATCTTCATCGATTTGGTCGGCTTTGGCATCATCCTGCCGATCCTGCCGTTCTATGCCCAGGCCTATGACGCCTCGCCGCTTCAGATCACTTTGTTGGTCTCCACCCATTCGGCGGCGCAAATCGTCTCGTCCCTGTTCTGGGGCCGGCTGAGCGACCGCTATGGCCGCAAGGTCATTCTGTTGTTGACCCTATCGGGCGGCGCTGTGGCCTATGTCTGGTTCGGCTTCGCCGGCAGCCTGGCAAGCCTGTTTCTGGCCCGTGGGCTGAGCGGCGCCATGGCCGGCAATATCGCTGTCGCGCAAGCCTACCTGGCCGATATTTCAACGCCCGAGGAACGCGCCGGCGCCCTGGGCCGGCTGGGCGCCGCCTTTGGCCTGGGCTTCGTGGTGGGACCGGCATTGGGGGCGTTGTTGATTGGGCCCGATCCCAGCGCGGCGGATTTTGCCCGGCCGTGCCTGGTTGCCGCCGGGATATCCATACTGGCGGTGCCCTTCGGGTATTTCCTGCTGCGGGAACCGGCGCGGCGGCGGCAAAATGCAGCGGGCGGCGCCGGCTTCCGCCACCTCCGCGCCGCCGTCCTGGCGAATGGCATCCCCAACATTATTGGCCTCAATCTTCTGCTTACCCTCTCGTTTACCACGCTCATGGCGCTGTTTCCCTTGTGGAGCCAGGCCCAACTGGGCTGGGGTCCCCGGGAAGTCAGTTTTGCCTATGCCTACATCGGCCTCTTGGTGGCCTTTCTGCAAGGCGTCCTGGTCGGCCCCATGACCAAGAGCTTGGGCGGGGCACGGGTTTTGTTCATAGGGGCCGTGTCGTTAAGCACCGGTCTGCTATCGATTGTCCTGGTCGATGGTGTTGCCGCCTTTGCCCTCAACACCATACTGCTGTGCATGGGCACTTCTTTTTGCCACCCGACCCTGACGGCGATGATTTCCCAGCGGGCGGACGAGGATCATCAGGGCACGGTCATGGGCGCGGCCAACAGCGTATCCTCCCTGGGCCGGATTATCTCTCCGCCCCTGGGCGGTCTGCTGTTTTCCCATATGGGGCCGAACTGGCCCATGCTGGTGGCCGGCCTGGTCATGCTGCCGGTGGTCGCCGCCGCGGCCTGGATGTCATTGCGGCAAGAGCCATGAAATATCCCGGATCGATTCTGATAGTGCTGACGATCGCCCTGCTTTGCGGCCGGGCTCAGGCGGCGGGGGCCATCGCCATGCATGGCGCCCCCAAACAGGCGGCCGGATACAAACATTTCAGCTATGTCAATCCGGATGCGCCCAAGGGGGGGCGGCTGGTTTTGGGACGGGTGGGTAGTTTTGAATCCCTGCAGCATTTCATTGTGCGCGGGGCCCGTGGCGATGGCCGGCATTTGAGCCATCAAAGCCTGCTGGCCCGCAGCCAGGACGAACCCTTCACCCTGTACGCCCTGATCGCCGACGACGTCTCCACGCCGCCCGACCGCGCCGCCGTTACCTTCCAGCTAAACCCACGCGCCCGATTTCATGACGGCAGCAAGATCACGGTCGAGGATGTCATTTTTTCGCGGGAAATTCTGGCCGCCAAGGGCCGTCCCAACCACCGGTATTTCTATAATCAAGTCGCCGCCGTTGAACGCTCCGGCAGGCGCACGGTCACCTTCCGTTTCAAGGACAACCGCAACCGCGAGATGCCCCTGATCATGGGCCTGATGCCCATCCTCTCCAAAGCCTCGTTCCGAAACCGGGTCTTTGACAAGGTTTCCCTGAAACCAATTCTGGGCAGCGGCCCTTATGTGGTGGACAAGGTCGATGCCGGCCGCTCCCTGCAATACCGCCGTCTCAAGGATTACTGGGCCCGCGATCTACCCTCGCAACGGGGCCAGCATAATTTCGATATCGTCCGTTATGACTATTACCGCGACGACAGCGTCATGCTGGAAGCCTTCAACGCCGGCAAGGTGGATCTGCGGGTGGAGCGCGACCCCCGGCTGTGGGCCCAGGCCTATGACACCCCCGCCCGCCGGAGTGGCAGGGTCAAACTGATGGCGTTCGCCCATCGCCGTCCGGCGGGCATGTACGCCATTGCCCTGAACTCCCGGCGCCCGCATTTCCGCGATCGACGGGTGCGGGCCGCCTTGGCCCAGGCCATTGATTTCAAATGGCTGAACAGAACCCTGTTTCATGGCGCCTACGCGCGCACCCGCAGTTATTTCGAAAATTCCGAGCTGGCCGCCACGGGCCTGCCGTCGGCGGCCGAGACCGCTTTGTTGTCGCCCTATCGCAATACGCTGCCCGGCGAGGTTTTCAATCGGGCCTATGCACCACCCACGGCGGATGGCAGCGGGCGCTTGCGCGGGAATATCCGCACCGCTCGCGATTTGCTGGCCCAGGCCGGCTGGCACGTCAAAAACCTGAAACTGCATCACGCTGATTACGGCGAGGCGTTCAATTTTGAAATTCTGCTGTTGCGCCGAAGCAACAGGAAACTGGCCCTGCATCTGGCCCGCAATCTTGAAAAACTTGGGATTGATGCAGCCGTGCGGCTGGTGGACACGGCGCAATACCAAGAACGCATCAATACCTACGATTTCGACGCCATCTTCCAATTGTGGGAGCCGTCGCTGTCGCCCGGCAACGAACAGGCCTTCTATTGGGGTTCGAAGGCGGCCCGCCATGCGGGCAGCCGTAATTATCCCGGTATCCAGGTGGCGGCGGTCGATGCTCTGGTACAGAAAATATCCGATGCCCCCGACCGGGCCAGCCTGGTCACCGCCGTCCGCGCCATGGACCGGGTTCTGCAATGGGGCCACTATGTCATTCCATTGTTCCACCAAAAGGCGGACCGGGTCGCCCTGTGGGATAAGTTCAAGCGGCCCAAACAATTGCCCCTCTATGGCTACCGGCTGGAAACCTGGTGGGCGGACAACACAAAACAAAGGAACAGATAACGTCATGGATACGGGAACATTTCGCGGCTTCGATGTACGGCTGGAGACGCCCGGCATCGCCTGGATCACCTTCAATACGCCGGAGCGCCTGAACGGCATGACCTCCGGCATCAAGCGGGACCTGATCGAAACGTTGAACCAGGCGCAGATGGACAATGCCGTCCGCATTATCGTCTTCACCGGCACGGGCCGGGCCTTTTGCGCCGGCGATGACTTGAACGCCTATGCCAAGGGCCTGCAAGCCGAACCGGGCTTGGTGCCACCCATCCCGCCGGGCCACGATAGCGGTATCGGCACCTATGACGGCCTGCGCATGATCTCCCAGGAGTTGAACCGCACCCTGCGTACCGTTGATAAACCGACCATCGCGGCCCTGAACGGCGTTGCCATTCAGACCGGCTTCAGCTTGGCCCTGGCCTGCGATTTCCGCATCGCGGCGGAGGGCGCGCGCCTGGGCAGCGCCACCTTGCGCTTTGCCCTGCTGCCGGACGAGGGTGGGCAGCATTTATTGGTGCAGCACATGGGCCTGGCCAAGACCCTGGATTTCCTCATGCGCAAACGCATCGTCTCGGCCGCCGAGGCCCTGGAACTGGGCCTGGTGCACGACGTGGTGCCCGACGACCAACTGGCCCAGGCGGCCGGCGATCTGGCCCGCGAGCTGGCGGACGGACCCCAGGTCGCCATGCGCATGCTGAAACGCTCGATCTATAACGCCGCCGAGCTGACATTTGAGCAGGCCTGCGACGAGATTGCCGCCAAGACGGCCGTGGTGGATCATCACCCCGATGCCCGCGACGGCGTGGCTTCGTTCAGGGAAAAACGCGCACCGAAATTCAATGCCTGGCTGGAAGAGGGATAAATTAGCGGACGGCCATGGCCAGCTTGGCGCCCAGGCCGACAAAGGCGGCGGCGAAGCCCCAGCGGAACCATGCCATCACGCGCGGGCTGGAAATAATACGGTCGCGCACGGCGGCGGCAAACAGGCCATAGCAAATAAAGACCGCCAGGGTCATGGCCATGAAGACGCCGCCCAACAGCAGCATCCGCACCGTCGCGCCCGGCTCGCCCGGCGTTACGAACTGCGGCAGAAAGGCCAGGAAGAACATGGAAAGCTTTGGATTCAGAATATTAATCAAGATGCCCTTGATGATGACGCCCCAAAGGGAGCGCGCATCCACGGTTGCATCCACCGAAAGCGTCCCCTTTTCGCGCCATACGCCCCAGGCCATGTAGAGCAGATAGGCAACGCCGAGAAACTTGGCGGCCTGAAAGGCAATAGCGCTGGCATGCAAAAGTGCCGCCAGGCCAAACACCGCCGCCGCGATATGGGGCAGGATACCAAGGGTACAGCCGAAGGCCGCGACGGCGCTGACCAGGGCGCCGCGCGCCAAACCATGCGCCAAGGTGTAGATCACGCCGGTGCCGGGTATCAGGACCACGATCAAGGAAACAATGAGAAATTCGCCGCTCACATTCCCGCCCCTACAACGCAGATGGCGGATACAGGGCGATTTCCAGCAAAAAACTATCGGCGAACACATCCGAGGCGCCCTGGGGCGGCGAAATTCCGTCCAGGGGAAAGGCGCTCTCGACCATGGCCAGATATTGCTGCTGACCAGGCCCACCGCCATAAATTTGACGCTCCGAAGTCATGATATTGGAAATCTCCTCATCAACCGCATAAATCCGGGCGCGGTAGACCTCCTCCGCATGACAGATTGTTTGCACCCATTCCCCCTGCTCCCATCCCGCCTCGCCGACATTAAAGCGCAAGGTATGGATA
>JAPYPT010000330.1 GCA_029937535.1 Alphaproteobacteria bacterium
CTCCACCGCCTCGCCACAGGCCAGGGCGCCGCTGCCGACGAAGATCATCGGCGCCTTCGCCTTGGCCAGCAGGGCGGCGGCCTTGGCCACCGCATCGTCGTCCACCGGCGGGCGGGCATAGGCGGTGGCTGCTTCCAGCAGGTCCACATCACAGCTCCCGGCCAGTTGGTCCAGGGGCATTTCCAGGGCCACGGGTTGCGGTCGGCCGGTGCGCAGTTGCCGGAAGGCCTCCGCCACCTTGGCGGGCGCATGGGTGGGATGATCAATACGTTCAGCCCATTTTGTCAGGCCGCGCAGGATGGCAAGCTGATCCGGGATTTCGTGCAACTGGCCATGACCCCGGCCAATATGGCCGGATGGGATCTGCCCCGTTACGCACAACACGGGCACGTTGGCGGCAAGGGAGGTGCTGAGCGCCGCCGTGGTGTTCAAGACACCGGGACCGGGCACCACGGCAAAGGCGCCGACCTTGCCCGTTGATTGGGCATAGCCATGGGCCATGTAGGCGACACCTTGTTCGTGACGGCTGTTGATGACGCGGATGTTGTTGCCTTCATCGTGGAGGGCATTGAAGAACCAATCCAACTGCACGCCCGGCAGGCCGAAGATGGTATCGACGCCGTGGGCGGTGATTGATTTGACGAGGGCCTGGCCACCGGTCATGCGGGTCATGGTCTGCTCCGATCTCATGCTTTTGATACGGCAACCTACCACGGCGCCGGGCAAGCTCAATCGCAGAGTTCGATCAATTCACCACTTAGCAAGGTCGACAAGGTGGTTTCCAGGTCCCGTTGGATGGCCTCGGCGTCGGTGGCGGGAAACGCTTCCGCGAACAGGGCCAAAAGATCCGCTTCGCTGCTGGGCTGTTCCAAGGCGCGCCAGACGGACATGGCCATCTGGTCCAAATGAAAGATATCGCCGTCCTCGCCGGTCATCAGGAAGACTTCATCCTCGAGGGGTGTTTCGTTAATGCCGGGGCGGCGGCGGTAACGGTTCATGTTCCTGCATCTTTATGAAGGGGCGCGGTCAGAATGGGCATTCGTACCAGTTTCAAGCGCAATTCTCAAGAATTCGGCAATTCCGCCAAGCCGGCAGCCAGCAGCGCCTGACCCAATTTTACGTCGTCCAGGGTGGACAGGTTGAAGCCTTGCCCGAAGGGAATTTCGATCGGTATGGAGGGCTGCGCGAACGGCGTCCGCTGGTCCAACGCGGCCTGGGTCCGGAACACAAGGAAATTGCCGAAAACAAAGTGTTTATCGCCTGCCCGCCCCTTGCCCATCGCGGCGCGTTCGGCCGGGAAGCGGAATTTTATGGCGCCGTCATCAATGACCTGTTGATGGATTGCGTTGTGGTTAGGGGGGCAGGGCGCGGCGGTTTGCGTCGAACCGGCGGCGGCATCCGCCAGCAAGGCATTCACCGACCAGCGAATATGGGTGGGGAGCAGAAACGGCGAAGTTGGCCGCAGCAAAGCGATACATTCCGCCACCGCGCCTTCCCGTTCGTTGATATCCTCCAGCAGGTCGGCGATGACGTCCATGACAGGAGTATCGTCGGCGCCCAGATGGCCGGGCCGGGGATGCACCTCGACACCCAGTGTTTCGCAACGGGCGGCGATGGCCTGATGGTCCGTACTGCAAATAAGGCGTCCGAAACTGCCCGAACTTCTGGCCGCCAGAATTTGAAAATCGATCAAGGGCCGGCCGACGAATGGCGTCAGGTTTTTCATCGGTATGCTTTTGGAACCGCCACGGGCCGGGATCAGGCCCCAAACGGCGCCGGGAATAATCTGCATGGTTTCAAATCCTCGACAAGCGCCTTTGCCATTTCAACCGACTGTCCCCGCGCCGGCGGCGCGATGGAGGGTGATTGTTGAGGATAGTCTAGACGTAAAAGGTTTAGAAATTTATCCGCGCCGCGGCCAGGATGGGGCCCACCGGCCCCTTTTGCACGATTATGGCGCAGCCGTCGCGGCCGCCTTCCACCAATTCGGCCCGGCTCAGGTCCATTTGCATGGCCTGGCCGCGCCACTGGCCAAGGGCGCGCATATCCCGCACCACGTTGTGATAGCTTAACTTATTGCCGGCGTTCTCGCCCCGCTCTATGGGCACGTCCCGGCGCCGGTCGTAACGGACCAACCAGACCGTGGCGTTGACGCCCTTTCGGCCCGCGGCCTCAAGGGCATCAAGCGAGACCAAGATCCGGCCGTCCCGGTGTTTTAGATGCAGTATCGGTGACCCTTCGGAGCGCCGTTGTTCAGCCTCGATCGCCGCCGATACGGCAGCGGTATCGGAGCCGACCGCGTGCTGCCGGCCGCCGATCACCATTTGCGGGGTATAGACCGTGCGGTTGCGCAGGGCGCTTGCGTAGTGGCGTTGGCGCTCGGTATGGGCGGGCTGCGCCAGGGTATCTTTCCAACCCAGATAGTCCCAATAATCCACGTTGAAGGTCAGGGCGATGACATCGTCGCGCGCGGCCAACCGACCCAGCAGGCGGTCCGCTGGAGGGCAGGAATTACACCCTTGAGAGGTATAAAGTTCGACAACGACTTGTGGAGCGGAACCGGCCAGACCGGGCCGTGGCGCCGCCAGCGCCAAAAACAGGGCGCCCATGACGACAGCCAGGGTCCGCCCCCAACGCCGATTGATACGGAACACCTCGGTTGGCCAGTTTTTCATGCTTGGAAACTTAGTGACCGAGGCCATCACCGGGAAGTCAATTGTCGGTGATGGCCCCATATCCTCAGGCCCGGTTAGGCGGCATTCATCAAATTGCGCAGAACGTACTGCAGAATGCCGCCATGGCGGTGATACTCCACCTCATCCAGGGTATCGATGCGGCACAACAAGGTGATGTCCTTGCTGGCGCCGTCGGCATAATGAACCGTGCAGGCAACATCCATGCGCGGGGTGATGCCGTCCGAAATGCCCGTGATATCAAAGGTTTCCGTGCCTTGCAGGTTCAGCGATGCACGGCTGTCGCCGTCCTTGAACTCCAGTGGCAGGACGCCCATGCCAACCAGGTTGGAGCGGTGAATGCGTTCGAAACTCTCGACGATCACCGCCCTGACGCCCAAAAGCTGGGTGCCCTTGGCGGCCCAGTCGCGGGATGACCCGGTGCCGTATTCCTTGCCCGCGATAATCACCAACGGCACGCCGTCCGCCTGATAGCGCATGGCGGCATCGTATATGGGCATTTGTTCGCCACTGGGCTGGTGCAGGGTCACGCCGCCCTCGGTTCCGGGCGCCATTTCGTTGCGGATCCGGGTGTTGGCGAAGGTGCCGCGCATCATGATTTCGTGATTGCCCCGGCGGGAGCCATAGGAGTTGAACTCCCGCGCCGGCACCTGGCGCTCGTTCAGATAGCCCGCGGCGGGGCTGTCGGCGGCGATGGAACCGGCGGGCGAGATATGATCGGTGGTAACCGAATCGCCCAGCATCGCCAATTCCCGGGCGCCGAGCACATCATCGACACCGCCCGCTTCCGCCGCCATGCCATCGAAATACGGCGGATGCTGAACGTAGGTGGAGACCGCATCCCAATCGTAGGTCAGGCTGTCCTTGGCTTTCACCGCCTGCCATTCTTCCGGCCCCGTGAAGACATCGCTATAACGGCTGCCGAACATCTCCGGCGTCAGGGCCTGGGCCACGGTGTCGGCCACTTCCTGCTGGGTCGGCCAGATATCCTTTAAATAAACCGGTTCGCCGTCGCTGCCCTTGCCCAGGGGTTCCGTGGTCAGATCCCGGTTCAGGCTGCCGGCCAGGGCATAGGCCACCACCAGGGGCGGCGAGGCCAGATAGTTGGCGCGCACGAAAGGACTGATCCGGCCCTCGAAATTGCGGTTGCCCGACAGCACCGCGCAGGCCACCAGATCGCCTTCCGTGATGGCGTCCGAAATCGGTTCGGCCAGGGGCCCGGAATTGCCGATGCAGGTGGTGCAGCCAAAGCCCACTACGTTGAAGCCCAGGGCGTCCAGGGGGTCCTGCAGCCCGGCGGCGTTGAGATAATCGGCCACCACCTGACTGCCGGGCGCCAGCGAAGATTTGACCCACGGCTTGGTTCGCAGGCCCTTCTCGACGGCCTTTTGCGCCACCAGCCCGGCTGCGACCAGGACGGAAGGGTTGGAGGTATTGGTGCACGAGGTAATGGCGGCGATCACCACGTCGCCATTTCTCAGGTCATGATCGGCGCCCGCCACGGGGATGGCTTTGTTGATATCGGCGCCGGCCATCAGTTCCGGCAGGACCTGCTTGAAGGCGGCGGCGGCATCATCCAGATTGACCCGGTCCTTGGGTTGTGTCGGACCCGATATGCAGGGCACCACATCGGCCAAATCCAATTCCACGGTGGCGGTGAAAACCGGATCCGGGGTATCGCTGTCGCGCCACATGCCCTGGGCCTTGGCATAGGCCTCGACCAGCTTCACCTGGGCCGGATCGCGGGCGGTGAATTCCAGATAGCGCAGGGTTTCCTTGTCCACGGGGAAAAAGCCGCAGGTGGCGCCGTATTCGGGCGCCATGTTGGCGATGGTGGCGCGGTCGGTGAGGGGCAGGTTATCCAGGCCGGGGCCATAGAATTCGACGAACTTGCCGACAACGCCCTGGGCCCGCAGCATCTGGGTGACGAACAGCACCAGGTCCGTGGCGGTGGTGCCGGCGGGCAGTTTGCCGCTTAATTTCATGCCCACCACCTCCGGCAGCAGCATGGAAATGGGCTGGCCCAGCATGGCCGCCTCGGCCTCGATGCCGCCAACGCCCCAGCCCAGGACCGCCAGGCCGTTGACCATGGTGGTGTGGCTGTCGGTACCGACCAGGGTATCGGGATAGGCGATGGTCGTGCCGTCATTCTCCGAGGTCCAGGTAACTTGCGCCAGGTATTCCACGTTGACCTGGTGGCAGATGCCGGTGCCGGGCGGCACCACGCGGAAATTGTCAAAGGCCTGGCTGCCCCAGCGCAGGAAGGCATAGCGTTCGCCGTTGCGCGCGAACTCCAGCTCAATGTTTTTCGCCAGGGCGTCCTTGGTGCCGGCATAATCCACCATGACCGAATGATCGATGACCAGATCCACGGGGGACAGCGGATTGATCCGCTTCGGATCGCCGCCCATGTTGACCACCGCCTCGCGCATGGCGGCCAGATC
>JAPYPT010000331.1 GCA_029937535.1 Alphaproteobacteria bacterium
CGCACGGTCGGCGCCGGCGTCGTCGCATCTATTGACGAATAGTTGGCGACGAATAGTTGACGGCGAATAAGTGACGGCCAGTAGAAACTGATCTCTAGGCAGGAATAAGAACATGGAAGACCAAAATATCCGCATCCGCTTGAAAGCTTATGAGCATCGCGTGCTCGATCAGGCCACATCGGAAATCGCCAGCACGGCGAAGCGGACCGGCGCGCGCGTGCGCGGTCCCATTCCCCTGCCCACCCGGATTGAGAAATTCACGGTGCTGCGTTCGCCCCATATTGATAAAAAGTCGCGGGAGCAGTTCGAAATCCGCACCCACAAACGGCTGCTTGATATCATTGACCCCACGCCCCAGACCGTCGATGCGCTGATGAAGCTCGACCTGGCCGCCGGCGTGGATGTCGAAATCAAGCTTGCCTAGGATCAGATGATGAAGCGTTCCGGTTTGATAGGGCGAAAACTCGGCATGACCCGGGTTTTTCAGGAAGATGGCAGCCACGTGCCCGTGACCGTGCTGCACATTGATGAATGCCAGGTGGTGGACCAGCGTACCCAGGAACGGGACGGCTATACGGCCCTGCAGTTGGGTGTCGGCAAAGCCAAGGTAAAGCGTGTTGGTCAGGCCATGCGCGGCCATTTCGCCAAGGCCGAGGTTGAGCCGAAACAACGGCTGGCGGAGTTCCGGGTTTCGGAAGATGCCTTGATTGAGATCGGCGCCCAGTTAAGTCCGGCGCATTTTGCCAAGGGGCAGTACGTGGACGTGGCCGCCACCTCCATCGGCAAGGGTTTCGCCGGCGCCATGAAGCGTTGGGGCTTTAGCGGTTTGCGGGCCTCGCACGGCGTTTCGATCTCTCATCGCTCGCACGGCTCGACCGGGCAATGCCAGGATCCGGGCAAGGTTTTCAAGGGCAAGAAGATGGCCGGGCATCTGGGCGCGGGCCGGGTCACCATGCAGAACCTGGAAGTCATTGATGCGGATGTGGAAGACGGCCTGTTGCTGGTCAAGGGCTCGGTTCCGGGCCCGAAAAGCGGCTGGGTCCTGATCCAGGATGCGGTCAAAAAGGCACAGCACGAGGATACACCCATTCCCGCCGGGCTGATCGAGCGACCGGCGGCGGAAGCGGCGCCCGAAGCTGAGTCAGACGCCGCGCCCGAAGCAGAGGTGGCCGAAGAAACCGCATCGGTCGGGGCTGACGGGGCTGACGATAGCGCGGCCGACGCCGCGGCGACCGACGGCGACGAGAAGGAATAATTGCCATGAAGGCAGAGGTGACAACCCTGGACAACAAAGCCGCCGGCAATATCGAGCTGGCGGAGGAAGTCTTCGGCGTGAAACCGCGCCGGGATATCCTGCACCGCGTGGTGACCTGGCAACTGGCCAAGCGCCGGGGCGGCAACCACGCCGTCAAGGAGCGCAATGCGGTCCGTGGCTCGGGCGCCAAGATTTGGGCCCAGAAGGGCACGGGCCGGGCGCGGCATTCATCCAACAAGGCGCCGCAGTTTCGCGGCGGCGGCGTGGCCCACGGCCCGCGGGTCCATGATCATGTCCATAAGCTGACGAAAAAGGTCCGCGCGCTGGGCATGCGCTCGGCTCTTTCGGCGAAGCAGGCCGAGGGCAAGCTGGTGATCCTTGAGGCGGCGGCATTGGAAGAGGCCAAGACCAAGACCCTAACGGCCAAAATGGCGGTACTAGGCTGGGGTGATGTGCTGATCATAGATGGCGGCGATTTGGACCAAAATTTGGTCCGCGCCGCCGGTAATCTGAAAGACGTGCAGGTCATGGCGTCCGCGGGGGCGAATGTTTACGACATTCTGCGCCGGGAAACCCTTGTCTTGACCAAAAGCGCGGTTGAAGTATTGGAGGCGCGGCTAAAATGAACCGCGAACAAATCTATACGACGGTCCTCGGCCCGGTGGTGACGGAAAAAGCCACCATGGGATCCGAACACGGCCAAGTTACCTTCCGGGTCACCATGGACGCCACGAAGCCACGCATTAAGCAGGCGGTGGAGGAATTGTTCTCGGTCAAGGTCAAGTCGGTCAATACCTTGCGGGTCAAGGGCAAGACCAAGCGTTTCCGCGGCGTCAAGGGACGCCGGTCGGATTGGAAAAAGGCCATTGTGACGCTGGAAGATGGCCAGTCCATCGACGTCATGGGCGGGGTGTAAAGACATGGCGTTGAAACGATATAAACCAACCACGCCGGGGCGCCGGGGCCTGGTCCTGGTCGACCGTTCGGAGTTGCACAAAGGCAAACCGGTCAAGACACTGACCAAGGGTTTGACCAAAAGCGGCGGCCGCAACAATCATGGCCGCATTACCTCGCGGCGCCGGGGCGGCGGGGCCAAGCGCAGCTACCGCATGGTGGATTTCAAGCGCCGGCGTTTCGAGACGGCGACGGTGGAACGTCTGGAATACGATCCCAACCGCTCCGCCTTCATCGCCCTGATCAAATACGCCGATGGCGATCTGTCATATATTCTGGCGCCCCAGCGTCTGGCGGCGGGCGACAGTGTCGTTGCCGGCGAACGGGTCGATGTGAAGCCGGGCAATGCGATGCCGCTTTCCTCCATGCCCATCGGCACCATTATCCACAATGTGGAGATGAAGCCGGGCAAGGGCGGACAGATCGCCCGCTCCGCGGGAACCTACGTGCAGTTGGTGGGACGGGATCAAGGTTACGCAATTCTGCGCCTGACCTCCGGCGAACAACGTCTGGTGCGGGCCGAATGCATGGCCACCGTGGGCGCGGTATCAAATCCGGATAATTCAAACATCAAGCTGGCCAAGGCGGGACGTAACCGCTGGCTGGGCAAGCGCCCGTCGGTCCGTGGCGTGGCCATGAACCCGGTGGATCATCCCCATGGCGGCGGCGAAGGCCGTACCTCGGGCGGTCGTCATCCGGTGACCCCATGGGGCAAACCAACCAAGGGCAAGCGGACACGGTCCTCGAAAAAGCCCTCCAGTAAATACATTCTGCGCCGTCGGCGCACGAAAAAATAGAGAGGCAGTATAGAGATGACCCGTTCTGTCTGGAAAGGCCCCTTCGTGGATGGCTATCTGCTGAAAAAGGCGGAAAAGACCGCGGCTTCGGGGCGCAATGAAGTGATCAAGATCTGGTCCCGGCGGTCGACCATATTGCCGCAATTCGTGGGCCTGACCTTTGGCGTCCATAATGGCCACAAACATATTCCGGTGTTGGTGAACGAGGACATGGTGGGGCACAAGTTCGGCGAGTTCGCGCCGACGCGCACCTACTATGGCCACGCCGCCGATAAGAAATCACGGCGGGGTTAGGGCCATGGGCAAGCAAGCAAGAGAACGGCGCCTGGCCGACAACGAAGCCGGCGCCCAGGGGCGCAATATCCGCACCTCGCCGCAAAAGTTGAACCTGGTGGCGCAGCGGATCCGGGGCATGAATGTGGAAGGCGCCTTGGCCGAATTGACCTTTTCCAAACGCCGGGTCGCGGGTTTGGTGAAAAAAGTTCTGCAGTCGGCCATAGCCAATGCGGAAAACAACCACGACCTGGACGTGGACGCCTTGTATGTGGCGGAAGCAAGCGTCGGCAAGAACATGGTTATGAAGCGCATGCGCCCGCGCGCCCGGGGCCGCATGGCCCGCATCCTGAAACCATTCAGCGAAATACGTATCGTGGTACGCGAACGCGAGGAGGCCAACTAATGGGTCAAAAAGTAAATCCAATCGGCCTGCGGGTCGGAATTAACCGGACCTGGGACAGCCGTTGGTACGCCAACAAGCGCGAATACGGTCCCCTGCTGCACGAAGACATCAGAATTCGCCGGTTTTTGCAGAAGCGCCTGCACCAGGCTGGGGTCTCGCGCATCGTCATTGAACGGCCCGCGAAAAAGGCCCGGGTGACCATTTCGACGGCCCGCCCCGGCCTGGTTATCGGCAAAAAGGGCGCCGATATTGAAAAGCTGCGCCAGGCGCTTTCGCAGATGACCGGTAGCGATGTTCATCTGAACATTGTCGAAATCCGCAAGCCGGAAATCGATGCCAAGCTGGTGGCCGAGAACATCTGCAATCAGCTAGAGCGCCGTATCGCCTTTCGCCGGGCCATGAAGCGGGCCGTGCAATCGGCCATGCGACTGGGCGCCTTGGGCATCCGCATCAATTGCGGCGGCCGTCTGGGCGGCGCGGAAATCGCCCGCACGGAATGGTACCGCGAGGGCAGGGTGCCCCTGCATACGCTGCGTGCGGACATAGATTATGGCGAGGCCACGGCGTTTACCGCCTACGGCACCTGCGGCGTCAAGGTTTGGGTTTTCAAGGGCGAGATCATGGAACACGACCCCATGGCGCAGGACAAACGCAATCAGGATACGCAGACCCAGCGTTCATAGGGTCTGTCCAAACCGTCGACGATAGTGGCGACGATAACGACAACGACAAGGACTAGGTTGATACGTCATGTTGCAACCAAAAAGAACGAAGTTCCGCAAGGCTCACAAAGGCCGCATTCACGGCAAGGCCAAGGGCGGCAATAAGTTGGATTTCGGCGCCTACGGTTTAAAGGCCGTGGGCCCGGCGCGCATCACCGCGCGGCAGATCGAGGCCGCGCGCCGTGCCATGACCCGGCAAATGAAGCGTGCCGGCAAATTGTGGATCCGGGTCTTTCCCGATGTGCCGGTGTCGAAGAAACCGACCGAGGTGCGCATGGGTAAAGGCAAGGGCACGCCGGAATTTTGGATCTGCCGGGTCAAGCCGGGCCGGGTGATGTTTGAACTGGACGGTGTGTCGATCGAGGTGGCGCGCGAGGCCTGCCGGCTGGCGTCGGCCAAGTTGCCGGTACAGACCCGGTTCGTCGCCCGCCTTGGGGGAGGTCACTAGATGAAAGCGGAAGAACTGCGCGGCCAGACCAAGGACCAGTTGAACGATCAGCTTCTGGACCTGCGCAAGGAACAGTTCAATCTGCGTTTCCAGCGGGCCAGTGGCCAATTGGAAAATACCGCCCGCGTGCGCCAAGTGCGCCGCGATATCGCCCGCATCAAGACGGTGGTGAGCCGGATGCAGGCGGACGCACGGGCACAGGCTTAGGATCGAGGAGAACGGGATGCCAAAACGCATCATGCAGGGCGTCGTGGTCAGCGACACAAATGACAAGAC
>JAPYPT010000026.1:0-6416 GCA_029937535.1 Alphaproteobacteria bacterium
AAGATTTTCTTGCAAACAACGGGCCGTCCACACATGATCCGGGCATCCAGGGCCGTATCCTGCGGTGAGGTAGAACCGCGTTTATTTTCCGTTCAGGCGCCAATCGTAGGCGGCGCGGTCGAGGCGGCCGTGTTTGTCCAGGGTGGCCTTTAGCTCGGGGCCGGCGTATTGGTGAAAGTGGGCCAGAACGCCGGCTTCGTCGCCGCCGAAATCCGCCGTGAACCAATCATAGATGCTGGAGACGATGATCTCGCCGCCCTCCAGGCGCACGCCTCTGGGGTGGTTGATAAAGGCGCGCGCGGCGGCATTCAGGCGGCTGTCCATATCCGACGCCCTAAAGGCCCTGGCATCCAGATTGGGGCAGCCGAGGGAGGCGCAGTTCAGGGCATAGTGAACGCGCGGGTCACCCCATAGGGGACGCAGTATGCGGTGTTCAATATCGTTCAGGCTGAGCTCTTCGCCCTCGACCCGCAGCAGTTTCTTGCCCCACGGACCGTCGGAGAAAAAGCCGGGCGAAATGTCGATGTCCCGGATGGTGGCGACGGGGCCGTGATCGAGGATAAGCTTGACCGTTAGGGCATTGTACAGATTGATCCAATAGGCCATTTGCTGGCCCCGATTGTAGGTGGAGATGGGCAGCGCGGCCCATGTCGCGACCAGTTCGTCCAACCGGGCGCGGTCAGGGGCCGAGACCTCCCTGTAGTTGAACAGATTGATGCCTTGGGGCGAGGCTTCCAGATAGCGTTGCAGGATTTTGTCCCAGGCCGAGAAGTCAATGTCGGCCCGGTTGGTTTCATCCGCAGCCTTCCAGCGCGGCCAGGGGTCGGCGCTGGGCGCTACCAGGGCCTCCAGCGTGCGGAAGTCGGCATGGGCATTCAGCCAGATCGCCGGCGCCGGGACCAGCAACATGACCAAAGCCAAACAGTAGGCGCGCATTTTCATGACCAGACCTCCCTTCACCTAATCGTGATGTGCCCGTTTGCGGGCGCGGGCCTCGCGGTGAGCGATATATGTCGCCGAGGTGACGATAATACCGCCACCGATCCAGGTCCATATGTCCGGCACCTCCGAGAATATATAAAATCCCAACAAAGAGGCCCAGACAAGCTGCAGAAACGATATGGGCTGCAGGGCGGTTATTTCGGCGCAGCGAAAGGCCTGGGTCATCGCCAGATGGCCAAGGGTCGCCACGCCCGCGACGCCGCACAGCCAGATCATTTCCTCCACGCTCGGCGTGCGCCAGACATAAAGCGCCGGCGGGAACAGAGCGATGGCGACGCAAAGCCCCAGGGCCGCGACCATGGTTCCGTTGTTCTCGGTCTCCGTCAGGCGCTTGCCGATCAGCATGGTCGCGGCAAACAGCGGCGCGGCGGTCAACTGCGCGATGGCGCCCCACTCGATGACCTCCAGCCCGGGCCGTATGATGACCATGGCACCCGCGAAACCGAAGAACACGGCGGAAATGCGGCGCATATAGAGTTTTTCACCCAGGAACAGCGCGGCGCCTATGGTGGCGAAAATCGGCGCCGTGAAACCCAACGCGGTAACCTCGGCGACGGGGATATTGGCCATGGCATAGAACCACAACATCACGCCGATAGCCTGCAACAACCCGCGCGCGATATGCAATCCATAGCGGTGGGGGCGATTGCGGTAGCCGCGAATTTCCCGCCAAAAGATCGGCGCCAGAAATATCAGGGCAATGGCATAGCGTAAGAATGCCAACTGAATGGGATGAATGGAGCTGCTCAGGTGGCGTACCGCCCCGGTCACGAAGACGAAAATCAGCCCGGCCAGGAACATCCAGGCGATGCCCTTGGCATTGCCGCTGCTAGCGGCAAATTTCCCGCGCAAACCGGTCATTCAAATTTGGCCCCAATTAGTCTTGGCCATACTGCCACTGTTCGAGACGAGGCGCCCGCCTAAATGGAACAACCCTGCCATGCGGTAGGCGTTTATCTCTTGTCGCAAATGTGTATTATGACGTTCGCTCAAAAGAGCCAAAAGCTAGAATGGGGCGGTTTGGCCGCCGCAAAAAAAATATCGGGGAGAAATCATGAACCAGTTCGAATTCAATCGACGTATGTTGTTAAAAAGCGCAACCGCCATGGCGGCCGTTGGTGCTGCCGGCGCGCTCGGTCTGTCAGGTGCTCAAGCTGCCGGGCCCTTGAAATTGTGGACTATCGGCATCGCCAAAGTCGGCGCCAAGGATTGGAGCGCCATGTCCAAGCAGGCCGGCATTGAGATTGCCTACAACGCCAAGAGTGCCCGGGCGGACGAGGCGATCCAGAAAATGGTCGTTGGCGATGGTTCCAAACTGTATGACGCCATGTCCGATAATGGCGGTGGCATGGAAGATGCCCTGGCCTCTCAAGGCGCGGTGGTGGAGTTGGATACCTCGCAAATTCCCAACTGGAAGAATGTTCTGCCGATCTATAATCCGGGCGGATCGGCGGCGGATACCATCCGCCACAAGGGCAAGATCGTTGCCATTCCCTATATCTCGAACGCTGACAGCCTGGCCTATAATTACGACAAGATCGGCGCCGATTTGACCTCGTGGGGGGCTTTGTTCGATGCCCAGTTCAAGGGCCGCGCCGCCATGCAGAACGATTTCGGGCCGACCCTGACCAACACCGCGATCTATCTCAAGGAATCCGGCAAGCAGGATATTGACAATCCATCGGATATGAACGCGGCCGAGGTCAAGGGCGTTTGCCAATTCCTCATCGCCCAGAAAAAGAAGGGTCAGTTCCGCACATTTTGGGATGGCTTTGGCAATGGCCTCAACTTGCTGGCCTCGGAAGAGGTCCTGGTGTCCTCGTGCTGGGAGCCGATCCAGATCGTCGCCGCCAAGAAGTCCAAGATGGACATCCGCTACGGCACCATGAAGGAAGGTCATCAGACCTGGAACAACTGCTTCATGTTGACCAAGGGCGGCCAGGCGCGGGGCCAATCGGACGCGTTCTACAAGCTGATGAACGTCTATCTGTCTACTTGGTTCGGCGCCCGCACCTTGCAAACCTTTGGCTTTGGGCCGCAGATGCAAGGCGTGAATGAGTATGTGGCGGCCAATCCCAAGGACTTCAATGCCGCGTTGATCAGGGCCCGTCTGGCGGGCAAGGCCGATCGTTATAAGGTCAAGGGAAATTCCTGGCAGAACGTCTTTCCGACCCATATGCGGGACTATCAGGATTGGTGGGCGCGGGTGCAGGCGGCCTAACCAAGTCCCTCGTAATTGATCGACCGTATATGATCGAAGCGGCTCATCAAGGGAACGACAGGGAGCGGCGCCGGAGCAATCCGGTGTCCCCCCTGCCGCTGTCCCGGTTACGCTGGCAACGGGCGGCCGCGAAGGCATTGTTCTTGTCGCCCATCGTCTTCATGGTGTTGTTTTTCGCGCTGCCCCTGGCCTTGACCGTGGTCTGGTCGGTGTTCGAGCGGACCATGTTCTGGATGAAGCCGGGGTTTACTCTGTTCTCCTACGAGAATTTTTTCTTCTCGGCCCGGCTGGAGAATTTTCTCGGGTCCATGATGCATTCCTCCGTGTCCGTTGTGGTGGCCTTCCTCTTCGGCTTTCCCGTGGCGGTATTTATCCGCCGTCGCATCCCCCAGGTGGCCCAGCACCGGGTGATATTGCTGTTCATCCTGCCCTTCATGGTGTCCGAGATTATTCGCATCTTTGCCCTGCGCCCGGTGTTGCAGCGGACGGGACTGGTGAACAGTGTGTTGCTGGAACTCGGCATTATCACCGAACCGATCACCGCCATTCTGTACACGCCCATGGGCGTCATCATCGGCGAGGTTTTGTCGTTTCTGCCCTTTATCGTCTTCGCCGGCTTCCTGGCCATGGAAGCGGTGCCGAAATATGTTTTTGAAATCTGTGATGATCTGGGCGCGCGGCCACACCGGGTCTTCATCGATGTCATTCTGCCGCTGGCCGCGCCGGGCATTTTCGCCGGCGCGGTGTTTATCTTCGTCAATGGCCTGGGCGTGGCCCTGTTGCCGAATATTCTCGGCGGCCCCGGCGCCGTGAACGCGGGGTTGATCGCCACCCAGGCAATCTCGGCCCTGGATTTCCCCCTGGCCATGGCGGTCAACGCGATCATGATGACGACGCTGTTGGGCCTGCTTTATATCGGCCACCGCCTGTTCGATCTGACCCGTATCCTCACACCGATCAATTGATATCATGGGCGATGATTACAGCAGCGTTTGGAGTTACCGGCTGAAATGGCTGTACACCCTTTTGCTTGTCGCCACCTTGATGCTGCCGGTGTTCTACGTGATCTACATTTCCTTCAACAAGAACGGCTTCGGCGCCGCGGAGTACGTTTTTACCTTCGAGTGGTATGGCGAAATATTCTCCGATTTACTGTTGCTGGGCGCCTTGGGCAATACCATGATACTGGCCGCGATTACCCTTGTCGTGGCGGTGCCCATGGGTCTGATCGCCGCCAAGTTCTACAAGGCGACCCAGGCTAAATTGCTGACCGTGTCATTGTTGCTCTCACCCCTGTTCGTGCCGGCGGATATCCTCGGGTCAGCCCTTTTGGTGTTCTTCAAGAACCTGAACATCGCCTGCGCCACGGTCGGCGAGTGGCTCGGTGTAAGCTGGTTCGATACCTGGTTCGATCTGGGTTATTTCTCGGCCCTGGTGGGGCTGATCATCTACACCCTGCCTTATATTTTCGTGGTCATTCTGATCACCATGGGCCGCTATCCCGAGCAACAGACCGAGGCCGCGCGCAGTTGCGGGGCGACCGCGTGGCAGGCCTTCATCCAGATCGAGTTTCCGCAAATCCGGGCCGGGGTGTTTTCCGCCTGCGCCTTCGCGGTGATCCTGACCTTCAACGAATATACCCGCACCTCGTTGCTGAAGGGCGGCTATGACACCATCACCACCGTCTTGATTTCGCAAATGCTGAACGAGGGCATGTCTGAACAATCCTATGCCATGAGCAGCCTGATCTCCTTCATCGCCATCGCCGTCATCGGCACCATCATCCTCTATACCCTGTTCCAATCGGATCGCCTGGAGCGGGAAGCCCGCGCCAAGGCGGAACCCGTCATGTCGAGTTAGCCCAGCAAATGAACGAAGACACCAATACGGCCGTCCAGGTTATTGGCCTTTCAAAAAACTACGGCGACGTGCAAGCCCTGCGCGGCGTCGATCTGTCGATCGCGGCGGGGGAATATTTCGCCTTGCTGGGGCCCTCGGGCGGCGGCAAAACCACCCTGTTGCGCCTGTTGGGCGGTTTCATCCGTCCCAGCGCCGGGCAAATCCTTTTGCATGGCCAGGATGTGTCGGAACAACCGCCGAACCATCGCCCCACTTCAATGGTATTTCAAAGTTTCGCCCTGTTTCCCCATATGACCGTGGCCCAGAACGTCGGTTATGGTCTGCGTCTGCGCAAGCTGCCCGGTGCGGAGATTGCGGAACGGGTGGGCGCCATGCTGGATCTGGTCGGCCTGTCCGATCTTGCCGACCGCATGCCCCATGCCCTTTCGGGCGGCCAGCAGCAGCGCGTGCAATTGGGCCGCTCCCTGGTATTGGAAACCGATATCCTGTTGCTTGATGAGCCCCTGGCGGCGTTGGATGCCAAATTGCGCAAGGACATGTGCCTTGAATTGAAACATCTCCAGGAACAGGTGGGCATCACCTTTATCCATGTCACCCATAACCAGGAAGAGGCCATGACCGTGGCCGACAGCATGGCCATCATCGCCGATGGAGAATTGATTGAAACCGGCACCCCGCGGGCGCTATACGAAACCCCCCGCCGCCGCTTCACGGCGGACTTTATCGGCGAGAACAATATTTTCACGGGCCGCGTGTCGGCGGTGAACGATGATGGGGTCGAGGTGGATTTGGGATACGCGAAACTGACCCTGAATGCAGACGGTCAAGCGGTGACGACGGGCGACGATGTGGCGGTCTCGATCCGCTCGGAACTGGTGGAGCTTTTGGCGTCCGGTACCGCCGCCGGCGCGGCCCACCAAATCATGGCCGCAACCTATGGCGAGGCGGTTTATCTGGGTTTGGCCACATCCCATGTGGCGACATTGCCGAATGGCGAGGCTATTCTCGCCCGGCATATTTCCAGGGGCGAGGCGCCCGACGCACTGGCCGCCGGCGCGGCGGTGGAACTTGCCTGGCCGCGGTCAATGATGCGGCTGCATCTGTCCTGAGATGATTTAAAAACCGGAGGAAACAACGATGTCGAATAGCGAGCTTTACAAAAGGGGCCGTGAAGTCCGCCGCCAACTGATGGGCGACGCCATGGTCGAGGACATGGCGAAGAACACCTACACCAACCCTACGATGGAGAAATTCGCCCAGTACACCTCGGAGGCGGTGTTCGGCATGCTCTGGGACCGGCCCGGCCTGGACCTAAAATTGCGCACCCTGATCT
>JAPYPT010000026.1:6426-20097 GCA_029937535.1 Alphaproteobacteria bacterium
CCTGTACGGGCCGCTGGCCGGAACTGTCCATTCACGTCCGCATGGCCCTGCGTCAGGGCTGGACGGAAGATGAATTGGGCGAGGTCCTGCTCCACCTCTCCGGCTACATCGGCGTCCCCTCCGTGCGCGAGGCCATGATCATCGCCAACGAAGTCTTCGAGGACATGGCGGCGGAGGGCGCGGACGACTGAATTCAAGCTTGGGCGACTCGAAATTGACATGAGTAAAGACTCGCATCCAATTGCGAGCGGGATCTAGTCTTCCGGCATTCAGGCGGCGCCTTTGCCTGCGACATAATGTCGGGTAGCGCCAATCTTGGGATCAATGGCATTATCGAGGAATATTGGCGGAAATGTTCGGATCGCCAAATGGGCGCCCGCATGCGTGCATCGTCCACCCCAAATGTAGGAGCAGGTAAAAATGGCGAAGCAAGAGGCAGCGGCGAAGAGCGCGGACCGGCAGGCGGGCGAAGCCGGCAGCCAGCATTACGATGTTCTGATCGTCGGTGCGGGGATTTCCGGTATCGGCGGGGCCTATTACCTGCGCCAGGAGTGCCCGGATACAGACTTCGTCATTCTGGAGTCGGAAGAGAGCTTCGGCGGTACGTGGTGGACCCACCGCTTTCCCGGTATCCGTTCGGACAGCGATCTCCATACCTTCGGTTACGGCTTTAAGCCCTGGGTCGGCCCACCTATTGCGACGGCCGAGGAGATCCTCGCCTACATGGGTGATGTGATCGAGGAAAACGACTTGGCGCAATACATCCGTTACGGCCACAAAATCCTGAAGGCGGATTGGTCCCACGAGGACAGCCTGTGGACCGTCGAGGCGGTGTCCGCGGAGACCGGCAATACGGTTCGGTTTACCTGTAACTTCCTCTGGATGTGCCAGGGCTATTATCGCCATCGCGAGGGCTATACGCCTGATTGGCAGGGCATGGACGACTTCAAGGGCGTCATCGCGCATGCCGAAAACTGGCCGGAAGACCTGGACTATGCTGGCAAGAATGTCCTCGTGATCGGCTCCGGCGCGACGGCGGCGACGGTTATTCCGGCCATGGCGCAAACGGCGGCCCATGTCACCATGCTGCAGCGTTCGCCGACTTATTTCCGCCCCGGACGCAACGCCATTGACATCACCGAAACCCTGCGCGAGCTGCAGGTCGATGAGGAGACGATCCACGACATCACCCGGCGCAAGATCATGTATGACCAGTCCGCCTTTACCAAAATGTGCTTCGAAAACCCGGACGTGGTGAAAAAGGAGCTGTTGGATCAAGTGCGCACGCTGCTTGGCCCCGACTATGACGTGGATAAGCATTTCACGCCGTCCTACCTACCCTGGCGCCAGCGCATCGCCTTTGTTCCCGATGGCGATCTTTTTGAAGGCATCAATGCCGGCAAGGCGTCGGTGGTCACGGATCATATCGACCGGTTCACCGAAAAGGGCATCCTGCTGCAGTCCGGCGAGGAGCTGGAAGCCGATATCATCGTCGCCGCAACCGGCTTCAATATGAACATCATGGGCGATATCGCCTTTTCCATCGACGGCAAGCCGCTCGATTTCCACGACACGGTCACCTATCGCGGCATGATGTTCACGGGCGTGCCGAACCTGGCCTGGGTCTTCGGCTATTTCCGGGCCAGTTGGACGCTGCGCAGCGAGTTGATCGCGGCTTTCGTCTGCCGCCTGCTCAATCACATGAAGGAGACCGGCGCGAAGAGCATGGTGCCGGCGCTCCGCGAACAAGACAAGGACATGCCGTTGCTGGACTGGATGGACGAGGACAATTTCAACCCCAACTATCTGAAGCGCGCCATGGCGATCCTGCCCAGGCGTGGCGACAAGCGGGATTGGCAGCACACCCAGGATTATTGGCGGGAGAAGAACGAGTTTCCCGAAATCGACCTGGAAGACGAGATGTTCGTCTACCGCTGGGGCGCCCGTTCAAACGTCGCTGCAGAGTGATTGGTGGCGGACGGGGTGATTACTTCACGCCGCGCCGCGACAAAACGAACCAGCAAACAGAGACACGGCGCCTTGCGGCTGACCGTTTGAAGCAGCCTGTTTCGCTCCCGCCTACCCAAAATATCCGAGGTAGCCGATTGGCGTGAATTGTTGTGGATACGGGATCGGGGACCTATCCTTCGAATCGTTCTTGGTGGGATGGCAACACTACGGCAATTGAATGTAGGCTGGGTGACTATTTATGCCGCAGTTGCCTTGAGCAAGGATTGGGAGACCATAGAATGAGCTACGAGACAATTATTTACGAGAAGCGCGGGCCGATCGCCTATATCACGATGGACCGGCCGGAAAAGCTGAACGCTCTATCGGATGACTTGCAGCTCGAAGTTCGAGAGGCGTTGGAGGATGCGGGTTGGGAAGACGATGACATCCGGGTCATCGTGCTCAAGGCGTCGGGGCGCGCGTTCAGTGCCGGCTTCGACATAACATTCGGGAGCAAGATCAATCCGGCCCAGATGCGGGCACGGTTCCTCAAGGGCAAGACCTTTAGCGCCTCGGCCTGGTGGGATGTATTCTGGAACAACCCGAAACCCATCATTGCCCAGATACACGGCTTCTGTATCGCCGGCGGCCTTGCCACCGCGACCTTTTGCGATCTGCGCATCTGCTCGGAAGATGCGAAATTCGGCGCGCCGGAGATCCGCACCGGCGGCCCATACATACCCGCGGTGTGGCCCTGGGTGGTCGGCATGACAAAGGCGCGGGAGCTGCTCTACACCGGGAACCTGATCGATGCGGAGGAGGCCAAGCGGCTGAACCTGGTGAACGAGGTGGTGCCGCTCGAGGAACTGGATGCGGCGGTGGAACGCCAGGCGTTGACCATCGCCAAACTGCCCGCCGCCACCGTCGAATACAACAAGAAGCTCATCAACATGTCCTACGAGCTGATGGGCGTACGCCAGGTGATAGAGCGTTCCATGGAGCTTGAAGTCATCGCGCTCGCCAGCGCGGACACATCACCCGAGATCGACGAATTCAAAAAGATCCGGGAGAAGGATGGGCTCAAGGCCGCGCTTAGCTGGAATGCCGCGCGCTTCAAGGACGAAGATTCCTGGTTCAAAAAAGCCCGCGAGCGGGGCTAAACGTTCAAGCGGCGTGCCGCAGGAATATATCCGCTGTCTCGCGGGGCATCGAGATCATGGTGAAATGGTGTGTTGCCAATTCCTCCACCGGCCAGCCCAAGCGGCGCGCCTCCGCAGCGAAGGGCGTGAAGGGGCTGGGCTGAAACTCTGTCGCCAGCACAAAGGTGATTTTCGCAATGTTCAGGTGATCGCCCGTCAGCGTCAATTCTTGCGTCATCGTGGCGAAAGGATGCGAAACGCAAAATTCCGCGAGGAGGGCCGCTTCCTTCGGGTCCGTGACATTTTGCAATGGCGCCGCCGAGAGTGGCAGGTACCAGCCTTCGCCCGCCTCATCCGCAATCGCGCGCATGCCGGCGGCGCGTTCGGGCGGCAACATATCCAAAAGTGCTTCGCCGTCCTTCGGCATGAAGGCATCCAGATAAATCAGCGAACCGATGCGCGACCGTGCCCGGTCCGCCACGCCGGCCGCGACCATGCCGCCATAGGAATGGCCGACCAGGGTGACGGTCTCCAACCCTTCCCATCGCAATACCCCAAGGACGTCGTTGATATGGGTATCGAGGTCGATGTCCGGGTTCATCAGATGCGCCCGTTCGCCAAGTCCTGAAAGCGTGGGGGCGAAGACTTCGTGTCCGGCGGCGCGCAGATGTGCCGCCGTCTCTTTCCAAACCCATCCGCCTTCCCAGGCGCCATGGATCAACACAAATGTGGCCATGAAAATGCTCCTCAGCCGGTCATCCAGTCGTTGGCGCGGGAGGTGACCCGCCAGACCCCGCCACCTTCATATGCGGCGATCTCGGACAACGGCACGGCGGGCATGCCGCCCGTGCCCCGCGGCATGCCATCTCCCGATGGCATCGGCAGGCCGTATTTGCGCCACCAAGGCGGCTCATCGATGATATTCCCCGCCACCGGGCGCTGACCGAGGTTCCAATCCGCGAACATGTCATCGAAGGGCGCCTGGCTATCCAGGACGAATTCGTTCGAATCCATGATCCACTGGTTGGTGACTTCACGCCGTCCATCGGCCGGATCATCCTCCCCGCCGTCGACTGGGAAGACGAAGGCGCCATCATAATCGCAGTTGATCCGCGGCCCGCCGTTTTTCCCCGCCGCCGACCATCGCATATGGCCGCGTTCGCGTACCCGGTTGAAATCCTGGATCACCGCCATGCGGATATTGCCGCTCTCCTGTAAACCGGCGGAGTGCACGGTCCAGCCGTGGCAGAAAAGCACATCGCCGGCCATTCCGGTGAATTCAATGGGTTCGACGTTGGCGGTAATATGGTCCATCAGCTCCTGTGATGTCTCCGTTGGCGTCCAATTCAAGGCCTGTTGGGAGGTTGGGTACAGCATTCGCGCCGAGGCGGGATAAATTGTAAACCCGCCGGACCGTGGCCCCACGTCGTCGAGATAGGTGACCGCCTGTAGTTCCGTCAGGCTCTGGTCCATGTGGGGGCCCAGTTTTGACTTCGGCCCGCTCCGGTCCCTGGGGAAAACCGCGTAGAGGCCCCGGTTCCGCCACGGCCGTTTGACCGGCCCGCCCAATAGCGCCTCGATCATGTGCAGCATGCGGGGATGGGCCGAAGTGGCGGCGACGAATTCCGGATCATGGCCGATGCCATGCCAGCGCCAGACATTGTTGCTGCGGTCCAGGGTCAGCTTATAGGGTAGGCGGCCAACCCGCTCGCCCCTCGTGGCGCCGGGCCGGTCATCATCCAGGCTCGGCCATGCGCCGCCGCCCATCCAATTGTCGGTGAGACCCCAACGGTTCTCCTCCGGCCAGCGGGCACCGGGCCCCTCCCAGGAGGCGGGATTATCGCGGGAGATCCCCGCCGAAAGTATGGGCGGCTGCTTCCACCATAGATCCAGGAACGGCGAAAATTCCGACCTGGGAATGAGGCCCCGCTTTATCACATAGCCCTTTTCGCGGAACTGAACCTGTTCCTCCGCCGTCAGGCCCAGCCGGTCGGCGCCGGGCGGGTCCGCCTCGCGGGGCGTGGGGCGCGGTACGCGGTCCGAGGGCTCAACCCGCGCGAACATCGCCGCTTCCGGGTCGCGCATCCCGGATTGGGGGGAATGCGAGCCGCCGATGGCGCTTTTGTGTTCCGTTATCATTGCTGTCTCCGTGAAAAGCTCGGATCAAGATGGGCGGTAGTCACGAGGACGCCGCCATCTCGGTTGCGAACCATAGGGCCATGGCGCCGCCGCGCTCGTCCTGGCCGTCGGTGAACGGGCGGTCCACATAGGCCGCGCGCTCCGCCAGCGGTCCGGTGCCGACGCAAACATGTTCCAATTCACCATTCCCGCTGATCCGCGCCGCCGCACCGTCCCACGCCCGCGCGGCAACGGGCCGCCAGCGCGCGGGCTCCAGCCAGCCGCCGGCAATGCCGCGGGCGATGGCATAGCCAATCATGGTCGTCGCGCTGTGCTCCAAATAAGTCCCGTCGTCGTCGATGATCTGGCGCCACAGCCCGCAACTATCCTGGTGGTCGGCCAACGCCTCCAAATGCACGCAGTGCCGCTCGATCAGTCCGCCGCGCCCGGGGTGATCGGGCACATAAGCTAGGGTTTCGGCCATCCCGAGGGCGGCAAAGGCATTGCCTCTACCCCAAAAATAGGGCGAGGCGTGACAATGCCAAAACAGCCCGCCGGTCTGCTGCGTATCAACCGCGCCAAGATAGTCGAACAGCGCATCGGCATAGGCGCCTTGTCCCGTCAATTTGCAGGCGCGCCCCAGTAATGTGCCGCCGAAAAAGAAATCCTCGACCCGTACATCGTCATCGAACAGCCCATTTGTGATGAAGCGGTCGGCCATTGCGATCAAAAAATCCCGGTGCCGCTCTTCGCCAGTCACCTGGAACAACTCATCGGCGAAGCAGGCGACGGAAAGGCAGGCTCCGATGTCGGGAATTACGCTCACGTCCGCCATGACCGGTTCGATCAGCCGCGCGATATCCGCCCCCACTGTCGCCCCGGTACCCTCAAGCACCGCCAGCCTCAGCCGTCCGGAAAGCGCCACGCCATGGGGATAGGTGAGCGGCTGGGCATCGAATTGATGACCGTAAACCGACGCCAGTGTCCGGGCTGTCTCGATGGGAGGGAATTGTTTCTTCATTGCTCCTGCTCGGCAAGTTGGCGAAATTTCCTCAATCGAAGCGGCGGACGATGCCGGGCGGGTTGGTCAGGAAATAGAAGAACCGGCCCGGCACATCGCCGGTGTTTTTGACCTTGTATTTCCAACCTGTGGGGTAGTAGGTGCAGTCGCCCGGCTGCAGAACGTACGCTGTATCCATCTCGGATATGGTCTTGCCCCACCAAACGGTGAACTCACCTTCCAGGATGTAATAGAATTCATCGCAGGGCCCGTACTGATGGGGCGCGGTGCCGTCATCCTGGGTTTCGATCGCGAAGACACAGGTCTCATCGCCGGGCTGCATGTAGCATACGCCCACGTTACCCACCCCTTCGAGGCTGTATAGCTGCTTGATGGGCACGGTGATGTAGTGTTCCTCGTCATGGCCGGGGCCGAACATCGGCACGTCCCGTTCCCTGACGACCCGCGGTGTATTTTCTGTCTCTGACATTCATGGTCTCCTGATCATTGCCGTCATGAAGTGGCGCCGCCGCCCCGGCTGGCCATGAAGGCGTCGATCACCGCTTGCGGTTCGCCCTTGGCGTAGGCTTCCTGTTGTCCCAGGACGCCGGCGCGGAAGGCTTCGTCGAAGCCGGCCAGGGCGATCTCGCGGAACCGCGCCTTGGTCCGGGCCCAGGCGACCGAAGGCTTGGCGGCCAGGGTTTCGGCGACCTCACAGGCCTTGGCGATAACCTGATCGGCGGCCACCATATGGTTGATCAGGCCCAGGCCGTGGGCTTCCTCTGCCTCCATCAGGCGCCCGGACATGGACAATTCCTGATTTTTCGACCAGCCCAGATGCAGGGACATCCAATAGGACCCCATGATGGAGGGAATGGCGGCATTGATTTCCGGCTGCCCCATGCGGGCGCCGGGATGGGCGATACGCTGATCGGAGACCAGGGCCATTTGGAACCCACCGCCCGCCGCGATGCCGTTCAGGGCGGCGATTACCGGTTTGTCGGTCAACAGGATCTGGCGGTAGACGTTGCAGGCGGTGCCGAACCAGCTTTCAATATCGGCGACCTGCATCTCCCGCGCCTCGTGCAGGTCCACCCCGGCGCAAAAGGCGCGATCCCCGGCGCCGGTCAGGACGATACCGCGCACAGTATCATCATTGTCCAGTTCGATCAGCGTGGCGGCGATGGCCTTGGCCAGGGCCATGGACAGGGCATTCAGGCGGTCGGGCCGGTTCAGGCGCAGTATGGCGATCCCGCCGGCGCGTTCGACGATAACGACGTCAGTCATCGGAGCGGACCTTGACGTAACTGCCCGGCGCGTCTTCCAGTACCGGCGCGGCCTTGCTGCCCGGCTTCCGCGCCTTGACCTTTCCGCCCGATTGCTTGGCGATCCATTCGCCCCATTGGGGCCACCAGGAACCTTCCGATTGGGTCGCGCCGGCGAACCAAACGTCGGGATCGGCGGGATTTTCGGGGTTGGACCAAAAGCCGTATTTATTGGCCGAGGGCGGGTTGACGATGCCGGCGATGTGGCCCGATCCGGCCAGGGTAAACGTGGTTTCGCCGCTATAAAGCTGCGTCGCCACATAGGTGCCTTTCCAGGGTGCGATATGGTCTTCCTTGGTTGAAATAATATGTACCGGTATGTCGACGGTTGTCAGGTCGATGGGGGTGCCGCACATCTCGATCCCGCCCGGTTTGGACAGCAGATTTTTTTGGTACATGTTGCGCAGATAAAAGCTGTGCATTTTGCCGGGCATGCGGGTCGAATCCGAATTCCAATACAGCAGATCGAAGGGGAAGGGGTCCTTGCCCATGAGGTAGTTATTGATGACAAAGGACCAGATCAGATCGTTGCTGCGCAGCAGATTGAAGGTGGAGGCCATGGAGGCGCCGTCCAGGATGCCGCCCTGTTCCTCCATCTTCTGTTCCAACTGGGCCAGTTGTTCATCGTCGATGAATATCTTCAGCTCGCCCGACACGGTGAAATCCACCAGGGTGGTGAAAAATGTCGCGGATTTGATGCGATGATCGTCGTTCGCGGCCATATGGGCCAGGGTCGCGCCGGTCAGGGTGCCGCCCAGGCAATAGCCGATTATGTTGACTTCATCCTGGCCGCAGGCGGCCTTGACGCCGTCCAGGGCCGCATAGATGCCTTCGACCATGTAATCCTCGAAAGCTTTTTCAGCCAGCTTTTGATCCGGGTTGACCCAGGAAATGACGAACACGGTCAGGCCCTGTTCCACGGCCCATTTGATGAAGGAATTTTGCGGCTTCAAATCAAGAATATAGAACTTGTTGATCCACGGCGGCACGATCAGCAGGGGCCGCTTATAAACCTGCGGCGTGCTGGGCTCATATTGGATCAACTGGATCAGATCGCTCTGCCAGATCACCTTGCCCGGGCTGACGGCAATATTGTCCCCGACCGAAAAGGCATCCGGATCGGTCATTTTGATCGCCAGCTTGCCCTTGCCCCGTTCCAAATCGTCCAGCATGTTCTGCAGGCCGCGTACCAGATTTTCACCCTTGCTCTCGACCGTTTCGCGCAGCACCTCGGGGTTCGTGGCGACGAAATTCGTGGGCGCCATGGCATCGGTGAACTGGCGGGCATAGAAATCCACCTTTTGGGCCGTCTCGGCATCCAGGCCATCGACATCGTGCACGGTGTTATGGACCCAGCGCGAGGTCAGCAGATAGGATTGTTTGATAAAATCAAAGATCTGGTTGCTTTCCCAATCCTCGCCGCGAAACCGCTTGTCACCTTTTTCGGGCGCGATCACCGGTTCGGCGTCCTTGCCCAGCATGCCGCTGGCGGCGTTCTGCCAGAGCTGCATATAATCCTGCCACAGGGCCATTTGGCTCTCCGCCATCTTCGCCGGGTCCGCCATCATCTTGGCCGTCAGTTCCATGAAGGCGGAACCGATATTCATGGGATCGGCGTCGATGGATCCGCCATCCTTGGCCTGTTGTTGCAGAAAATCATGAACCAGGCGCTGGCTTTGCTCCGCCACCTTGATCATGTTTTCGGAGAATTCCGCCGCCTGTTGTTCGGCGGAAGCGGTTTCGGTGTTTCCTGAATTATCGCCCATGGTCTATCCCGATCCCTATAAATGCCACGCCCACGGTTTGACGAACGCCAGCTTGGCCGTAGAATGCCCAAGTGATTCGTTTGGCATGGCAGCGGTTGTTCGCAAGGTACCTGAAGTCTATAACAACAGCCGTTTATGTGCCAATCGGACTTCATTGATGATGTGGTTTGATCGCCAAATATTTACCGCCGCAAACCGCATTATTGCAAACTATGAGGAGCTTGGCCGGGATGATGGAAATGAGAGCAGGGGAGCATCTGCGCGGAGCTTCGCGCATGGTGCCAATGCTGACCGCCTTGGCATTGGTTCTTGCCGTGGCCGGCTGTTCCCAGATGCCCACGCTGTCGGATTTGCCGGATGTGCCCGATTGGGCCAATCCGGTTACCTGGGTTGACGGCATGTTCGATAGCAGTGACGACGTGGAGTCATTGCCGAAGGCGCCGACCGTTGCACGCGGCACCCCCGAAGTTGACAAACCATTCCCAAAATTAAGCGACGCGCCGGCGGCAAAATCCGGCTCCTCGCCCGAAGGGCGGAAGGCATTGGCGCGTAGCCTGGTCGCCGACCGGGACAATGCCCGTTACACGGATCAAAATCTGCGCGCCGGTGATCAGCGCATGGCGGCGGCGCCGCCACCTCCCGCCCCCGCTCCGAAACCGGCCGCGCCACTGATGGCCAAGCAGACGTCGGCTGTCCCCGCGGCACGGGGTACGGCGGCGCTTCCCGCCTCGCCATCCTTGCCACCGGCTCCGACGCATATCGCCGGCGACTTGACCCAAGTGCCCTCGATTGTGCAGCGCCGGGGTGGCTTGCCGCCACCGCCAGCGCCCATAACCGAAGTGTCCCGGGGCGTAATCCCTCAAATAATACAAAAACCGTCCGGGGCTTCGGGGGCAAAGCAAATGGCGGGACTGTCCGCCTTGCCGAAACCGCCCGCCATCATGCCGCCAACGCCAACCGTGCCGTCAATGGCTCCCGCCGCCCCGGCTTCGGCAACGGCGCCGTTGAGGTTAATCCCGCCGACAACGACCATGCCGGCCGCCATGCCGGCGTCCGTGCAGGTTAATTTGCCGGTGGGTCAGGAGCAATCGGTCCTGGCGCAAACCTTTGCGGCTTCATTGGCGGCGCAGAACAGCCCCGTGGTCCGTCAGCCGGGCAGCGTCTTCAATGCACCGAATGCCGCGCCGATCTCGGGCCAGTGGCCGACCGTGGTGCCGGGTGTCGTGCGCCAGGCCTTTAACGCGTCTCTCAATAGTCCGGCCCGGGGCACGCGGGTTGCGTCCGCCGGGCAGTTTGCACAACAGCCGCTGATCGCATCGCCGCAGATGAGTAACGCGGCCCTGCGACGCTTGCCAGGCGCCCCGATGCTGGTCCGCTTCCGGCATGGCTCCACCCATTTGAGCGGCAAGGAGAAACAGCTTTTGGGTCGGATCGCCAGCACGGCCAAAAGTCAGGGCGGTACGATTTATGTCGTGGGACATGCCTCTCAACGCACCGGCGATATGAACTATGCCAAGCATAAGATGGTGAATTTTGGCGTCTCCCTGGACCGGGCCAACAGAGTTGCCGGCGAATTGCGCCGCCGCGGCGTGGCCGCGGCACAGATCGTGGTGCAGGCCAAGGGCGATTCCGAACCGCTGTATTTTGAATACATGCCCGACGGCGAGGCGAAGAACCGCCGGGTCGAGATTTTTATCAGGTGAGGTTTGGTACAGCCCGCTCCGGTAATAAGGCTCGCTCCGGCCTGGCAATTCGGGCATAAAGCATGCCCCTGGACTGATCCGGTGACCGCTCCGGCCACCGCATGTAACTGACGATGACGGCCATGCCTTTTGAATTTCACCGCATCAAACGACTGCCCCCTTACGTCTTTGCCGAAGTAAATGCCATGAAGGCGGCCGCGCGCGCCCGGGGCGAGGATATTATCGATTTCGGCATGGGCAATCCCGATACCCCGCCCGCACCCCACATCATCGACAAGTTGGTGGAAACCGCCCGCGACCCCAAGACCCACCGCTACTCCACGTCGCGCGGCATCCCGGGTCTGCGTCTGGCCAATGCAAATTACTATAAGCGCCGCTTCGGCGTCGATGTTGATCCCGACGGCGAGACCATCGTTACCCTTGGATCCAAGGAAGGTTTGGCCAACCTGGCCCAGGCCATCACCACGCCGGGTGATGTTATTCTGGCGCCGAACCCAAGCTATCCGATCCACCCCTACGGCTTCATCATCGCCGGCGCCGTCATCCGCCACGTGCCGGTCGGCCCGACGCAGGATTTTTTTGCAAACCTGGAATCGGCCGTGCGCCATTGCGTGCCGCCGCCCACGGCGCTGGTTCTAAACTATCCGGCCAACCCCACGGCGGAAGTGGTCGATCTGGCGTTTTACGAGCGCATGGTCGATTTCGCGCGCGAAAAGAATTTATTCCTGTTGTCGGATCTGGCCTATTCGGAGATTTACTTCGACGGCAAACCGCCACCGTCAATTTTGCAGGTGCCCGGCGCGAAAGATGTCGCCGTTGAATTTACCTCGCTCTCGAAAACTTACTCCATGCCCGGCTGGCGCATTGGTTTCGCCACCGGCAACCGGCGCCTGATCGCCGCCCTGACCCGGATCAAATCCTATCTGGATTATGGCGCCTTTACGCCGATCCAGGTCGCCGCCTGTGCCGCCCTGAACGGCCCCCAGGACATCATCGAGGATGTTCGTGGGCTGTACAGAAACCGCCGCGATGTGCTGATCCAAGGTCTGGGCGCCGCCGGTTGGGAGGTTCCCTCGCCCCAGGCGACAATGTTTGCCTGGGCGCCATTGCCCGACGGCTTTGCGCACCTGGGCTCGTTGGCGTTTTCGAAATTGTTGCTGGACAAGGCCAAGGTGGCGGTCTCGCCCGGCATTGGTTTCGGCGAATATGGCGATGGCTTCGTGCGCATCGCCTTGGTGGAGAATGAACACCGTTCCCGCCAGGCCATTCGGAATATCAAACGTTTTCTGCAGGAATATAAAGACATGGATAGCGCGGACAATCACGCGGCGGCGGCGCAATGAGCGGCTCACCCTTGCGTCTTGGCATTGCCGGATTGGGCACGGTTGGCGGTGGCGTTGTCCGCTTGGTTTTGCAGCAAGCCGATCTGCTGGCCGCCCGTTGTGGCCGGACAGTTCAGGTGACGGCGGTCTCTGCCCGCGATAAGAACCGGGACCGCGGCCTGGATTTGAGTCCCTATGCCTGGCACGACGACCCCGTTGCCCTGGCGGGCAGCGATGACATCGATGTCTTCGTGGAATTGATCGGCGGTGAGGACGGACCGGCCAAGCAGGCGGTGGAAGCCGCGATTGCCGCCGGAAAGGACGTCGTCACGGCCAATAAGGCCTTGATTGCCCACCATGGCACGGCCTTGGCGATGGCGGCGGAAAGCCAGGGCGTGGCCTTGAATTTCGAGGCGGCGGTGGCGGGCGGCATCCCCATTGTCAAAGCCCTGCGCGAGGGGCTGGCCGGCAATCGTTTCTCGCGCATCTATGGCATTTTGAATGGCACTTGCAATTATATCCTCTCCGCCATGCGGGACAGCGGCGGGGATTTCGCGGATATCCTGGATGAAGCCCAGGCCTTGGGCTATGCCGAGGCCGACCCGGCATTCGACGTGGACGGCGTGGACGCGGCCCATAAGCTGGCGATCCTGACCAGCCTGGCGTTTGGCTGTCCGGTCAATCTCGATGCGGTGCATATCGAAGGCATCCGCAACGTCTCCGCCGTCGATATCGAATTTGCCACGGAACTGGGCTATCGCATCAAACTGCTGGGTATTGCGCGGCTGACCGATCATGGGGTGGAACAGCGCGTGCATCCCTGCATGGTGGCCGAGAGTACCGCGATCGCCCATGTGGACGGGGTTTTCAATGCCGTGGTGGCGGAAGGCGATTTTGTCGACCGGGTCGTCTTCGAGGGCCGTGGCGCGGGCGAGGGGCCCACGGCCTCGGCCGTCATGGGCGATGTCATGGACATTGCCCGCGGCATTCGGCTGCCGGCTTTCTCGGTCGCCGCCAATGGACTGAAAACGATCGATGCCGCGCCCATGGATCAACACATCGGGCCCTACTATGTGCGGTTGTCGGTGTTGGACCAAGCCGGCGTGATTGCCGATATATCGGCCATTTTGCGGGATCTTGAACTATCCATCGGTTCCTTGTTGCAGCGGGGCCGGGACCCGGGCGAACCGGTAACCGTGGTGCTGATCACCCATGAAAGCCAGGAGGCAGCCCTTGCGACGGCGATGACACAAATAGGCAAACTGGACTCGGTGGTTGAGGATCCGAAAATCATCCGTATCGAGTCGCTGTAGTTTCGCTACAATAAACACGACATAGAATCACGAGG
>JAPYPT010000026.1:20107-31017 GCA_029937535.1 Alphaproteobacteria bacterium
GCGTGTTATGGCCGATAACATCATTCTGGATCGCAATCTCACTATCGAAGCCGTGCGCGTGACGGAGGCCGCCGCCATCGCGGCTGCCGAAACCATGGGCCGGGGCGACGAAAAAATTGCCGACCAGGCCGCGGTGGACGCCATGCGGACCGCGCTGAACCGCCTTCACATGGCCGGTACCGTGGTCATAGGCGAGGGCGAGCGGGACGAGGCGCCCATGCTGTTCATTGGCGAAGAAGTGGGAACCGGCAATGGTCCCAAGATCGATATCGCCCTGGACCCCTTGGAAGGCACCACCATCACCGCCAAGGGCATGCCCAATGGTCTGGCTGTCCTCGCACTTTCCGAAGCCGGCGGCCTGTTGAACGCGCCTGATGTCTATATGGACAAGATCGCGGCCGGCCCCCGGGTACCCGTTGGCGCCATTGATCTGGATAATTCCGCCGGCGAAAATATCAAAAATGTGGCGGCGGCGGTGGGCAAGGATCCCAGCGACGTTGTCGCCTGCATCCTGGACCGGCCCCGCCATGGCGAATTGATCAACAGCGTCCGCGAGGCCGGCGCGCGCATTGTGTTGATTGGCGACGGCGATGTTGCGGGCGTCATGGCGACCGCCATGCCGGAAACCGGCATTGATATCTACATGGGCACGGGCGGCGCGCCCGAAGGTGTGCTGGCGGCCGCCGCCCTGCGCTGTATCGGCGGCAATATTCAGGGCCGTCTGTTGTTCCGCAACGATGATGAACGGGGCCGCGCCGCCAAGGTCGGCGTGGAGGATTTGAACCGCAAATATGAAATTTCCGACCTGGCCTCGGGCGATGTGATTTTCGCCGCCACCGGGGTGACGGATGGAAACATGCTGCAAGGGGTGCGCCGCACCGCTACGTCGCTGACAACGGAATCGGTCGCCATGCGGGCCAGTACCGGCACCGTGCGCTGGATCCGCATGCAGCACCCCATCGGCACATAGATCATGAACCAACCGGCGGTCTCATCCACGGCAGACCAAGGTAGTGACGCCGGCGCTGGTGCGGGAGAGGCCGTCCTGGATGTCGTGCAATCGTTGTCCGGCCGGATGTGGCGGCAACGTCCCGCCGATAATCGCACGGCCTTGGCCCTGTCCCAGCGTCTTGGCGTTCCCGATATCGTTGGCCGGGTCCTGGCGGGGCGCGACGTTGGTATTGACGAGGGGGAAGGGTTCCTTAATCCGACCCTGAAATCAGCACTGCCCGATCCGTCCTGCCTGCGCGATATGGACAAGGCCGCCGCCCGCCTGGCCGATGCAATTACGGGCGGTGAGCCGGTCGCGGTGTTCGGCGACTATGACGTGGATGGCGCTACGTCATCGGCTCTCCTGCATAGATATTTCAGCGCCATCGGGGTTGCTCTCACCGTCTATATCCCGGACCGGCAAAAGGAAGGCTATGGCCCCAATGCGCCCGCATTATTGGCGCTGCGGGAACAGGGCGTGGCGGTCGTGGTGACCGTGGACTGCGGCATTGCCGCGTTCGAGCCGTTACGGCAGGCCGCCGATGCGGGCCTGGATATGATCGTCGTTGATCATCATCAGGCCGAACCGCGTCTGCCCACCGCCTGCGCCGTGGTCAATCCGAACCGCCTGGACGATGATAGCGGACTGGGCCAATTGGCGGCGGTCGGGGTCTGTTTCCTGCTGGTCGTGGCCCTCAATCGCGCCCTCCGCCAACAGGGATGGTTTGCCAACCCGGACCAGCGGCGGGAGCCGAACCTGTTGCAATGGCTGGATCTGGTGGCCTTGGGCACGGTTTGTGACGTGGTGCCGCTGACCGGCTTGAACCGGGTGCTGGTCGCCCAGGGTCTGAAGGTTGCCGCCTCGCGCAACAATCCAGGTCTGGCCGCCTTGAGCGATCTGGCCAAAATGGACCAGCGGCCCGGAACTTATCACCTTGGATTTGTTTTCGGCCCGCGCCTGAATGCCGGCGGGCGCGTCGGCAATTCACATTTGGGCTCCAGGCTGCTGTCCACCGATGATATGGACGAGGCCCGCGCCATAGCCGCCAAACTGAATGACTACAATTTGGAGCGCCGGGAGATCGAGGCGGCCATCCAGACCCAGGCGGTGGACTATGTGGAAGCCAATGGCGGTGGCCAAAAGCCACTATTGTTTCTCTCCGATCCCCGATGGCATCAAGGCGTCATCGGCATCGTCGCCTCCCGCCTGAAGGACCGCTTCCGCCGGCCGACGATCATCGTGGCGCTTGACGGCGGGGTGGGCAAGGGTTCCGGCCGCTCGGTTCCGGGCGTTGATTTGGGCGCCGCCGTGACGGCGGCGAAACAGGCCGGCCTGTTGCTGGCCGGCGGCGGCCATGCCATGGCCGCGGGCCTGACGGTGGCGGCGGACAAATTGGCCGAATTGGAAGCTTTCCTGACCGAGCGTATCGCCCAGGCCATGGCCGGGCAGCCGCAGCGGCATGAAATCAGCCTGGATGGCGCCTTGACCGTGTCGGGGGCCACCCGTGACCTGTTCGATACCCTGGAAGGCGCGGGTCCCTTTGGCGCCGGGCATCCCGAACCACGCTTCGCCATTGCCAATGCCGAAGTGGTCAAGGCGGACCTGGTCGGACAGAATCACGTGCGCATGGTCATGGCGGGGGCCCGTGGCGGCCGTTTGAAGGGCATTGCCTTTGGCGTCGCCGACAGTCCCCTGGGTCAGGCGCTGCTATCGGCCAGTGGCCGCAGCCTGCATCTGGCGGGTCATTTGCGGGCCGATGACTGGCAGGGCCGCCGTGGCGTGCAACTATTTATCGAGGATGCCGCCTGGCCGGAAAATCAATAGGGCCGGCTGGTATATTAATCCGAGATCACGCTTGCTTTTCCCGGCTGTTTTGGCTACTTCCTCCCTCATCGCCACCCCGTAGTCTAAAGGTTAGGATGTCGGTCTTTCACACCGAAGATGCTGGGTTCAAGTCCCGCCGGGGTGGCCAAACTCCCTTAATTCATATCCATCTGAATCTGGCGTCATACGCCGGGTACAAATCGTCGCGCTTGTGTATGATAGATGCCCAGATCAACCATGCGAGGACGTCATGAGCGGGATAGAGACGGAATTTCTGTTCGAACTATTTGCTGAATTGGGCGCGGTCCGTGATTTGGGGCAGACCCCCGTTGGCAACCGGCGTATCGCCGAAGTGGCGGGCGGTTCGTTTGAAGGGCCCAGGATGCGGGGCCTGATCTTGCCGGCGGCGGCGGGTGATTGGCTGATTTTCCGGCCCGACGGCGTTTTGCAGCTGGATGTTCGTATCACCCTGGAAACCGATGACGGCGCCCTCATTTTCATGAGCTATCGCGGCGTACGCCACGGGCCCGATGATGTCATGGCGCGCTTGAATGCGGGCGGGGATGTGGACCCCTCGGAATATTATTTCCGCACCGCGCCATTTTTCGAAACCGGTTCGGAGAAATATGCCTGGTTGAACAGTATCATCTGTGTCGGCACCGGGCATCGGGTTCCCGCCGGTCCGGTCTACCGGGTCTATCAGGTTTTATAGGGGCGGTGCCGTGAACAAGGTGAATTTTGACCTTCGCAAGTTTATCGGCACCGCGATCAAGCTATTGCTGATCTGTCTGCTGGTCGGCTGGGTGCTCTCGGTGATCGATCTGGATGCCTTGGGCTTTATCCGTTTCCTCTCCCAATCGGTACGCAATGCGGGTGAGTTGGCGGCGGACGGCGTGCGTTGGGCGGTGCCATATATTCTGCTGGGCGCGGTGGTCGTGATACCACTGTTTGTTTTGAAGTTTGGCTTGGGATTGTTGAAGGGACGCAGGAAATAATGCCGCAAGTTACCCTGACCCGCGAGGGCGCCGTTGCCATTCTGACCATCACCTTGCCCGATCAGTTCATGACCGATGACACGGTGGCCGAACTGAACACCATGACGGAGGCGTTGGACCAAGACGAGAGTTGCCGCGCCATGGTCTTCACGGGCGGCGAAGACGGTGTTTTTATCCGTCATTTCTCGGTCAAGGTTCTGGAAGAGATGTCGGATCAATTGCGCGAAAGAGGCCTGACATTTTCCGATCAGAAGCTGCTGACCAGGGACCGGGAGATCGACATTCTGTTCCGCCGTCTGGCCACCACGCCAAAGATCACCATCGCCGCCATCAATGGTTTCGCCATGGGCGGGGGCTTTGAATTCTGCCTCTCGTGCGACTTGCGTATTGCCCAGGACGGCGACCATACCCTTGGTCTGCCGGAGGTGAAGCTGGGCATTCTGCCCGGCGGCGGCGGCACCCAGAAACTGGCCCGCCTGGTGGGTCAGGCCAGGGCCCTGGAAATGGTGCTGCGCGGGCGCACCGTGCCGCCGCGAGAGGCCCTGGAGCTTGGCATGGTGCATGAAGTGACCGATGGCCCGGTCCTGCCCCGGGCCCTGGAACTGGCCCGGGAATACGCCTCAATGGCGCCCTTGGCCTTTGCCCACGTCAAACGCCTGATCCGCCAGGAGGCCGAAAAGCCCCTGGAAGACGGCCTGACCATGGAGCGGACCCTGTTCCTGGATTTGCTGGTCTCGGACGACGCCAATAAACTGATGAAACGCATGAACAACGGCAATCTGGACATCCGCGACATCCCCCAAGGGGACTAAACGCCCGTAAATATTTTTGGCGGTTTTTTTACGGTGACGTAGTAATTATATCGCCGGTATTTCAAGAAAAAACCCTGAAAACAGGCGGTCTTAATAGACACTACGTCGCCGCAATAAAAATTTAGCTTCTGACTTGGCGCGGTTCATAGATGGCGGTGTGATCGATCCGGGCGACGATGCGGCTGCCGCCCGCCAGCACCACGGCGTCCAGTTCCACGAACAGATGGCCCTTGCGCTCGTAATTATCGGTGACCCGGGCGCGGGCGGAGATGTCCTCGCCCACCTTGGCGGCGGAGAAATGCCGGATATCGCTGCCCACATGGATCCACGGGCCCAGCACGACGTTTTGCGTCAGCGCCCAATTGCCGAAGCGTGAAATAACGCCGGGATGAACCAGGCCCTGTTCGCCATAAAGCGGCAGTGTTTCCCGCACATCGCGCAGATAGCCGGCCGCGAATTCCGCCCCGATCGCCATCTCGTAAGTGCCTAAGCGCGCACCTTTCGGCAACGCTTCGGGCGAGGCCGGAGGCCGTTCCCTGGGCAAGGGGAGAATGGGAAAGGTCTCCAGATCAATGGCTTCCGGCGCGGTGTCCGGCAGGCGCGCGGTACCCTGGGCACAGAGTTGACCGGCGCTCTCCACGGTGATGGTCATGGCATTGTCTTCACCCAGCACGGCCGCCGTGGTGATGGTGGCGATGGCGCCGTCATAGACCGGTTTCAGCAGGCGGCAATCGGCGGACCCCCGCTCTAGCCAGTCCCGGCCCCAACGCTCCACGGCCCCGTGGGTCAGATAGGCATAGACGTCAACGCCCGGCACCAGGCCGCCCGCGAAGCCGAATTTTTTCGCCACGGTGTCGTCATGGATCTTGTTCTCGGATTGCTTCGATGTGTTGTAGGCCTCAACCTCGTAGGTTGCGGCCGGGCTGGCTGCGGGGGCGGTCATGGGTACTCTCCTCAACGTTCCAATGCGTCACGAAATCGATAATAGGCCCGGGTGGCGGTCACGGCGATGCCACGCAGGGCGTGCAGGGGCAGGGGGCGTACGGGGCTGGCGGGAAAATCAAAGGCGGGATCGTCCGTCTCCAGGGCCCGGTCGGCCAATATCCTGCCCATCATGGTGGCCATGGCCACGCCCCGGCCGTTATAGCCCAGGCCCGCCCACAGGCCCGGCGCCAGTTCGTGCAGATGGGGGTAGTGATCCGCCGTCATCGCCACCTTGCCGTTCCAGGCGAATTCGAACGCCACGTCGCCGGCTTCCGGCAACAGCTCGCGGATCCTCTCGCGCAGGCCGCCATATATTTTTTCCGCGCCGCTTTCATAGGCCGAGCCGCCGCCGCCCATGATCAGGCGGCCATGGGCATCCTGGCGGAAGTACCACAGCACCCGGCGGGTGTCCGACAACACTTCGCCGCCGCCCAGAACCTTGCCCCGGATGTTCTCGCCCAAGGGCGCGGTTGCCACCTGTACGCTGAAAACAGGCACCACGGTTTGCGCCAGCTTGGGCCATAGGCCGTCCGTATAGCCGTTGGTGGCGAGGATGACTTTGTCCGCCGTCAAAATCCCGCCCGGGGTTTGCAGGCGCCAGCCGGCCCCCACCCGGGTCAGGGACTGGACGGGGGATGCGCCATGCACCCGGGCGCCATGTTTCTGGGCCGCCCGCGCCAGGCCTCGGGCATAGCTCAACGGCTGTACGCCGCCGCCGCGCTTGTCGATCCAACCGCCGTGATAGCGCCCATCGCCCATGCGCTGGCCCAGCTCATCGGCGTCCAGCCAGGCGACATTGGCATCGCGCCCGGCCCAATCCGCGTGGCGGCTGCGCAGGGTGGGCAACTGGGCGGTCGTGTGCGCGGCCTGGATCCAGCCGGTCTGTTGACCATCGCAGTCCATGCCGTGGTCGCGGATCAGATCGAATACCAGGTCGGCGGCGGCGCCGGCGGCGGCGGTCATCGCCTCGCCCTTTTCCGGGCCGAAACGGGCGATCATCTCCCTGGGGTCTTCCTTCAGGCCGGGAATAACCTGGCCGCCGTTGCGTCCCGAGGCGCCCCAGCCGGGCTCGCCGGCCTCCAATACCGCCACATCCGCGCCGCCCATGGCCAGATGCAGGGCAGCTGATAGTCCGGTAAAGCCGGCCCCGACGATGGCAACGTCGGCGCGTTGATCGCCCGCCATGGCCGGTGTCTCGGCGGCCGGCGCGGCGGTCGCGGCCCAAAGGGACGGCGGCAGGCTCAAATTCGGGTAAGATGTCTTGTTCATTGGCGCAGTGTAGCATGGGAATATGGAAGACATGGAGGCGGTGGTGAAAATTTTGGGTTTGGCATTGGTCGCGTATGCGGCCCTGGTCGCCGGTTGCACCATGATACAGCGCAGCCTGATGTATTTTCCCGATACCAACCTGCCCGCGCCCGGAGATGCCGGCGCGCCCGGTTTTGAAGCCATCAGCTACCGAACCGCGGATGGCGTTGAACTGGTGTCATGGTATCGCCCGGCCCGGAAAGGCTTCCCCACCCTGGTCTACTTTCAAGGCAATGGCGGCAACATCGCCCAGCGTATTTACAAAACCCGGCCCTTGTTCGAAGCCGGCCATGGCTTGCTGCTGGTGGGCTATCGCGGCTATGGCGGCAATCCGGGCAGCCCCAGTGAAGACGGGCTGTACGAAGACGCCCGCGCGGCCTTGGCGTATTTGCAGGGCGAGGGCGTGCCAATGGTGCGGGTGGTCCTGGTCGGCGAGTCCCTGGGCAGCGGGGTGGCCGTGCGCATGGCATCGGAAACCAAGGTCAAAGCGGTAATCCTGGAGGCGCCCTACACCTCAACCGTCGATGTGGGGCAGGCGGCGTATTTCTTTCTACCGGTTTCCCTGTTGATGTACGACCGTTTCCCCTCCATTGATCTGATCGCCGATATCGGGGCGCCGCTGTTGGTGATCCACGGCGAACAGGACCGCATCATCCCCACCCGATTTGGCCGCCGCCTGTTCAAGGCCGCCCGCCAGCCGAAGGAAGCGCACTTTCTGCCCGGTGCCGGCCACAACGATTTGTTCGAACACGGCTTGACGGATATCGAACTGGATTTCTTGGCCCGTCTGGATAAGCCGTCAGGGTAGCGGCGATCCACCCTCCCGGCCCGCATGGGCCAGATAGCGGCCGCCGTTCACTTCATCGTAGCTCAGGCTTTGTTGGTAACCGTTGGCGGTTTCAGCACCAATTCTTTGGCGTTCAAAGGCGGGCGCATCACCGCCCATGGCTTCATGCAGAATCCGGCCGTCCATATCCGGGCCGTCGATACCCAGGCCATGCAGGACTGTCGGCAACACATCGATAATGCCCGTTGGGGCGGAAATAGAGACCCCCTCGGCGAACAGGCTGCCGGAAAAGGCCAGGACGCAGCTCACTTCAAAGGGAGACAATCCGCCGTGCAGACCGCAGCCCACGGGGATTTCGGGGTTATCGTGCAGGCATCGGCCCAGCAAGCCGCCATGGGGCGCGGCCGCGTCACGGGCGAGGACAAAAACAATATCGCCGCTGCGTGGATGATCGCAATGGGCGGCGGAGAGCGGCAGGGTGCCGGGCGGCAGGCCGTCCATGTCCCTGGCAAAAATGGGGCCACACCAGGTTTGTGACTGAAGCCAGGCCACCAGGCGCGCCTGTTCGCGGCGGTCCCGCGCATACAAGGCGCCAAAGGTGCCGGAGATTAAAGTATTCGCGGCCATGTCAAAGCCCGCATCGGAGAATTTGCTGGTCAGATCCATGGGTTCGCCGTGGGTCGCGACATGACCGTGATCGGACAGGGCGATGATTTGCAGGCTGTCGCTTCGCCCGCTGTCATCCCGCCAGCGCAGCAAACGGCCAAAGGCGGCATCGGTGTGGCGGATGGCCTCCGCCGCCTCCGGGCTTTCAATGCCCCGGTAATGGTAGGGCGTATCCGGATCGGAAAACCACAGGATGGCCACCGCCGGATCCCGTTCGGGCGCCACGACGTCCATATAGGCATCCACCACCCAATCAACCCGGCCCTTGTTGGGCAGTTCAGCCTCTGGAACGGGGCGCAGGGCCTCGATCAGGGCCTGCCCGGCCCCTGGCGTGGTGGATTGATCCAGACCATGAAGAGATATGTTCAAATTGCCGAAGGCTTCCGCCCGATGGTGCAGGATGCGGTTGCCGCCCGGCGTGCCGCAGCCGACCACGGCCAGTTCCCCTCCCGCATCATGCAGCAATTCGCCCAGAGAGGGGGCGCTCAGGATACCGCCCAATTTGTCGTCTGCCGCGCGCAGGGCCATAAAATCCGCCGTATTGAGAAAGCCGCCCGCCGCCGCTTCCATGAACTTATTGGCGACCATGCCGTGGCGGCCCGGATGACATCCCGTTACCAGACTGGATTGATTGACCCGTGTCTCGGTCGGGAAGACGGCGCGGTTGTCCGTGCAATGGCTGCCCCGACGGCAAAAGGCCGACAGGTTCGGCATCAAATCATCGTCCACCATATCGGGGCGCAGGCCATCGAAGGCGACGATCAGAAAGCGGATATCCTTGTTCATGAAGTCTTTTACCAAATTTACCATTCCAACGCCCACCGGAATTTCCTGGTTCACCCCTTTGGGTGCACAAGCGGCTTTGATCCATGGTGTTAATCCGCTATGAAATTCAGCAGTTCGCGTTTCCAGCCCGAAGGATGCCCCATGCCCATCGCCGTTACGCCCGTCACGCCTGTGTTTTGCGCCCGGCTTTCCGGCGTTGATATCAACAAGCCGCTTGATGAAGGCACCTTCAAGACCATCCGTGCCGCTTTTGATGAACACCTGATCTTGATATTTTCCGGACAGCCGATGACCGACGAACAGCAGATCGAATTCAGCGAACGGTTCGGGCCCCTGGAAGGCACGGACAAGGCTGGCGTCAATCCCGGCGCCGGCACGCCATTCGCGCGCCAGTCAAACCTGGACATTACCTCCGGCGCGGTCATTCCGGCGGACGACCGGCGCATGTTCTATCAAAAGGCCAACATGCTGTGGCATGCCGACAGTACGTTCAAGCCAATACCCTCGCTCTGTTCGGTCCTGACCGCGCGTATCGTCCCGCCGGACGGCGGGGCCACCGAATTCGCCTCCACCAGGGCAGCTTATGCGTCCCTCGGAGAACGGGAAAAGGCGGACATCGAGGATTTGGTGATCGAGCATGATTTTGCCCATTCGCGTAGTTTGGTGGGCTTCAACTTCACGGAGGAGGAACTGGCGGGCCGGGCCCCCGTGCGGCACCGGCTGGTGCGGACCAACAAGGCCACGGGGCTGAAATCCGTCATGATCGGGGTTCACGCCAAATGCGTGGTGGGTTGGCCGGAAGATGAAAGCCGGGCGCTCCTCGACGATCTGCTGGCGCGTGCGACCAGAGAGGAAAACACCTACCGTCACGAATGGCGCGCGGGCGACGTCATCGTTTGGGACAATCAGGCCGCCGTGCATCGCGCCACCGAATATGACACCGCGCATCATCAACGTTTGATGCAGCGCACGACGATTTCAAGCGGCAACGCGGCGGCCAGTTGAGGCCATGCCGCATTATTCTTGGCCGGGGCCGCGGCGGGTGAAAACGCAAGGCATGCGCCCTTGAAATCGGAGTCCCTGGCGCGGGTACATGTACAGGTTTTGCTGGGGCGAATCCTGGTTGCGACCTCCTTTCCCGTCGGCGCCGCCATCACCCATGGCCTCGCGCCCGAGCTGTTGACGATGCTGCGTTTCGCCTTGGCGACCGTGCTGTTCGCGCCTTATATCGCCTGGCGTCATGGCCTTACTATTCCCCCCGCCAAGACGCTCGCCGGCTATGCGGCGATCGGGGCCTGTCTGGCGGCCTTTTTTTGGGCCATGTTCGCCGCCCTGCGCCTGACCTCGCCCCTGAATGCCGCGACGATCTTTACGGTTCTGCCTGGAATAGCGGCCTTTTATTCGGCCGTTCTGGTCCGGGAACGGATTGGCAGGCGCCGCATGGTTGCCTTGATCGTGGGGGCCGTCGGCGCGATCTGGGTGGTTTTCCGTGGCGATATGGACCTGCTCCTGAGCCTCGCTTTCAACAAGGGCGACATGATCTTCCTCGCCGGATTGTTCGCCATGGGGCTCTATACGCCACTGGTTCAACGTTTCCACGGGCAGGAACCGGCCAGCGTCATGGCGTTCTGGACCATGGCGACCGGAACGGCATGGCTGGTGCTGTTGAACAACTGGACAATATTTCAGACCGAATGGAGCGCCGTTGAAGGCGAAGTCCTGGCCGGTATTGCCTACCTGGCGGTGTTCACCACCAT
>JAPYPT010000332.1 GCA_029937535.1 Alphaproteobacteria bacterium
GAGCAACTTATCCGCATTCAATTGAATCCAATTGAATGCGGGTTGCTCTAGTTCGTGGGCGATGGGAATGCGGTGTTCATTGCAGTGTGGCGGCGAACAGGCTTCGCGGGGACGCCAATAAACCCCGCCCGCGCGGGTATGCTGGCGTTGATATTTGCGCCATCTGCGCACATGTCGCGTTATTCGTCCCGCAATTCCCGGCGCAGGATTTTGCCCACGGGGGATTTCGGCAGCTCATCGATGAAGGCGATTTGCCGGGGCACTTTGTAGGCGGTCAGGTTTTTCCGGCAAAAGGCGATGACATCGTCGCCACTGACCTGGGCTTCGGGCATTTTCACGACGAACAGCTTTACCGCCTCGTCCGTGCGTTCGTCCGGGATGCCGATGCAGGCGGCCTCGAGCACGCCGTCCATGTTGGCGGCCACGGCTTCAATCTCATTGGGATAGACGTTGAAACCGGACACCAGGATCATGTCCTTCTTGCGGTCGACGATCTTGAACCGCCCTTCCTCGGTCAGAATGGCCACATCGCCGGTGCGGAAATAGCCGCCCGCCGTGGTCACGTCCGCCGTTTCGGCCTCCTTGCGCCAATAACCCACCATGACCTGGGGGCCCTTGACGCAAAGTTCGCCCGGCTCTCCGGTCGCGACCCCCATGCCGTCATCATCAAGCAGAATGACATCGGTCGAGGGCACGGGGACGCCGATGGTGGCGGTAAATTCATCCCCTCCCGGCATGTTGAAGGTGACGACGGGGGAGGTTTCGGACAGGCCGTAACCTTCGGTGATATGCAGGCCCGTAACCTCCCGCCATTTATTCGATATGGCTTCCTGGATCGCCGTGCCGCCGCCGCCCGCGAGGCTGAGAGCAGAGAAATCCAGGTCCGCGAAGCCCGGTGTATGAAGCAGGCCGTTAAACAGGGTGTTGACCCCGGTTATGACCGAGAACTTCCAATTTCCCAGTTCGGCCACGAAGGCGGGCATATCGCGCGGATTGGTGATCAGGACATTGCGCCCGCCCTTGCTGAAAAAGGTCAGGCAATTCACCATCAAGGCAAAGATGTGATAGAGCGGAAGGGCGGTGATCACCACCTCCTCACCCTCGCGGACGCGGTCGCCCAGCAAGGCGTGGAACTGCAAGATATTGGCCACCAGATTGCGGTGCGTCAGGGCCGCGCCTTTCGACAGGCCCGTGGTGCCGCCGGTGTATTGCAGATACAGCAAATCATCGCCGCTGATATTGACGGGCGTGAACGAGAGTTTTTCGCCGGCTTCCAACGCATCCAAAAATGTTACAACGCCGGACAGCCGCTCGTCGCGGGGCGGGCTGGGCAGGGCGCTGTTGCCGCAATCGCCCAGATCGGCGACGATGATGTTCTTGATTGGGGTATCGGCGATAATCTCGGCGAGCACGGGGGTGGAGCCGGAGAAAATGACGATGGTGTCCGTATCCGCGTCGTTCAGCTGATGCTGCAACTCCCGCGGGGTATATAGCGGGTTGACGTTGACCTGCACCAGTCCGGCCCGCATGTTGGCGAACATGACGACGGGAAAGGCCATGATATTGGGCGACATGATGGCGATGCGGTCGCCTTTTTTCAGCCCCAATTCCCCTTGCAGATAGGCCGCCAGGTTTTTCGACAAACGGTCTATATCGGCAAAGCTGAGGTCGGCGCCGAAGTTACTGAAGGCTGGCGCATCGCCATGTTTGGCGATGGCTTCCGCTGACATGGCCCAAACGGAGGGATAGCTGTCGGCATCAATTTCGTGGGGGACACCCGCCTGGTAAAGATCAAGCCATGGTTTGTTTGTCATGTCGCGCCAATCCTAATTGTTTTTTGATCATGTACCGCCCTCGGTGGGTGGGCCTACACTATATCCAAAACAATCCGGCGCGAACGAATTTTCCTAGAGCTATGTTCTTTTTAAACATGCTCGGACACTCAGAAATAGAGCAATTGAACCAATCACCTGGGTCGCGGCAAATTTGTCCTGGGCGACTCAAATTATTTGAAAATTGCTCTCGCTACCAACCAGGCTGAGAGCCGATCAATGTCATGGTTGCCTCGGCTGATACCGGTTTTGCAAAGTAATAGCCCTGACCGGAGGCGCAGCCCAAGTCCCGCAAGGCATCCATTTGCGCCTTTTCCTCTATGCCCTCGGCGACGATGTCCATCTGCAGGGCGCCGGCCAGTTGCGCTATGCTGTTGACGATGCGCCGGCTGTTTTCCGACTCGGTCATATTGCTGACGAAGGCACGGTCGATCTTCAGGGTATCGATTGGAAACTGATGCAGGTAGCTCAGGCTCGAATACCCGGTGCCGAAATCGTCAATCGCGATCGAGACCCCTAGCTGCTTCACCTTCTTCAACGCCGACGCGGCGCGGCCGGGGTCTTCGACCAGCAGTGTTTCGGTCATTTCCAGCTTGATGATGGACGGGTCAACGCCGCTGCGTTCGATGATTGCCGCAATCAAATCGATCTCACTCAATTCCGATAGCTGCATGCCGGAAACATTGACGCTCATGAAGGACGGCGGCTGTTCGGGATACAGATCGTTGAGGCAACGCGCGAACCGGATTTGATCCTTGATGGCGCGTTCCATCGCCCAACGGCCAAGCTCCACGATCAAACCGGTTTCCTCCGCCAGGGGTATGAACTTGAACGGCGGAACCAATGAGCCGTCTTTCCGCCGCCACCGCATCAGTGCTTCAAATCCGGCCAGCCGGCCGTCGTCAAGCGCCACGATTGGCTGGTAGTGCATCTCGAACTCTTCGGCTCGGAAGCCCTGGCGCATTTCGTCTTCCAGTTTGATGCGGTCGAGCGCCAGTTTTTGAATTTCCCGTGTGGTCGGGTCGATTTCGCCGATGCCGGGGCTCGTGCCGGAGAGCTTTTGCTGAGTATCCCGCAAGCGGGTCAGAAAAACCCGCAACAACATATTCATCAGCGGATCGCCGTCACTACGGTGGCGTTGGAAACGTTCGCGGTCAATGACAATGACTTGGGTATCTTCGGTCGCGGTTACCGTCGCGGAGCGTGGCGCGTCGTCGATCATGGACATTTCGCCAAATATCTCGCCGTTGCCAAGTTCGGCGATAACCATCTTCTCGCCCACCCGCGTGGTCGAAACCTCGACATTCCCGTGTTCGATGATATAGGCGCTGCGGGCCGGGTCACCCATGCGGAAGATTTCCTCTCCGGCCGAGAAGCGCCTTGAAATGGTTGTTTCGTCAGTATTTCTTCCGGTCGCCAATATTTCCATGTGCCGTTCCCCCTATTTGAAGTCTGATGCTCCAGTCAGCCCGTCAGGGCGGTTTCGGTTTGGATATCCCATAGCTCGGTGACGGGCAGGGTCGCGATATCTTGGAATTTTTCGTACCTGCCCTCATTGAGATCGATGAGATTGGCCAGGCGCGAATAGCTGGCCGGAATTTGTATGTCGCGGCCGTCATGGTCGGTCCGTCGGATGCCGAAGCCGATTTTCTCCCGCTCCTCGACGCTCAATTTTCCCATCAAATTCTTGGTCGCCCAGATCGATCCGAAACGGGCAAAATCGCTCAGCCTGCCGGCATGATTAATGGTATCGCCAAGCACGGTGAATTCGAGGTAGGTGTCGGAATGATAGGTTCCGAACCATTCCTCGCCTTCATTCAAGCCGATATTCAAATAAAGCTCATTCGTCCAATTCTTGCGCAACTGCCATTCCTTGCTCAACTCCCGCATTTTTTCCTTCAACTCCCGGGCCGATTGAAAGCAATTGAATAGATAGCTCCCATCGGGCTGGGGGAAAAAATAGGAGACCATGCCGTCGCCGGCATGTTTGCCCTGGGTGGCGTGATATTTCCGCAGCAGGGATTCGGCGATCTTCCAGATCTGATTGATCAGCTCGAAATATTCCTCCGGCGGCAGCTCGGCGCAGATCTTCACGGAATCCTGCAAATCGGCGACCATGACGCAAAGCGGGGTAAAGACCGGTTGGCGGTCCCGGAACAGATTGCGGATCAACTGGTCCCGCCGCGACAACAGGGCGATTACTCATCGCCGATGTGTGTACGCAGTTTGGCCAAAGCGCGTTCTGGCAATCGAAGCTTGGCAATGGCGAGGTGGAAACGCAGAAGTTCTTCCCGGTCCTCGCAGGGGGTCATGAGGTCCGAATTGAACAGCAATCTGAAGACGCTGCGCGCCTCGATTTCGGGTTCAAAGTTGTCGGCAAGGTCAAAGAGGCCGTTCGTCGCCGCTGCATTGGCCCATTCGACCTCGAAATTGTAGTTGACCATGTAGGCCGGGTTTTCGAGCTTGTCGAGCGTGACCCGCATCCCGGTCAATGCCGGTGCTTCTAGGGGAGGCGGCGGCGTGCCCTCGTCCCGTATCCCGCGGGTGTTATCGACCGCTAGTACCGGCGCAAACATTTCCGCAATTTCCAACATGCTCAAACCTAGGTTTTTGTGCTGCTGAATAGCTTTGATGCGCTGTACCGCATTGTCCGGGAAGTAGCCGATCTTGCGCGCCCGTTCGCGGCCGGCGGGCGGCGACTTTACTTCGGGCTTCGGCAAAATTCCAAGGGCAATGTAATTGTTCAACGTTGCCCTCGATATCGCGCCCAGCGCCATCAATTCCTTGCTTGTAATCACGATCAACCCGGACTGTCTAAATATGCTCACAATATCAGATGGACTGTATAATTTATGGTAACCAAGTTGTCTATTATTACTAATAAACCTCTAACGCTAATCAACTTTTCCTTGGCTTCATGGATATATTTTTTGCAGTTTTAAGCTAATTAGACAGTCTAAATTTTCTGGAAATTATCTCAAGACAACCGACCCAAGCCGTGATTTCAAATCACTCTTGCCAAATCAATTGGGATTATTTGAACTATGCAGGTGCGCGGGCACCACGAGATCGCGGTCTTCCGGGAACTCATCCAAGGCCAGGAAAACGGCTTTGCCACTGATCCCAATGGTCGTTGAAGGCGCCAAGACGGGCAGGGGGCATGATCAAACAGTCTAAAACCAAAATTGTTTTTGGGCTGACAATTTGCTTTAGATCAAACAGCTTAAAAACGGAATCGTTTTTGGGCTGATAATTTGATCTAA
>JAPYPT010000027.1 GCA_029937535.1 Alphaproteobacteria bacterium
GCACTGGGTTGGCTGATTTCAGTGGGCGGTCTGGGATATATGTGGCATCTGCTGAGATGTTTGTCACCGCCGTTGCTGGATTGTTCGATACGGCAACAGGCAAATTGCAATTTTGCAACGCCGGGCATGATGCGCCGCTGTTAAGGGTCCGTGACGGCACGGTGCGCACACTGGAGTCGCAAGGCGGCCCGCCATTATGCGCGTGGGATGATTTTATCTATAGCGCTGAAGAGGTGCAGTTTGACCCGGGCGATTTTCTTGTTCTGTTTACCGATGGCGTGACCGAGGCGCAAGGCCCGGACAAAGTTCAATTTAGCAACGCGCGGATAGTCGCCTATTTGCAAGAATGCGACATGCATGCCGACATGGAAACCATTACCAAAGGACTGCATGGGGCGGTGCAGGATTTCATGGGTGGAGCAGATCGGTTCGACGACATTGCGATCATTGCCCTCCGGTATCAAGGACCTGCTAACCAGATGTGATCTCTCACGAGGTTGCTCTTTTCAGCCGTTGCTCCCGTCGAAAATCTATCGGACGATGACCTCCACTCTACGGTTACGCGGCTCCGGCGTTTCGTCCGGCGTCGGGATCAATAAATCCCGCTCACCCCGCCCGGCGGCCCAAATGAATGAGGCCTCCAGACCGCGTTCCAACAACATCTCCCGGACGTTTTCCGCCCGTCTTTTGGCCAGCTTGTCGTTGGTTCCGATCTCGCCGACTGTATCCGTATGGCCGGTTACCAATACTTCGACCGCCTGCCGGCCGGTAACTTCCGCGAAGAGTTTTAACAACGCATCCTGGCTCTCCTGTGTCACGCGGGTACTGGCCGTTTCGAAATAGAGGATGAAGGTCTTGCCGGGCGCCGGCAGGCTGTCGAGCACGGCGCCGAATTCCTTGTCCATGACCGCCGCGCTGGCCATGGTCATGATCTTGGATCCCGCCGGATCAACCAGCATCATTTGATGCGCCTGGTCCATGATAATGGCTTTGCCGGTGCCATCACGGTTCACGATCGACAGGGCGCCGATGGTACCGTCGTCATCGGGCAGCAGCACCAGAATTTCCCGGGCGCCACAGGCACTCAGGCCGAGGCCGACAATAACCAACAATAATGCAACCAAACGCCCCATGACCAATCTGCCTTATGGTCCAACTTTTACCAGAAATTTCGTGCCCCGCACGCCAAGGAATGAGGATGGTGTCCGGACTTTCATGGCGTCTGGCGTTTGTTTGGCGATCTTACCCGACACGATCGCCAAGGTGCCTTTGTCGACCTTGGTGATAAAGGATCCTTTATGCGTAGTGGCGTTGAAGACGAATTCCGTTACTTCGATGCGGCTGTTGGGTCCGGCCGCAAACCGGCTATTGTCCTTGAAGGTAATACCCACGCGGCCGTCCTTGCCGGTGATGATGACGTCCGCCAACTCGACCAACATGCCTTTTTTGGCGGGGATGATCTTGGCTTTTCGTTCCACGGATACCTGGCCCGCCAGTAGCTTGACCTGGCCGATTTCCGCCCATGCCGTAACGGGCAGCGCGATTAGCAAGACAGCCAATATCCAACGCATGTACACCTCCGAATTTTGTTATGGGCAGCATCCTCAAAGCGGGCGCAAATGTCAATTTCCGATCACCGTGCCGCCGACATGGACCAGATCAACGCCACCAGCCAGCCGACACCGGTCCAGCCCAATGAAAAGACCAGGATCAGAATGCGCCAGCGCCGTGGATGGGAGCGTAGGAAAGCCACGATAGCCGGGAAAAACAGCAACAGGCTCAGTGCTAGAGAATATCCCTCGGCCCAGGCCAGGCCATTTTGCAGCAGTCCTTCCAAGTTGCAGCCCCAATTAACTCATGATCAGGCCGCCGTCCACGTTGTAGGCCTGGCCCGTGATGTTGCGGGCGCCCGGCGAGGCCAGGAACACCGCCATTGCCGCGATATCCTCGGGTTCGTTGATGCGCCGTAGCGGGATCGGCCGGGCGGCGCGGGCCTCGGCATCCTCGTGGCTGATGCCTTGGGTTTCCGCCATGGTGGTCAGAATTTGCTCAAACAGATCCGTGCGCGTGACGCCGGGGCAAATGGCATTGACCGTGATGTCATGGCGGGCCAATTGCTGGGCCGAGGTCTTGGTCAAGGCAATCACGGCGCCTTTCGAGGCGGCATAGGCCGCGTTCGAAGTGCCTGGGTAACCACGGCCGGCGATCGAGGCCATGTTGATGATGCGCCCGCCCCCCTGTTCGATCATGCGCCGGGCGGCACCTTGCAGACAGAAGAAAACGCCCTTGGCATTGACCCGGTGAATGCGGTCCCAATCCGCCTCGGTGAGATCCATGATATCGGCCTTGCGGGTGACGCCGGCGTTGTTGACCATGACATCAAGGCGGCCAAACCGGGACAGGGTGGCATCCAGCATCGCCTCGATCTGATCAACCGCGCCAACGTCGGCGCCAAGCACCAGGCTTTCGCCACCCAGGCGATCGGCGCATCGTTGCGCCGCCACTTCATCAATATCGGCACAAACCACGCGCGCGCCGGCCTCCGCCATGGCGCGCGCGATAGCGGCGCCGATGCCGCTTCCCGCACCGGTCACGACGGCGACTAGATCCTTGAGAACCATGATATCTCCTTAACTTTGCAACAATACCGGCATGGGGGCGGCGGTGACGATCTTGCGCGTGGCGCGGCCCAGACCGCTCAATACGCCTGACCGGCTCTCGCCGAACGCGCCGGTAACCAATAGATCGGCGCCGGCTTCGGACGCCGCCGCGATCAGGGCGCGGCCACGGGCGCGGGCGGTGAGACGTTGGGAGTCATAGTTTTTCACACCGGCGGAAAGGTCGTAAGCCGCGAGATATTCCAGCAATGGGTCGACGTCGACCTCACCCGCGCCACTGCCCTGTAACAGGACGATTTCACCCGCCGAACGCAACAAGGGCAGGGCGGATTTTATGGCTCTTGATGATTGCGCCGTTCCATTCCAGCAAATGGCGGCTTGCCGGATCGTCCCGATGGTGGAAACCGGCGGCATGAGCAATACAGGCCGGCCCGTGTCGAATAGTGCCGCGTTCAAATTGCCCGCTTCAGGCCCATCTTCGCTTGATAGCCGTTCAAGCAAGATCAAATCGTAGGCGTACCCCACGGCGGCGATAATTGTCTCGCCGCTGGCCTCGTAGACCAGGAACCGCGCATTGGCTAGATCGGCGCAGATGTCGTTGTATGCGGCCTTGGCCCGCGCTTCGGCATTCTCGGAATTCTCCGTATCGTCACCCGCGTACAATAGTTCGCCAAACCCCACGATCGAATGATGAGGTATCCGGGCATGGGCGACGGTTAACCCCGCGCCCGTCATGACGGCGATCGATTTGGCCGACGCCAGGGATTCGGCGTCATTTTCGCTGCCGTCGATGACAATTAAAATTCTCTTCATGGATCGCCGTCCTTCACCACTCAAACCGTGCCGCCTCTTGATAGCGAGGGCAGAGTAGCGGTGAATTCCACGAATGGCTATGATTGTGCGGCGCTAACTTTTTGAGGACGGTTCATGGGTCATTGGGTACAACCACGGAAAGATGGGCGGCTGGATGTCGGTTGAAGAAGGCGGCACCGCGCACCGGACGGGACCGCCGCCCGATCCGGTGAATTTTTACCCTTCGAAAGCCAAGCTATTGGTGATGTTAATTCCCTGTCTGTTCGCCATTGGCATGGCCTTGCAAACCGATGGCCCCGAAGGGGAGGAGCGCTTTGTCCTGGCGGAAATGAGCTGGGTCAATATCATGGCGATCCTGATTGCCCTGTTCGTGGCTTTTCTGTTGGTGCAGATGGCGTTTGACCGCAAACCCGTGGTGGCCTTGGACGGCCAGGGCATCCATTGCCAGCGTCCCCCAATTGGTTTGATCCCGTGGTCGGCCGTGATCGGTGTCGGGGCCGCCAACGCGACATTGATGCGCCGGGTTCTGATGATCGCCGTGGATCCGGCGCGGCTGGACGAAAAGGCGCGGACCTATGTGCGGAATTCCGTCGGTTTGCTGTCCTTGATCTCGCCCTCTATGGGCAAGTTCCAAAGACAGGCGAAAGGCTATCCGGCGGTCCATATTCCCATTTCGCATTTATCGCGGTCACCGCGTCAAATTGAAGGCCTGGCTCAGGCTTTCGTGCTTTACTATGTCGCGGAAGAGGATTGAGGAGAGAGTAAGGTTATGCAGTACGATTATATTATTGTCGGCGGCGGGTCCGCCGGCTCGGTCTTGGCGAACCGGTTGTCGGCCCGCGGCGCCAACAAAGTCTTGTTGTGCGAGGCCGGGCAGGATACGCCCCACGGCGATATTCCAGAGGAAATCTTGGACAGCTATCCCGGCACCGCCTATCTGGACCAGCGTTTTATCTGGAATGACCTGAAGGTCACGACGGAGGTGATCTCCCATAACAATCCGGACGCGGACCGCCCGCGCCTGCGCAAATACGAGCAAGCAAGGGTCTTGGGCGGCGGCTCTTCCATCAACGGACAGATGGCCAATCGCGGCGCACCGACCGATTTTAATGAATGGGAGAACCGGGGTGCCAAGGGCTGGAACTGGGATACGGTGCTGCCGTATTTCAAAAAAGTCGAGCGGGATATGGACTATGACGACGAATGGCACGGCAACGAGGGCCGCATTCCCATACGCCGCATCATGCCCGACCAATGGAACGGACATGCGATTGCCGCCGGCAAGGCGTTCGAGCAGGCGGGATTTGAGTTTCTGCCCGATCAGAATGGCGAGTTCAAGGACGGCTATTTCCCCACGCCCATGTCCAATGCCTATGAACGCAGGGTTTCGGCCGCCATCGGCTATCTGGATCCCGCCACCCGCCTGCGGGAAAACCTGACCATCACCACCCGCACCCAGGTCAAGGAATTGTTGTTCGAGGGTACCCGCTGCATCGGCGTCAAAGCCTTGGTGAAGGGCCAGGAGCAGGAATTTCGCGGCAACGAAATTATCCTCTCTTGCGGCGCCATTCATTCGCCCGCGCATTTGTTGCGCGCCGGCATTGGCCCGGCCATGGCGTTGGGCGAAATGGGTATCGACGTGCGGGCGGATGTCCCCGGCGTCGGCCAAGGGTTGATGGACCATCCCTCCATCGCCGTGGCCTCGTTTATCAAACCCCATGCCCGGATCAACGATTTCACCCGGCGGCATATCCTGGTCGGCCTGCGTTATTCTTCGGGATTGGAGGGTGTTCCCCAAGGCGATATGTTCGTTGCCGCATCGTCGAAGTCGTCCTGGCATGCGGTGGGCGAGCAGATCGCCTCCATGGTTATCTTCGTCAACAAAACCTATTCGGAAACCGGCCAGGTGAAGCTGCAAACGGCGGATTGGCGGGACGAGCCGACGGTGGAATTTAATTTATTGTCTGACCAACGTGATCTGGATCGCCTGAAGGACGCGGTGCGCCGCATGGCCGCCATTCATGCCATGCCCGCCATGCAGGCGGCGACATCCGACCCCTTTCCAGCCAGTTATTCCGAAAAAGTCCGCCAGGTGGGAGAGGTCAACGGCAAGAACAAATTCCTCACCGGCGTCATGGCCAAATTGCTGGATGGGCCCGGCCCCTTGCGCCGGCTTTTGATGAATAAATTGATCCTGGAAGAGTTTACCCTGCCGCAACTTCTGGAAGATGACGAGGCGATGGAGGCATTCGTGAAACAGGCGGCCGTCGGCGTCTGGCATGCCTCGTGCTCCTGCCGCATGGGCGCCGACGATAATCCCCGCGCGGTGACCAACAACGCCGGCCGGGTCCGGGGCGTGGAAGGCTTGCGGGTCTGCGATGCCTCCCTCTTTCCCGTGGTGCCGTGCGCCAACACCAATATCCCAACCCTGATGACGGCGGAAAAAATCGCCGACGCGATTTTGGAAGGACAATAGCCATGAAATTGAGCGCGGGGGATGTCAAACAGTTCGAGGACGAAGGCTTCATCTTCGTGCCGGATCTATTTACTTCCGAAGAGCTCGCCATCCTGAAAGGTGAAATTCCGGCGGTGTTTGCCGAACGGCGGCCGGAAATCGTGCGGGAGAAGAGTGGCGATGTGGTGCGCACGGCCTTCGCCACCCATACCTACAATGATGTCTACCGCCGCTTCGTCAGCCATCCCCGTATTCTGGAGCCGGCGCAACAATTGCTCGGCGGCGATGTTTACATTCATCAATTCAAATTGAACGGCAAGGCGGCCTTCGATGGCGATGTCTGGCAATGGCATCAGGATTACGGCACCTGGAGCCGGGACGATGACATGCCGGAAGCCAGGGCGATGAACCTGGCGGTCTTTCTGGATGAGGTGAACGAATTCAACGGCCCGCTTTATATTGTGCCGAAAAGTCATAAAGCCGGCGTGCTGGGGGCGGGCCACGACGTGGAAACCACCTCCTACCCCCTCTGGACCCTGGACCACGAAACCGTGGCGCGGTTGATCGACGACGGCGGGATCGCGGCCCCCAAGGGCCCGCCTGGTTCAGGTTTCTTCTTTCACGGCACCCTGGTGCACGGCTCCCCACCCAATATGTCGCCTTGGGACCGCCTGATCGTCTACGTAACCTATAACCGCACCGACAACGCCATTCGCCGCTTCAAGCGCCCGGAATACATTGCCCACCGGGACTTCACCCCGCTCGAGGTTTTGCCCGATGATTGCCTGACATCACCCTAAGGGACTATCGGCACGTCACCTCGATCATGGCGTTGTCGGGATCGCGCATGTAGACGGAGCCGGCCTGCTCCGAGCCTTCCAGGGAATAGTCAATGCCTTGTTCCTTTAATCTAACGAACAGGGCCTTGTACTGCTCCGGCGAGGCTTTCAGGGCGACGTGGTGCATGGCGCCGATGCCGCGCACCGCGGGCGCATCGCCGTGTTGGGGAAAATCGAAAAACGCCATCATGTTGCCGCCGCCCATGTCGAGAAAAATATGGGTCGAGTTCGGGTCGTCGCGGTTCACTACCACCTTGACCAAGCGCATATCCAACACATCGGTATAAAAACCGACCGTGGCGTCCAGATCCGAGGAAATCAGTACCAGATGGTGGACCCCACCGGTGCCCACCGCGCCCTCGCGCGGGGCATCGCCATCCATGAATTTTTCCTGCAAGGCGCGGCGTTTGGCTTCGTACGGGTTTACTTGATCCATGTCACGGTCCCCTATTTTTTGCATGCAATGATCTTATCGGTTCTTTGTGCGCGTGGGAAGTTGGGTACAATAGGGTTGTAGAGGAGTATTTACGATGACAACAACCGATCAATCGTCCAGCACACAGCTTTATAGCGAGATCAAGGCGCTGGAGGCCGCCGCCAGCAAGGCGGAGGCGCGCCTCGAGTTTATCGACGATCTCGCCTATCCGCCCGGTATCCAGATGGCGGTGAATTTTACCGCTGATTTTGACGCCATGCTGCTGCGCCGTCTGCTGAACGAGCCGCCCATGCAGTTGGCCCAGGGAGAATTCGGCGGACGGGTCGGCATCTGGCGCCTGATCGAATTGTTCAATGCCCATGATATCAAGGCAACGGTGTTCACGCCCGGCCGTATTTGCGAGCTGTACCCCAAGGCGGTCGCCGCCGTTACGGCGAATGGCCATGAGGTCGCCGATCATATGTGGGAGCATCAGGTCCCGAAGGACCGGCAATTGGAGGCCGAACACCTGGCCAAGGCGACCGCCGCGTTGACCAAAACAGCCGGCAAACGGCCCATGGGCACGCGTAGCTGGCATACCTCGGAATTGCTGCTGGCGGAGGGCTATATCTACAATTCCCACGGCACCGCCCATCACCATCCCTACTATACCCGTGACGAAGAGGGCAATAACTGCCTTCTGAACCTGCCGTTCCACTATGCCATCGATGACGCCATGTTCTTCTCCTTTGCCTGGCTGGCCTCGGAAAATGCCGCCCAGCGCATCACCGAGCCGGAGCGGGTAATGGATATGTGGTGGGAGGCCTTCCAACAGCAATACCGCCAGGGCGGCTATCTCAACGTCTGTCTGCATCCCTTCGTTTCCGGCCGGTCAATGCGGATTGAGATGCTGGACCGCCTGATCACCCGCATGAAGGCCTTGCCCGGCGTCTGGTTCCCCAGTTGCCTGGAGATGGCCCGCCACTGCCTGGCCAATCACCCACCGCGCGGCCAACGGGGAGGGCGCTAAATGCCCTGGAAACAGAATTATACCGCATCGGACGAGATCGGTCTGAAAGATGACGACGTACACTGGCCCGACGGCAATCGCTGCTGCCTTGCCGTCACTGTTGATTTGAGCCTGGCCAGCAAGGGCGAAGGCCTCTCCGCCCGCGATCTATCCGATGACCGGGCCATGTTCGGCCTGCACGAGGGCATGGCGCAATTATTGGGAACCCTGGCCCGCCACAACATCAAGGCCACCTTCACGGTACCCGGCGCCATGGCGGAGATGCTGAAGGACCGCCTGCGGGACCTGGCCGCGAATGGCCACGAAATCGCGGCCCACGGTTTCAAGCACGAGGATGTCAGCGGCCTGGAGCGGGGGGATGAAAAAGCCCGCATGGAGCTGACGACCGAGATCCTGACCAAAGTGCTCGGCAAGCGGCCGGACGGCTGGTATTCCCTGCCCCGGCAGAGCGATCCCTTCGCGGTCGGCACAATCAGCCCGAACACGGCTGATTTATTGCTCGATGCGGGATACGCCTATATGGGCAACGGCCTGTCCGATGACATTCCCCATTATTGGGTCGCCGATTTCGAACAGCGCCGGGCGATCCTGACCCTGCCGTATTTTTATCATTTCGACGATCAGTTCTTCTTGTTGTTCCCGGCCAAGGGCACCGGACTGGAACACGCCGATACTCTGTTCGCCAATTGCCGCGCCGAATTCGACGCGCAGTACAAACGCGGCCGCTATTTCAACATGACCCTGCACCCCCATGCCATCGGCTGGGCGCATCGTCTGAAATTACTGGATGATTTTTTCGCCTATGTCCGCGGCTTCCCCGGTATCTGGAACCCCACGGGCGGCGAGATCGCCGGCTATTGGCAACAGAGCTATCCGGCCGACACCCACTTAAAGCTGGAGGACAGTATCTGGCGGGACTACCCCGGCAGCTTAAGCTGAAGCTATTCCGCCAGTTCTTCCTCTTCGACGAATTCATAGGCCCGCCGTCTTTCGGGCGGCATGGCGGCGACGAATGCCTTGGCCTCGTCACCGGGCATGGCCTCCAGCCTTCCGTCTTCATGTTGAACAACGGCGCCGGAGGTATGCAGGGTCTTGATCCGGCGGTCCCGCTCTTCGCGTTCGGGATGACAAACCAGTGAACAATTGCCGCAGGATGTCCATAAATCATCGCCATTGAAGCCGAAGGCCATGGCCGACGTGCTGTGCCCGCCGCCGGGCATTGAGCGCTCCTGCATGGCCGGGATGGCCCGTTTGTAAGCGGTCTTCAATTCCTTGTCGTTTTTCGGAATTGGAAAACGGGCCGGCGACCAGGTGGACCAACGGCCGTTGGGATGGACGCCGTTGTAGCCGGCGCAGACATAGGAGCAGCGGGCATAGGCGCGGCGTTTGGCATAGTTGAAATCCCGGCCGTTCATGGTCAGGTTCTCTTTTTCCTTGGTGCCGTAGCGAAAGAAACCGGAAGGGCAGGAGGCATTGCAGGCTTGGCAATCGTCGCAGTAATTGTCCTCGTCCCGCAGCGGTTCGTCCGCCAACAGGGGCGCATCGGTAACCGTGGTGGCGAAAATCACGTTGGGACCATATTCCGGGGTCAGGACGTTGCCCGAAAACCCGAACCACCCCAGACCGGAGGCAACGGCGAGGTAACGGTGCGAGATATCGGGAAATTGATTTACATAACGGACGCCCTCGCCCTCGCGGTAAACATTGTTCGCCATGACGGCCTTTGCCCGTGCGCCGAACTGTTCCAGGTAACTGGCCGCCTGGGCCGCGATACCGCTGGCCAGAGTGTTGGTGACATTTTGGTCTTTTTGATGAGCGACACGGTCTTCCTTGGCCAGGTACTTGCGGATCGCCTCGTCATCCAGCGGTATAACGAAGGTGATCGCCGCCCTGGCATCGTCCATCACATAGCTCAAATCCGTGGACGGCGGGCCGCCGGCCAGAGAGGCGAGGGTGGAAATGCCGACGTCCACCGCGCCCCATTGGGTCGCCACCACCTTGATCTGGCGGCTCATCTCCGCCATCGACAAGCGCCCGGCCGGACCTTGCATCATGCCATCAACATACATTTCGGACATTTTCGAACCCGCGTGTTTCCCATGTTTGTCCGAATAGTATCGAATATTGGCCTTAAATCCAATTCTCCGCTCTATTATCATTTTCGCCGGCTGGTATAGACTAGGCCGATAGAAGGAGACCATCGAATGATAAAACGTTTTTCAAGTCTATTCGCCGGCCATGTGGATCTGGGCGATATGGGTACCGATGCCACGCCGGCCAACGAGCGGCGTTATTCGGACGCGCACCTGAACACAATCTTTGACAAGACAGAGGCCTTGGCGAAGTGCATGGACGGCCTCGGCTATGACACCCTGTGGCTGGCGGAGCATCACTTCCAGCACGAAGGCTACGAGTGCATTCCGAACCTGCTGATGATGGGCGTGCATTTGGCCAACATGACCGAGAACCTGCGCATCGGCTGTGGTTTCAACATCGCGCCCATGTGGCATCCCCTGCGCCTGGCCGAGGATTACGCCATGGCGGATCACATGACCAAGGGCCGGGTGATCTTCGGCGTCGGGCGGGGTTATCACACCCGCGAGGTGGAAAGCCTGGGCGGGCCCATGATGGACCAGGACGAGAACCGCGATTATTTCGAGGAAGCGGTCGATGTCATCTTCAAGGCCTTCAACAACGAGACCTTCTCCCATGATGGCAAGAATTTCACCTTGCCCGCCAAGGTCCCCTATCGTGGCTACGACCTGGAAGAACTGACCCTGGTGCCCCGGCCCCGGACCCTGCCCGTGGAATGCTGGCAGCCCGTGGTCAGCGCCAAGGAGCGCGGTCTGGATTTCATGATCAAGCACGGCATCAAGGGGGTGATCGGCGGCGGTTCGGCCTTGATGGCCGATAATTCCGTGGTGGCCTATCAAGAGGCTCAGCAGCGGGCCGGCATCGATGTCCCCCTGGGCACGGATTTGTGTTTCGGCCTCTCCTTTCATCTCGCCCCCACCAGGGAGCAGGCGATTGCCGAGGCCACGCCCTATTTCCATGAGCACGCCAAAATGTTCGCGCCCCTGGGCTTCATGGGTCCCATGGACGATGATCAGCTCGAGGCCTTGGGCCGGCGCGGCGGTTTCGCGGACAGCAACTTGGCGACGTTGGAATATTCCTGCGAACGCGGATCGTGGTATTGCGGCCCGCCCGAGGGCTTCGTTGAGTTCCTCCAGGAACGGGCGGAGAAATACCCCGGCTTGGAAGCCGTCAACGTGCAATCCTCCATGGGCACGCCCCAGGAGGTCATGCTGGAACAGTTGCAGTGGTTCGCGTCCGATGTGATGGGGAAGGTGTAGCCTTTTAGGCAGGGAGCGGGTTTTTAATACGGTGACGTAATACTTATATCACCCGACGATTTCCCTGAATAAGGCAAAACTGCATAATGATATAAGTATTACGTCACCGTATTAAAAATCTGCCTCCCTCCGAGCCCCGCTCCCACCTAATCCACCAGGCGCTCGTCCTTGTACATGACCTTGGCGCGCGTGGTGCGGACCCAGTCGTCGATGTCTTCCGGGCTTTGGTATTTCGTCATATCGAAGCGGTCCCAGCTACGGATTTCGTCGAGATCCTTTTTCCAGCGCTTGTAGGGTGGTTGCGCCGGCGGTCCGAAGCACATGATATCCAGCACGGACAAATCATCGGGCACGCCCAGCAACGGCTTGAAGGAGTTCTGTGCCTCCTCCTGCCCGATGGCGGTGACCCACCATACCGCATAGCCCAGCGCGGAGGCCGCCAGATGGGCCGACATGGTGGCCGCCGCCACGCTTTGCAGCAGGATGCGTTCGGCGTTTTCATGGTACATGCGGTCCAGCTCCGAACCATCGCCCAGGACCGGGAAGGCGCGGGTGTAGCGGAAATCGCCAACCACCACCACCAGGCCCGGCGCCGTCTTCATGCCCGAATAGTTCGGCGTGGGGAATTTCATCCTTAACTTGCCCCGCCGCCTCGCTTCCGCCACGAAGTAATCGCCCAATTGTTCCTTCAACCCGGGCTCCGTCACCACGATGAAGTGCCAGGGCTGGGCATTGGCGCCGGAAGGGCCATGGCGGGCCGCTTCGAGGATTAGATCAAAATGTTCTCGGGGCACTTCGTAATCCGCGTCGAAGGCGCGCGAGGTGCGGCGGCCCCGCACCACATCCATGAGAGCGTCGTAGGCCGGGGGAATGGTTGGCGCCATGATGTTCGTCCTCGAATGGGCAGCGAAAATTGGATCGCCATGGTACGATAGTGCCAGAAATTTGGGAGAATTATATGCTGCTATCCACATCGACGCTGTTCGAGGCCAGGAATTTCGCCCTGGAATTGGGCGGCTCGCTGGCCGAGCTGAGCCTGGCCTACGAGACCCATGGCGCCCTCAATCCCGCCGCCGACAACGCCATCCTGCTTTGCCATGGCTATACCTCGAACCCCCATGCGGCGGGCGATGGGGCGGGCTGGTGGCATAACCTGATCGGACCCGGACGGGCCGTGGATACGAACCGCTACTTCGTGGTCTGTTCCAACATGATCGGCTCCGCCTTTGGCAGCACGGGACCGGGCAGCAGCGATCCCGCCACGGGGGCGCCATACGGTTCAAAATTTCCCGATATCACCACCTCTGACATGGTCGCCGCGCAAAGCTTGCTGTTGGATCATCTGGGTGTCGGTGAACTGGCCGCCGTGGTGGGGTTTTCCTACGGCGGATACCTCACGTTCCAATGGGGCGTTAGCCACCCTGAACGCATGCGCGCCCTGGTCCCCGTCGCCACCTGGAACAAAAGCCGGGGCGGCCCGGAAACCATCAAGGTGATCGAGGACCGCTTTGCCCTTTGTCCGGGCTGGAACGGCGGCGATTATTATGCCGGGGAAGCCGCCAGCGGCGTGCTGGAGATGCTGGCCCAGGTCCGGGTTGAAACCCTGCGCGGCTACGACGTCGATGTGGCCCTGCGGGACCAATTGGGCAGCGAGGAAGCCGCGACGGCGGAGCTGGAAAAACGCGGCCGTCTGTGGGCCGCACAATTCGACGCCAACGCCCTGATCGTCCTGCGCCGGGCCGCCGTCCGCTTCAACGCCTGGGACAACGCCGCCAATATCAAGGCCCCGCTGCTCTATGTCCTGGCCAATACCGATCAGCGCTTCCCCGCCGCCGAGCTGGCCGAACCCACCATGGCGCACCTGGCCGCCAATGGTGTCAACGCCAGCTATGTGGAGATCGACAGCCCCTACGGCCATCTTGCCCCCACGGAGGATTGGCAAAAGTGGGCCGGCGATCTGGAGGCTTTCTTGAACAAACACGCTATCCCCGCGCGCCCGTAACAGCATGTTCCGATTGCCTTTCAAGCCAAACCTTCTGGCTGCCTTTTCCCTGGGCCATTTCGCCAACGATATGGTGCCCATCGGGATGTTTATCCTGATCCCGGCTTTCGGTACGTCCATGGGACTGTCGCCGGCGGAGATTGGCTTGCTGTTCATGATCCATAGTCTGGGCGGGGCAATCGCCTTTCTACCCGCGGGCATGCTGGCGGATCATGTCGCCAACCGCGGCATCATCTTGGCGGCGACCTTCTTTTGGGTCGCGTTCGGGTACCTGTTCGCGTCGTTCTCCGACGGCTTTTGGCCGTTTGCCATTCTCATCGCCATCGCGGCCATGGGAGATGCCGCCTGGCATCCCATGGCAACGGGTGTGTTGGCCCAGATACATAAGGGCCGGCGTGCCTACGCCCTTGGCGTGCATGCCATTGGCGGCCATCTGGCGGAATTCGTGGCGCTTCCGGGCGCGGGGCTGCTGCTTGCCATGTGGGACTGGCGTGTCGCCATTCAGGTGCTGATCATTCCGACCTTGGTGGTCGGCGTACTATTTGTCGTGATCCGGAACAAGGTTCCCCGTCACGTCAATTCACGGCCGACCCTGGCCGATCTGGCGGATATCTGGGGAATATGGACCGACCGGGCGGGCCTGCGGGTGATCGGCATCTTTATCACCTACAACATGGGCATGTTTGCCACCATTACCATGACGCCGTTGTTTTTGAGCCGGAACCACGATTTTAGCTGGCTCGAAACGGCCCTGGCCATGGCCTTCATGATGTTGTTCGGCGCCCTGGCCCAGCCGGGGACGGGCAAGCTTTCCGACCGGGTAGGCCGATGGCCGTTGATTATCGCGGGCAATGGCCTGGCCGCCGTTGCGGCTTTTGTTGCTTGGATGTCCTCGAGTATTCTGCTGACACTGTTTGCTCTCGGCGTCGCCTTGACGGTGCTGGTGGCGATCCGGTCCGTATTGCTGGCGGCAGCGGTGGATCACGCGGGCGGGCGGGAAGGCACCTCCCTGGGCCTGGCCTTCGCCTGCATGGACGGCTTCGCTGCCTCTGCCGCCGTGCTGGCCGGATGGGTGGGCAAGAACGACCTTTCCAACGCCTTCCTCCTGGCGGCCGGATTTTCCCTGGCCGCGGCCCTTCTCGCAACATCTGCGCCAAAACGAATGCCGTCGGTGGTGGAAAAAACCACTGCCTGATGATTGTGGCTCATATCAGTTGCGGGCACGACGCCGTGGAAATCTGGTGTCCCGTCTTGTGTATTGAATTTCTAACTGGTCGATCTAGGAGTCCCCGACCACATAGGGCAGCACCCTAATCTCGGCTTCGCGCATCCGCATATGGTAGGCGTCATAGCGGGTCTGCATGGCTAACAGCGTGTCCATCTTGACGGAAAAAGCTTTCTCCAAACGTAATGCCATTTCTGGGGACAGAGAGGCTTTCTCGTTCAAGAAATTGGACAATGCTGGACGCCCGATACCGAGGACGGCGGCGGCGGCCGTGATCGACAGATCGTCTGGTAAAACAGAGCGTTTTACAAACCCTCCAGGATGTACTGGTTCCATGCCTATTTCAATCGCCACAATGAACCCTCCTTGTCATCTCAGTGATAATCCTCGTAGTCGATGTCATAAAGTTCATTTTCATCCACATCATGTTTAAACGTAATCCGCCAATTGGCCGTCACGTGTAGGCTATAGGTGTTATCGCGTCTGCCACTTAGGCGATGCGGTTTATATTTTTTAAGATCGAAAATTTCTTCGATGTTTTCCATCACGATGAGAAACGTCATTATGTCGGCAATCTTCGCCACATAATTCTGCGGCAATCCTTTGCGGTTATTATTTTGGACGAAAGAACGCAGGCCTTTGTGGCGGATACTCCGTATCTCCATGACTTGATCGTATCATTTTGTATTCTGTCGCGCAACGCACAACAAATGAAAATCGTGATCCATATTGATACAAACCTGAAAGTCCCGTAAATTCTCGGCTAGTTACTCAAGGTAGATCGGATTTAATCGAGATGACCGAAACCACATTCGCGGCGGCCGTTTATGCCCGCGACCTAGAGGACCGTAACGCGCTGTCGAACTTCGCCGCCGAATTGCGGGGGCAGGGGGTTCGCGTGGGCGGGCTGGTGCAGGAGGTCGTGCGGGGCGATGACGGCAGGATGAGCCGGATCGATATGGTGGAGCTTGATACCGGCCGGCGCATCGCCATCAACCGGCCGACCAGGGAAAACCTGGAGAACAAGACCTGTTCCCTGAACACCAACGCCCTGGCCGAGTCCACCGAGGCCCTGCGCCGGGCCGTTCGGGAGCGGGCGGATCTGATCGTGCTGGAAAAATTCGGCGAGCAGGAGCAAAAAGGCCAGGGGCTGTGCGACGAGATTTTCGCCGCCATCGCGGAAGATATTCCCTTGCTGATCGCGGTGCCTCAATTCGCCCTCGATCTGTGGCAGGAACGCACGGGCGAGATGGGCGATACCCTGGCCTATGATCTGGATGCCTTCCGTCAATGGTGGGGCGGGGTACGATAGACGCCATGGATCCAAGTCAGCTCATCATCGATGACGCCGACCCGGCCCGCTTCCGGGTGGATCGGCGGATCTATACGGACGAAGAAATTTTCGCCCGCGAGCTGCGGCAAATATTCGAGCGGACCTGGATTTACCTCTGTCATGAAAGCCAGGTCGCCGAACACGGCGATTATTACGCTACTCATATGGGCGTCCAACCGGTCTTTGTCATCCGCCAGAAGGATGGCGCCATCGGCGCCTTCATCAACGCCTGCGCCCATCGCGGCGCCGTATTGACGCCACGGCGCCGGGGCCGCGCGCGGACCTTGGTTTGCCGCTTTCATGGTTGGTGCTACAACACCCAAGGCGACTGCATCCGCATCAAGGACGAGGCCGAGGGCTGGCCCGACGGCATCGACAAGGGGGCCCATGGCCTGACGCCGGTGGGCCGCGTCGCCAGTTATCGCGGTTTCGTGTTCGGTTGCCTCGATGCGAATGTCGGCGGATTGGAAGAAAATCTGGGCGCTGCCCGCCCGTTCATCGACCTGTTGAGCGATCAATCGCCCCATGGCCTTGAAGTCGTGCCGGGGCAACAGACCTATATCATCCGCGGTAATTGGAAGATGCAGGCCGAAAACGGCGTCGACGGCTATCACGTTTCCACCGTGCACCGGGTCTTTGCCCAGGCCATGGGTAAGCGCGAGGCCCTGGGCGATGACGGGGGCAAACGGCCCACGGAAGCGGGCCGCATCGTGGGAGAGGTGGACGGCGGCTGTTATGATTTGGGCCACGGCCACAACATGGTCTGGGCCGGCCGCTCGAACCCGGCCGTCGCGCCCCTGTTCGAGGCGGAAGCCCGCCTGGTCAAGGAATTTGGCCAGGACAAGGTCGATTGGATGCTGCGCCGGGGCCGCAACCTGTTCCTCTTTCCCAATGTGCAATTGATGGATCAATCCTCCACGCAGATCCGCGTGTTCCGGCCACTGTCCCTGGACCGCACGGAAGTCCGGGTTTATTGCATCGCCCCCAAGGGCGAGAGCCGGGAGGCCCGTATCGCGCGCCTGCGCAAGTTCGAGGATTTTTTCATGGTTACCGGCATGGCGACGCCGGACGACCTGGCGGCCTTGGAAGATTGCCAGATCGGCGCCCGTGGCGCCCAGGCGCGCTGGAATGACATGGAGCGGGGCCTGTCCATGATGACCCAGGGGCCCGATGAATTGGCCCAGTCGATCAAGGCGGATGTGGTGACCTCGTCGGGGAGCTGGGACCATGAAACCCTCTATCACGGCTATTTCCGCCGCTGGGCGGCGTTGATGAATGGCCATGACGGATAGTCCGTACGACCAGGTTCGCGACCTGCTGTATCTGGAGGCCGACCTGCTTGACCGCCAGCGCTGGGATGATTGGCTGGCGCTGTATACCGAGGACTGCGTCTATTGGGTTCCGTCCTGGCTGTCCGAGGATGAACTGGGTGACGATCCGGAGATGCAGGTCAATATGATCTATATCGTCGGCAAGCCGGGCCTGGCGGCGCGCCTGCACCGCATCTCTTCCGGCCGGGCTTATGCGGAGATGCCGCTGTCTCGGACCTCGCACCTGGTCGATACCATCCGCCTGCTTGATCACGACGGCGGGACCATTTCAGCCTCGGCCAAATGGCTGACCCTGTCCGCCGATGCCCGCCTGGGCAAGCAAATCCGCGGCGGCTGGTATGAATATGAGCTGCGGCGGGGGGCGGAGGGGCTGCGCATCGCGCGCAAGAAAATTATCCTGCTGGAAGACGTGATCGACGGCGCCGTCGATATTCACCAGATCTAGATTGATCGGGCGGGGTCAGTCTTTGAAACCTATTTTGCTGCCCATATGGTCAAGCGGGTCGATGCCGAGACCGCGAAAGCCTGGTGCGGCGGGCGGTACGCAATGAGACCTGACGCAGAGGCAGAACCGGCGGTTGCGATTGATTGATAATCGTTCTGACTATCGACTCCGGCATTGAAAATTGTTTAAACTGCTCTCTCCCGTAAAAAAAATAGGGGTATGAGGGCAAATGGCTCCAGGTCCAGACAAGGCGGGGGCTGACGGTACCGGCGCAGCGGCGACCGGACAGTCAATGTTTTCGCCCAAGGTCATGCGCAAGGTGATGCGCCAGATCGCCGTGTCCAGCTCAATTTTGATCGTACTGGTCCCCATTCTCCTGTTTATTGTCAAATTCGACATAAACCCGGTATGGGGTTTGATATTGACCGTCGCGATTATTGGCATCTATATCGTGCGGGTGATGCATGAAGGACAATACCGCCTGGCCCATCGTTTGGAATCCCTGGCCATTCTCATGCAAAAAACCAACGCGGAACGTCAAAGGCGGCGGAAAGAGCCTTAAACTTCCGTATTTACCGGCATATCATCGGCATGGTTGGTCCTGGCGAACCGGACAAAAAATTCCCGGTCGGCGATGGGGCGCGAACCGGGATTGGAGAGGTACGTTAGGGAGGTTTGTATGCATCTTGATATTAGCCCCGTCTCGCCCTAACGGAATGTGACAAAACGCCACCCCGCCCCGTGACGCGCTCTGGCGACGGCCGGCGAATGGCATTTAGATCAAACAGCTTAAAAACGGAATCGTTTTTGGGCTGATAATTTGATCTAATTCAAGGGTTTAGAGCAACTTTCAACTAATTGGCTTCGGACTACACGACCCTCGCCCATATTTACGTCATTGCCGGGCTTGACCCGGCAATCCAGGGCAACAAACTCCAGTGTTTGCGGCCCTGGATCCCCGGGTCTCCGCTTCGCTGCGCCCGAGGATGACGAAATGTCGTGTAGCGTGAATTGGCTTCGCTCTTGCGATCCAAGTCGTTGGTTCAATTGCTCTTTTCTTAAAGATCCGAGCATGTTTAAAAAGGACATGCTCTAGCCGACGGCATAAAGGCTCAGCAGAATACCGCTCCAAATCACCATGCCCGCGACGAAGATATGGAATGTCGGGAGCCAGGATATCGAATGTTTGGTTGGCATGATGCACCTCCAATCCGTCACACAATAGCTGGGCGTGATTGCGGCATTATCTAGAGATGGCCGTCACAAAATTGCTGGAAATTAACCATGACGGATGCGAGGCGGGTTGTTTAAATTCTCCTAAAAGCGCCTATTTCTGGCGGATTTGATAAGCCCATCTTTCCGTGCTCGCACTCAACCTCGATTGCTATAAGCTAACACCGCACCCGGACAATCCGGGATATAGCCCAAGGGGGATGCATCCATGGTCAAGGCTGTCTGGAACGGTGTCACCATCGCCGAGAGCGAAGACATCGAAATGGTCGAGGGCAATGCCTACTTTCCCTTTGCCGCCGTCAAACCGGGATGTCTCGCGGACGATACGGAGACGCGCGCCACTTATTGCCACTGGAAGGGGATCGCGACTTATTTCAATGTTTCGGTGGGCGGCGAGACGAATACCGGCGCCGCCTGGCACTATAGGGAACCCTATCCCCAGTCCGCCGTCATCCGCGACCGGATCGCGTTTTGGAACGGTATCGAAATCGTCGGCAAACCCGAGGGCGCGGGCTTGGTCGAGGGCGAACCCAGTCTCGACGGCAAAACGGGCTGGGAAGCGCTTTGCTGGCTGGTCAAGTTCTCCGAAGATCCGGTGATTTCGGCCGACCAGGTCGAAAAGGTGACCGGCATTGCCGAAGGTGATTTGGCCGATGCCTGGCAGATTTATGATGTGCAACGCTACGCCAGCCATTACAAGCGCCGACTTGCGGGCGGCGAGGGCGCGCCGTTGCGGCTCGAGAATTCCGATTAGAGCATGTCCTTTTTAAACATGCTCGGATCTTTAAGAAAAGAGCAATTGAACCAACGACTTGGATCGCAAGAGCGAAGCCAATCAGTTGAAAATTGCTCCAGCCATCAATCCCGCCACCCGATCAATTACCTAATTCTTGCTGGAGCTATTCCATGATCCTGCTTGCCAAGGAGCTGTGGGACGGGCGGCGGCCGCTCGGGGAAACCTTCTGGTGGTACGCCGTTGCCTATGGTTTTCTATTGAATTTCGTGACCTCTCTGGTGTTTTTTGCCCAACTCGCCAACGACGCGAACATGGCCTGGATCGCCTTGGCTTTCGCCGTGCCCATCCCCTACAACATCTTCGTCGTCGTGGCTGTCTGGCGCAGCGCCGGGCGCTATCAAGGACCAAGGAGCCGGGCTGATTGGGCCCGCATCGGAAGTACGCTCTGGATCATCGGCCTGACCTTGGCCTGAAGGGGCTTTCGCGCCGCCCCTGAGTATATTTTTTAAACATGTTCGGACCCTTAAGAAAAGAGCAATTCAATCACTCCGTTTGATTGAAATTTGTTCTAGCGCATGTCGCGTTCAATTGAACGCGAGGCCATGCGCTAAAACCTTTAAGATCGAGCAACTTATCCGCATTCAATTGAATCCAATTGAACGCGACATGCGCTAGTCGTGTCGCGATGTCACCAAAAGCCGGCGATAGCGTCTTTTGTCGCGGAGAACGGACTGCGCCAGCATTCGTGTTTCACCATGGTTGGTGTCATAGACGATGACCGCGTGGGGCGGCTGATCGGTGCGGTTTACCAGATGATCCACCACCCATACCCGTCCCGGCATGCCAACCTTTTCCAGCCGGTCGCCGGCCTGAAGGGCAATTTGTTGGATCGATCGGCGCATTCAAGTGTCTCCGTTGGGCCATGACCGCTGGCTCGCGCCAAGGCGGAGTAGTCTAGTCCAGTGCGATGTCGCCCTCGATTGTCATGTCGAGACCGATCTCGTCGATTTGCAGCCGCATGCGCGCTTGCAAGGTTTCGCCGCCCGATAGCGTGGCCCCATCAAGCGCGCCCTTAACGCTTTGTTCGATCTCCCGTTGGGACGCGATACCGACCTTTTTCAGGAATTTGCGGATTTCCATATTGAATTTTTCATCGTCCATGGTTCCGTCCCCCAATTGCATTTAATCTCGACCCAAGCAGTCTATCATTCCCAAGATCAATCGTCGCCACTTGATGGAGGGCCAAGGCACAAGCCCATCAACCGAAAGAAAACGGCGGCCCGAAGACCGCCGCTTCAAACAGCCGTCGTTTTGGACATCAGGCTGCGCGTTTCTTCCGCCTACGTGCGGCGCCTAGACCCAAGAGGCCCACGCCGAATAGGGCGAGGGTTGCAGGCTCGGGGATAGGGGGCACTTTGGGTTTCTCTTCGATATCCAGTGGCGCCTCGGTAATTGTCGCGTCGATCGACCACGATACGTTTGCTGTAAACGTATTGCTGTCACCAGTCCCGCCGAAGGCCGGGAAAAAAAAGTTGAAATCATTGGTGCTCGCAAGTGCGTCGGCCACATCCGAAGTCAAATCCCAAGACGTCGATGAACCGTCGACGAAACCGGTAGCCGAGGCAATCGTTTCATAATCAGACCCGCTGACACATCCAGCGCCGTTTGCGCAATTATTCCAGGTGAAATTGTTTGGATCAAATCCCGAAAGAAATAAATGAGCCTTGGAAGCCACAGCGTAATCATCCGCGCCCCCTGCCGTGAGGATAGCCGAGGTTATCGAATACGACTGGCCAGAACCAAGTGCTCCGAGAATCCCGTTCAGTGCTCCCAACAGTGAAGCGTTCGAGGTGGCGACAAGGGAGGATTGATCATTATTTAGAATATTAAAAGTAGAAAAAACACCGGAGAAATTGTTAGTTGGTTGACCTTCAAGGATACGATTTACGGAATTGGGCGAGGACAGGGAGATAACAGTTGCGCTCGCGATACCTGGAAAAAGTAATGCCAGGGCGAACGCGGCGGGTAACATTGAAATGCCCGCACGCGCGAGTTTTATTGCCATGGATTTTTTCATTTTCCCCTCCCCTAAGGACCGTTATTTCACCAATTGCCCAGCCACAATTAAACCGAGTTGTTAACACTTGAAATAAACCATGCAAGTCCCGTGCCAATTTTTTGGTGTGTATAGAATCAATGGCTTAACATACGCGCCCGCAAAAATAGGTGCCAATTATGTAAAATATCCCGACACTTTTGTTATCCGTTGCCGATATTTTCGATACTTACGGTTGTCGCCAATCAGTAATCAATGAGCGCTGGATAACGCTGCACAGCGCCGCTCATGGCCGGGCCTGCCTCATGACGCGGAGTTGTGGTATCCTGTCCCAGGCACATGGGCGGGAGGCGGCAATGCGGGTGATAATATTGGTGGCGTTTCTGGTGGGACTGTCGGGGACGGCGAATGCAGCCGTTGGTGTGTACCAATGTACTGATGATGAAGTAGCGGGGATCATTTGGGAGAAAAAATCCTCTAGGTCGACCAGCTTCGACATTAAACGTCACTCCATGAAGATCTTGCTCAGCGGAACGAGAATCATATCTTCCGAAGGCGGCGCTCCATTTGCATATACGTGCACAGAGGCATGGAAAGGCCTCGAAAATAGCCTGATACGTTGCTCAAGCAGCGTGCGAACCTGGCTCTTTCGAGGTGACAGATACACCTTTGCCTTTTTGTATGGACAAAACCTTGGTGGCGAGCCAAATCTTTATATCAGTCACGGTTCCTGCACGAAACCCTAATCCCACAACCGCTTCCACCAAGGCCATTTATGGCCGCGCCTGCCCCTGTGCCTATTTGGCGCGGATCGGGCCGTGTGAAGCTCTCCGAAGGCTGCCGATGTAATTTCTCCTTGGCCTGGAGAATTTTTCGGTGCCGGAAAATGTCTACGCGCGTAGACAACCCTCTCAGGGTACGGAATCTCCCCGCTTGGTCTTTATTCGGGTTTGTCTTCGAAATTCTTGCGTACCCCTGGCGTACCCTGGGCCTGTTTTGCATGAAAAAGGGGCCAGCCGATGATGGCTAACCCCTTGATATAATTGGCTCCCCGGGCAAGACTCGAACTTGCGACAAGGCGGTTAACAGCCGCCTGCTCTACCAACTGAGCTACCGGGGAACAGTTGGCCTGCGCGGAGACGCGCAGCGGGGCGTTTATTACCAGATCGAGGACGGCTGCGCCAGTGCGGAATATGCGCTGGGGTTATGAAAGGGACAAGGTTCTGCTTGACTCTTTCGTAAATGAGAACAAAATAAGAACATTATGAAGCTTCGAAAGGACCGGGCCATGAGCAAGGGCGGGCGGGGGCGGACGGGTGCCGCCCAAATTGCAGTGTTGCGCCGGCGTATCGCGGCCATTGAACAGGGGGCGGTTCGAGTCTGGCAAGGCGCCCCGCCCCTGACCCTGGGCGTGCCGGGCATTGATGGCGGGTTACCGGGGGGTGGTCTGGCGCGGGGGGGCTTGCATGAGGTTCTGGGCGGGGCCGAGGGGCGGGGGAACCGCGGCGGCGCGGCGCTGGCCTTCGCGGCTGTTCTGGCGGCCCGGCGGGCGGCTCTGGGAGCTTCGCGCGGCAGTGGCAATGGCGGTAATGGCGGCGGTGGAGGCCGGGTGTTGTGGTGCCTTGCGGGGCCGGGTCTGTACGGGCCGGGTCTGGCGGCGTTCGGACTGGGCGCGGAACGGCTGATCCTGGTTCGGGGGCGGGATGACCGGGAGCGCCTGTGGGCCATGGAGGAAGGCCTGAAATGCACCGCCCTGGCCATGGTGGTGGGCGAGGTCGGGCGTTTGGATCTGGGCCAGAGCCGGCGTTTGCAACTGGCGGCGGAAACCTCCGGTGTCACCGCCCTGCTGCTGCACCCAAGAGGAGATGACGGTGACAGGGGCGGCGACGTGGGTGTCGGCGTCAGCGCCGCCCTGACCCGCTGGCGCATCAGCCCGGCGCCCAGCACCGAAACGCAAGGTTACACAGGCATTGGCGCCGCCTGCTGCCGGGCCGAATTGCTGCGCTGCAAGGGTGGCCGGCCGGGCAGCTGGCTGCTGCGCTGGAACGGTGAAGGCTGGGATGAGAGAGATGAACGAAAGCATGGATACGGCGGGGAAAAGCCAGAAACGCATCCTCTCCCTGTGGCTGCCGCACTGGCCCACGGATCGGCTGTACCGCGCCTGGCAACGATCATCTGAGCGAGCATCTGAGCGAGCATCTGAGCGAGTCGCGGAAACGGATTACCCGGCGCGGGAGCGGCCCCTGGTCCTGATCATGGCGCAACAGGGCGGCCAGCGGGTGGGCGCCGCTAACGGCGCGGCGCTGGCGGCCGGTATCCGCGTGGGCATGATGCTGACCGACGCCCGCGCCCTGATCCCCTCCCAGGGCATAGCGGGCACATCAGACGCGGCCGGCCTGACGGTCCGCCATATGGCGGCGGATGAAGACAGCCGCGCCCTGGCCGGCCTGGCCGATTGGTGCGGCCGCTACAGCCCCTGGGTCGCGCTTGATGGCGATGAAGGCGCCCACGGCATCTGCCTTGATGTCACCGGTTGCGCGCATCTGTTTGGCGGTGAGGGGGCCATGCTGGATGATCTGTCCCGGCGCCTCGCGGGCTTCGCCATCCAGGCCCAGATGGCCATTGCCGACAGCCTGGGCGCGGCCTGGGCAGTGGCCCGTTTCGGGGCCGGCCACGGCAAATACGATAAGGATGATGGCAATCTTGCCGCCATCGTCCCCGAGGGTGGCGCCCGCGAGGCTCTGGAGCGGTTGCCCGTCACGGCCCTGCGTCTCTCGGTGGAAGCCTCGGATGGCCTGGCCCGCCTGGGCCTGGGCCGGATCGGTGAATTATATGACCTGCCCCGCGGCGCCCTGACCGCGCGCTTTGGCCGCGAGGTGACCTACCGCCTGGATCAGGCCCTGGGCCGCTGCCATGAACCGCTGTCGCCGCGCCCGGCAAAAACCAGTTTCTGGAGCCGCATGGCCTTTCCCGAACCCATCGGCCACCGCGACCACATCGCCCGGGCCACGGCCCAGCTGGTGGACGATCTGTGTGCGGTGCTGGAGGGCCAGGAGCGCGGTGCGCGGCGGATCGAGCTGCGCCTGTATCTGGCCGACGGCACGATGCGGCGGATAAAGGCCGGCTTGAACCGGGCCAGCCGGGAGCCGGGCCATCTGCTGCGTCTGCTGGCCGAACACCTGCCCAGCCTGGAGGCGCAATTCGGCGCCGATCTGATGGTTCTCATGGCCGGGGATAGCGATCCCCTGCCGGCCGGGCAGGAAACCATCGACAGCATTGCCGCGGGCACGGCCGGGGACGAGGATCTGGCGCCCTTGCTGGACCGCCTCGGCAACCGCCTTGGCGCCGCCAACGTGGCCCGCTTCGCGCCCGTCCAAAGCCATCTGCCGGAACAAGCCGCATGCCTGGTGCCGCCATTAAGCGGCACGTTAAGCGGCGGGAGAGATGGCCAATGGCGGCATATCGCCCGCCGCCCGGTCTACCTCCTGCCCCACCCCGAGCCGATCGAAGCGGTGGCCGAAGTGCCCGACGGCCCGCCCGTGCTGTTCCGTTGGCGCGGCATCGCGCATCGGGTTCAGCGCGGCGACGGCCCGGAACGCATCGCGCCTGAGTGGTGGCGCGACATGCAGGCCGGGGCGGCGGGCCTGGCCCGGGAGACCCGCGACTATTACCGCATCGAAGACAGCCGGGGACAGCGCTATTGGCTCTACCGCCGGGGCCTTTACGGCGAAGCTGGCCCGCAATCCGGCGCGCCGGACTGGTACCTGCATGGTTTTTTTGCCTGAAAAGGAGGGCGGGAATGAATAGTGAAACAAACGGCGCTCTGGATTGCCAGGTGGATTGCCGGGTCAAGCCCGGCAATGACGGGAGGCAGGCGATTGGCGCATGCAAATCCATTGTCATGCCCGGGCTTGACCCGGGCATCCAGAGCGTGTGACCAGCGCCATGGGCTACGCCGAACTGCAGGTCACCTCCAACTTCAGCTTCCTGCGCGGCGGCTCCCATCCGGACGAATTGGCCATTACCGCCGCCGCCCTGGGTCTGGCGGCGGTGGCGATAACCGACCGCAACAGTCTGGCCGGCGTGGTGCGGGCCCATGTGGGCGCGAAAAGCGCCGGCGTTCGTTTGGTGGTCGGCGCCCGGCTGGATTTACAGGTGGAGGCGGTTGCCGAGAGCGGGCCCGGCTTGAGCCTGCTGTGTTTCCCCACCGACCGCGCCGCCTATGGCCGGCTGTCGGAATTATTGACCACCGGACGGCGGCGGGCCCCAAAGGGAGAATGCTGGATCACCCTGGACGATGTCCACGCACATGACCGGGGGCAGATTTTCGTTATTCTGCCCCCTGACGAGCCGGACCAGGATTTTGCCGATCAAGTAAGGGCGCTGGGCCGGCGCTGGCCGGGGTGCTGCTATCTGGCCGGGCACTACCTATATTCCGGTGACGACCGACGCCGCCTGGCCCATCTGGCCAGCCTGGCCGAGGCGGCGGAGACGCCCCTGATCGCCACCAACGATGTGCATTATCACACGCCGGGGCGGCGGCCCCTTCGGGACGTCCTGGTCTGTATCCGGGAACATTGCACCCTGGCCGAGGCCGGCTTTCATCTCGACGCCAATGCGGAGAGGCATCTGAAGGGGGGCGGGGAAATGGCCCGCCTGTTCGCCGATTATCCGGGCGCCGTGGCCCGCACGGTGGAACTGGCCGAACGCTGCCGCTTTTCCCTCGACGAGCTGCGCTACGAATACCCCGCCGAACCGGTGCCCCAGGGCCGCACCGCGCAAGAAGAACTTGAACGTCTGACCTGGATCGGTGCGCGGGAACGTTATGGCGCGGTGATCGAGGCATCGGTGCGGGATCTGCTGCGCCATGAGCTGAGCTTGATCGGCGAGCTGGATTACGCGCCTTATTTTCTGACCGTGCATGACATTGTCCGTTTCGCCCGCGACAACGCCATTCTGTGTCAGGGCCGGGGCTCGGCCGCCAATTCCGCGGTCTGTTACTGCCTCGGTATCACCGCCGTCGATCCTTCCCGCCTGGATCTGTTGTTCGAGAGGTTTATCTCGGCCGAGCGTAACGAGCCGCCCGATATCGACGTGGATTTCGAGCACGAGCGGCGCGAGGAGGTGATTCAGTACGTCTACCAAAAATACGGCCGCCACCGGGCCGGGATGACCGCCACCGTGGTCAGCTACCGGGCCAAGAGCGCGATCCGCGAGGTCGGCAAGGCATTGGGGCTGTCCCTGGACGCGGTGGGCGCCCTGGCCGGCAATGTCTGGGGCTGGGGCGGGGAGGAGGTGGAGGCCGACAAGGTGCGGGAGATCGGCCTGAACCCCGACGATCCCACCATCGCCATGGCCATTCATCTGGCCCGCGCGCTGACCGGTTTCCCCCGTCATCTGTCCCAGCATGTGGGCGGCTTCGTGATCACCCGTGGACCGCTGTCGGAGGTGGTGCCCATCACCAACGCGGCCATGGCGGAGCGCACGGTGATCGAATGGGACAAGAACGATCTGGATGCCCTGGGCATGTTGAAGATCGACCTGCTGTCGCTCGGCATGCTGACCTGCATCCGCAAGGGTTTCGCGCTGATCGCGCGGCATTACGGCCGCCGGTTTGATCTGGCCACGGTGCCGGCGGAGGACGGGGAGGTCTACGACATGCTGTGCCGGGGCGATTCCATCGGCGTCTTTCAGGTCGAAAGCCGGGCCCAGATGACCATGCTGCCGCGCCTGCGTCCGCGCAATTTCTATGATCTGGTGATCGAGGTGGCGATCGTCCGCCCCGGTCCGATCCAGGGCGACATGGTGCATCCCTATCTGCGCCGCCGGGCGGGCAAGGAGCGGGTGGAATTCCCCTCCAAGGCCCTGGAGGAGGTGCTGGGCAAGACCCTGGGCATTCCGTTGTTTCAGGAACAGGCCATGCGCATCGCCATTGTCGCCGCCGGCTTCACGCCATCGGAGGCGGACCAGCTGCGCCGCGCCATGGCCACCTTCCGCCACACGGGCACCATTCATACCTTTCGTGACAAGATGATCGAGGGCATGGCCGCGCGGGGGTACGAGCGGGATTTCGCGGAGCGCTGTTTCAAGCAGATCGAGGGCTTTGGCGAATACGGCTTCCCCGAGAGCCACGCGGCCTCCTTCGCGCTGCTGGTCTATGTCTCCGCCTGGATGAAGCATCATTACCCGGCCGTTTTCGCCTGCGCCCTGTTGAACAGCCAGCCCATGGGGTTCTATGCGCCCGCCCAGATCGTCCGCGATGCCCGCGAACACGGCGCCGAGGTGCGGCCGGTGGATATCAATCATTCGGACTGGCATTGCACTATTGAGACCACGTCCGAAAACAGAGCCCTGCGCCTGGGCCTGCGGCAAATCCGCCGTTTTCGCGAGGCGGACGCGGAGAGACTCATGGCGGCGCGGGAGGGGGGCTATGACAGCCCGGAGGATTTATGGCGGCGGACCAATCTGGGCGCGGGCGCCTTGGAAAAACTGGCGGATGGGGACGCCTGGCGCTCCACCGGCCTGGACCGCCGCGGCGCTCTGTGGGCCCTGAAGCGCCTGAACCAGCCCGAACTGCCCCTGTTGGTGGCGGCCCGGCACCGCCCCCCCAGCCCGGACGCGCCAAGGGAGGCCGACGTCACCCTACCGGACATGCCCATCGGCGAGCAGGTGGTGCAGGATTACGGCGCCCTGCGGCTGTCCCTGAAGGATCACCCCCTGCGCCTGCTGCGCCCGGTCCTGGATCGCCGCGGCATTATCGAGAACGAGAGCCTGATGAACCTCTCCCAGGGCATCTCGGTCACCGTGGCTGGTTTGGTCCTGGTCCGCCAACGCCCCGGCACCGCCAAGGGCGTGATCTTCATAACCATCGAGGATGAAGGCGCCGTGGCCAATATCATCGTCCGCCCGCCGGTGTTCGAAACCTATCGCCGCATTGTCTTGTCTTCCCGCCTGCTGGCGGCGCGGGGGCGGGTGCAGCGGGAGGGGCTGGTGATCCATATCATGGCTGACGAACTGATCGATCTATCCCCCGATCTGGACCGCCTGCGCGAAGACCCCGGAATAGCCGGCCACGGCCAACCCTTCGCCCGCCGCCGGGGCCAACCGTATCGGGGCCAACCGTATCGGGGCCACCCCCGTAACGCCAACCCGGCCGCGCCCATCCCACAGCCGCGCAGTTTCAAATAAATTCGATTCAAATGGCCGTCTCGGTCCGAACCAACCCTGGATGCCCGTGTCAAGCACGGGCATGACGAAGAGGCGCGTTTCTTTCGTCATTGCCGGGCTTCGACCCGGCAATCCATGCCGATCCCAAACACGATATTCGAAGGCGTGAAAATTCCTATATGGCTGAACCGGCCCGCAAACCTTCCAGCACCGCCTCTTCCGCCGTGCGTGGGGCCAGACAGTCCCCGATCACATGAACTTCGCCGCCCCAGCCCAAAAGTGCCGTCTCCAGGTCAGTGCATGACTGATGACCATGGGCCATGACCAGGGTCTCGGCGCCCTCGCACAGGATTGCCTCGCCACTCAGGGTGTGCTGCAGATAGACCGTGTCGCCATCGGCGCCGAACAGCCGCGCGTAGGGAATAACCTCAACCCCAAGGCGGTGCAGATCGCCCAGCCATTTGTCGCGCACATATTGCGGGATCATCTGTCCGGCGGTGACGCCGTTGACCGCCAAACGGACCCGGCAGCCATCGCGCACCAGTTTCTCGGCCAGCCCCAAACCGATCCAGTCGCCGCGCCAGTCCGCGACCACCACATCGCCGCCCACGTTCGCCTCGCCCCGCAAGACCTGCCAGGCATTCACCACATGGGCCTCCTCCGAACCCTCCAAGGGCGGCATATACGGCGTGGCGCCGGTGGCGATGATGGCGACGTCGGGATTGATGGCGTCAATCAAATCCCTGCCGACAGGGACGCCGGTGATCACCTCAACCCCGGCCAGTTCCAGCTCCCGCTGCAAATTCGTCACCAGGCCGCCGAATTCGGCCCGGCCCGGCAATAGTTGGGCCAGATTGGCCTGGCCGCCCAGATGTGGCGAGGCCTCGTACAAGGTGACCCTGTGGCCCCGTTCGGCGGCAACGGCGGCGGCCTTCATGCCGCCCGGACCGCCGCCCGCGACGACCACCCGGCGCGGATCGGCCACGGCCACCCGTTCACCGAATTCAAGTTCGCGTCCGGTCTCGGGATGTTGAATGCAGGAGATGGGAAAGCCGCGCAGCATATGCCCGATACAGGCCTGGTTGCAGGCGATGCAGGCCCGGATGTCATCAAACCGGCCGGCTGCCGCTTTTTGCGGCATCAGGGGGTCGGAGATCATGGCCCGGGTCATGCCGCACATATCGGCCTGCCCATCGGCCAGAACCTGTTCGGCGATTTGCGGTTGATTGATCCGGCCGGCGACAAACACCGGCACCTTCACCCGCGCCCTGATGGCGGCGGCAAAGGGCGCCACATAGGCATGTTCGACGGCCATGGGCGGTACGATATGAACGGAACCGGCCAGCCCGGCCGAGGAGCCGGCGGTCACATTGAGATAGTCAATGACGCCGTCGCCATCCAGCCGGGTGGCAATCCCGATCACCTCCTCCGCTTCAAGGCCGTCATGTTCCATTTCATCGCCCGATATCCTCAGGCCCAGCGCCATGTTTTCGCCCGCGCCCCGGCGCACGGCGGCCAGAACCTCGCGCACGAACCGCAGCCCTCCGCCGCCGCCGTAGGCGTCCGTCCGTTGATTGATCCGGGGATTGAGGAATTGCGCCAGCAGATAGCCGTGCGAGGCGATGACCTCGACCCCGTCAAGACCGGCCCGGCGCATGCGGCCGGCGGCATCTGCAAATCCCGCGATGATCTCCTCGATCATGGCGACGGGCATTTCACGGGGCATGACGTGAAAACGTTCATTCGGCACGG
>JAPYPT010000333.1 GCA_029937535.1 Alphaproteobacteria bacterium
GTATCTTCGTGGACCCCGAAACCGGTCACCGCATCGGTGGCGCCGACCCCCGCAGCGACGGCGCCGCAATCGGCTTTTAGCCAGGCCGGTCGCCCCTCAGAGCCGCCATCAGCCGAAACTTCGGACCAGGCTGGAGGTGATCAGTGACCAGCCGTCGACCAGGACGAAAAATATCAGCTTGAATGGCAGCGCGATCATGATGGGGGGCAGCATCATCATGCCCATGGACATCAGCACGCTGGCCACCACCATGTCGATCACAAGGAAGGGGATGAATACCAAAAATCCAATCTCGAAGGCGCGGCGCAGCTCGCTGACGATGAAGGCGGGGACCAGGACCTGGAGGGGGGTATCGGCGGCGTCTTCGGGGATTTCCTTTTTCGCCATGTCCATGAAGGTGACCAGATCTTTTTCGCGGACATGTTGCAGCATGAAGCCGTGAAACGGTTTTATGCCCCGCTCGAAGGCCTCGAATTCATCAATATCCTGGTTCATCAGCGGCACAATGCCATCCTGGTAGGCCTTTTCGAACACCGGTCCCATAATGAACAGGGTCAGGAACATGGCCAGGCTGATCAGCACTGTATTGGGTGGGGTTTGCTGCACGCCCAGGGCGCTGCGTAGCAGGGACAGCACGATGACGATGCGCGTGAACGAGGTGACCATGACCAGGATCGAGGGAGCCAGGCTGAGCACCGTCAAAAGGGCGATGAATTGGATAATGCGGGCGCTTAACTGCCCGCCGTCGCCCAGGTCCAGGTTGAGGGCCTGCGCAAACGCGGAGCCTGGCATACATAGAACCAGGGCGGCCGCCGCTATGGGCCCGGCGCTCCTGGCATGGCGAAGGATTAACCGTGACCGGCCGGTGGCATGGATCATCGGGGCGAACCGCCCATGAGCGTGATGCCGGCTTCCACCACTGTTTCGCTCTCGGGCCCCAGCAAGAGCAAGTGCTCCCGGTCATCGCGGCGGACAATGACCAAACGGCGGCGGGGATCGATGCTGACGGCTTCGACAACCTCCAGGCGGTCGGAGCGGCCACGCTTGCCGGTCTGAATGCCGCCCATGCCCGAACGTCTGGCAAGCCAGGCAAATCCGCCGATCAGGCCAAGCACAATCAGCAGCGCCAAAATAAATCGAAGGTAGTTCGTCCACTCCATCAATCGATACTTTCTTCACCGGCCTCTGCCGTCGCATCCGTACCGCCGATGGCACTCATGCGTTGGCGTAGGGCGCCATGGGCGGTACGGATGTCATCTTCCAAAGCCTCCAGCAACTTCAGGGTTGCTTGCAGGGGGGCGATATAACCTTTCGCCATATCATGGGGCATGGCGGCAATTTGTTCGCAGACGCTATCCAATGACGCCGTCAGGGGCGAGACATCGAAACGAGCATCGTCATTCAGGTTTTGCCGCGCCGTGGCGATGGCGCCGCATATTCGCTGCAACTCATGATCTGGTTTTGGTGCGCCGGCCATTTTGCCCTGCCCTTCATCTCGTAGTCTCCCGTTATCGCGCTTTATGCTTAACAAAAGCTGAATGACGCTTGCACAACGTTACGATTTGCCGGCGATGGAACGACCGCGGTTAATGCTTTCTTAAAGGCTGCGGGTGAGAATAGGCATAACCACTGAAAGGTGACGCCAGGGCAAACGTCGTCGAGCGCTGCGTCATGTGCTGTAAGGAGTTGGTTGCATGGGTTTGGAAAACATGGGTTTTTTCAAGGTGCTGAACACGCGGCTGAGTTGGCTGAATGACCGCCAGCGACTGCTGGCGGAGAACGTTTCCAACGCCAATACGCCGAATTTTCGGGCCCGCGATCTCGCGGAGCCGAATTTTCAGGATCTGCTGCGGCGCAACGCGGCGCCCGTCGCCCTGAGGACCACCGTTGGCAAGCATCTGCAGGGCATCGGCTCCACCAATGATATCAAGTTCAAGATTCAAGATACCGATACCATGGCCGATAAATCAGGCAACAGCGTCGCCTTGGAGGCCGAGATGATGAAGGTTTCCCAGACCGCGGCCGATCATGAATTGATGTCCAATTTGTACAAAAAGGGCATGGGTCTGTTGCGTATCGCCATCAGCCGTTCGGCGCGCGGTTAGAGTTAGGGAGCTAGAGGCGCATGGATTTTGATAAGACAATCCAGATTTCCGCCGCCGGCCTGCGGGCGCAGGGCGTGCGCATGCGGATCATCGCGGAGAATATCGCCAACGCCTCGACCAAGCCGCTGGCGCCCGACATGGATCCCTACCGGCGTAAACTGATCAGTTTCAAGAACGAATTGGACCAGGAGCTGGGCGTCCGCACGGTTTCGGTCAATGACATCACCAAGGACCAGACGGATTTCACCAAGCGTTTCGAGCCGGGCCATCCCGGCGCCGATAAGGAAGGCTATGTGAAAATTCCCAACGTCAACGCCATGATCGAAATGATGGACATGCGCGAAGCCCAACGCAGCTATCGCGCCAATATCAAGGTGATCGAGGCGGCCAAGCGCATGATGATGCGCACCATCGATATGTTGAAATAGATTAGCGGCCGGGCCCGCCGGATTTGACGGGCTGGCGGCAAATTAGGAGTAAATGAGAATGGATGCCAAGGTTTTGAATGCCTCGATCGCCTATGTGGAAGCACTGAAGCGGTCCATGGATAAGGGTGAGGCGGGTGGTCCGGGCGATGTGGGTGAAGCCGGCGGCACGGACTTCGGCGCCATCTTGAAGGATACCATTGCCGATACCATCGATTCCGTGAAAGGCGCCGAGAATATCAGCATCAAGGCCGTCGCCAACCAGGCCAATATCACGGACGTGGTGACCGCCGTCGCCAACGCGGAAATGGCTCTGGAATCCGTGGTCGCGGTGCGTGACCGGGTGGTTCAGGCCTATCAGAATATTTTGCGCATGCCGATCTAAAGGCTTTTTTTAAGGGGTTAGTGAGGGTCAAACATGGGTGTGCCGGAAGTCCTCGACATTGCGCAGGACGCAATATTCACATTGCTATTGGTGGTCTCGCCGATCATGGGGATCGGTCTGCTGGTTGGGCTGACCATCGCATTGATCCAAGCCTTGACGTCAATTCAGGAAATGACCCTGGTTTTCGTGCCGAAAATTTTCGCTATCTTTTTGGCCCTGTTGTTCTTCATGCCCTACATGATGCAGAATTTGATGTCCTTCATGGACCGGATCGCCCAACACATCGTCGATTTATCGTAGGCGGCCGGGATGCTGGGGCAAATTCTGCCCGCGGAGATCTTCGCGTTCATGCTGGTCTTTTCCCGCATCGCCGCCGCCGTCATGCTGCTGCCCGGCATTGGCGAAAACTACGTCTTCTCCCGCGTCCGCCTGGGCCTGGCGGTCGCCGTGATCATGTATCCCCTGGTGCGCGACGGTTTGCCGGTGATGCCGAATTCCCCCTTTGCTCTGTTCACACTGATTACCGGGGAAGTCATCATTGGCGTCTTTTTTGGCGGCGCGGCGCGTCTGTTGATGTCCAGCTTGCATGTCGCCGGCGTGGTCATATCATTTCAAAGCAGCTTGGCGTTCGCCCAGACCGTCGATCCGAACCAAGGTACCCAGGGTGCCGTCGTGGCCGCCCTGATGGCCCTCATCGGCGTCGTGCTGGTCTTCGTATCGGGATTGCACATGCTGCTGTTCGCCGGCATCCTGGATAGTTATCTGTTGTTCCCCGCCGGTCAGGCGCCGCCTTTGGATGATTTCGCCCAATTGGCCATACATTTGGTGTCATCGTCCTTCAATGTGGGAATAAGGATGGCCGCGCCATTCATCGTCTATGGCCTGTTGTTTTATATTGGTCTGGGCATCCTGCAGCGCCTGATTCCCGCCGTGCAATTGTTCTTCATCGCCGTGCCGGCGCAGATGGTGATGGCTTTTCTGATGATCACCCTGGTGCTGTCATCTTCCCTGATGGTGTTCCTGGAATATTTCGAGGATAACGCCATGAAACTGATCGCGGGGCCGCAATAGATGTCGGATGATCAGGATAAATCGGACAAAACGGAAGAACCGACCGCAAAGCGCATTGACGATGCCTTCAAGAAAGGTCAGGTCCCGAAGAGCCAGGAAGTCAATCACTGGTTCATGCTGGCCGCCGGCGCGGCGATTGTCGGACTGTTCAGCGGCGATATCGGCGACGGTATAGTTCACCATTTTACCCGGTTTCTGGAATCCCCGCACGCCATCGACGCAGAGGCGGGGACCCTGGTCGAACTGGCCAACCTGGCGGGAGCCAAGGTCCTAAGCTTTCTGGCCCTGCCGTTTCTAATCCTGGTGGGCGCCGCCCTGGCCGGTAACATGCTGCAGCATCGTCTGGTTTTCGCGCCGGACAAGATCGCGCCGAAGCTCGAAAATTTGTCCCTGATGAAGGGTGTTAAAAAAATCTTCGGCAGCAAGGGGGCGGTGGATCTGCTCAAGGCAATGGCCAAGATCATTGTCATCGGCGGCATGGTGATCGCCATCATTTGGCCGGACCTGGTCAATCTGCGCCATGTGCCGCGCATGGAACTGATCTCGATGCTGGGCTTTCTCCAGCATGAGACGTTAAAGATCCTGATGGCCGTCCTGTTGGTGATGGCGGCGGTGGCGATCGGCGATACCTTCTATCAGCGTTATGACTGGTTCGAGAATTTGCGCATGAGCGTCAAGGACGTGAAGGACGAGAGCAAACAGTCCGAAGGCGACCCTCACGTCAAGGCCAAGATCAGGCAATTGCGCAGCGAGCGGGGCCGCGCCCGCATGATGGCGGCGGTGCCGGAGGCGGATGTGGTGATCACCAACCCAACCCATTTCGCCGTTGCCCTGAAATACGATTCCGACACCATGGCCGCGCCCAAGGTGGTGGCCAAGGGTCAGGACAATATCGCCTTCCGCATCCGCGAGGTGGCGGAAGAAAATGATGTGCCTATCGTGGAAAACCCGCCTCTGGCCCGCGGTTTGTACTCGACGGCGGATCTGGACCGTGAAATACCAATGGAGTTTTTCAAGGCCGTGGCTGAAGTCATCGGCTATGTCATGCGCCTGCAGGGCAAGCTGTCGCGACCCAAGTGATTGGTTCAATTGCTCTTTATTTTAAG
>JAPYPT010000334.1 GCA_029937535.1 Alphaproteobacteria bacterium
TGATTGGATCATCATAAGATAACCCATCACACGCTGGGACTAAACATCTAGAGCACGCTACACGACACACCGTCATCCTCGGGCGTAGCGAAGCGGAGACCCGTGGATCCAGGGCTGCAAACACTGGAGTTTGTTGCCCTAGATTGCCGGGTCGAGCCCGGCAATGACGTCAATGAGGCTGTTTGTCGTGTCGTATGGCTAAAGAGGTTCCGGGGCCAGGAACCGCCTTAACACGTTGGTGGTGATGCGGGCGACATTGTTGTCATAGCCGTCGTGGGCCAGCGCCGCGCACCACGAAATTGAACCCGTGGTGAAGACGCCGCCGCCGGCCGCCGTCTCATAAAATAACAGATCGGCGCGCACCCGTGGGTTTTCGGCCCCACTCATGACCGGATGGTGGAAAGGCGTCTCTTCGGGGCATAGAAAGTATAGTTGCGAATGTCCTTCCGAGCGGGCGACGACAAGGGCGTGCGGCGGTGTCCCGAGCTTGCGGTTGGCGCCGTCGAGTTCGACGCCCGCGGCGCCACCGAGTAAGGATCCGAAATCACCGATTAATTCGTCGTTGTCCACGCCTTCGAAGATGAAGGCGGCGCGGGGATCGTGACTTGCCTCCGTGCGGCGGTAATAAGACGCCGAATCAAATCCGGTTCCCACCGTGCCCGCCCCGACCAGGGTATTGGGCGGCGCGCCCAACCGTCGCCACAGCCCGCCCAGTTCACCGTTGAAACTTTGATAATATTCACCCGGTTCGGCGGACTGGTAGCGCATGCCGCCCTCCGCCCGGCGCAATTCAAGGACGCCCGGCAGGGTATCGTGATAGGCGATGCGCCAGTAAAAACCGTTCCCGCCCAGGTACATCAACCGGCCGCCTTGACCCTGGTAGGCCACCATGGCGTCCCACATGGGCGTTGACCAATATTCAGGATGCGCGCCCGTAATGATCACGCGGTAGGGTTCCAAGGCGGAGAGGCCTTCGAGATGAATATCTTCGTCGGTAACCACGTCATAGCCCTGACCGATCTTCGCCAGCCAGTCGGTGACATGGGTGTCGGCGTTGAAACTCCACAGACTGGTTTTGGGCCGCATGTTGAAGATCGGCCGCAGGCGCGAGGTATAACAGACGCCGGTCTGGTCTGAATGCTTGTCATAAAGCGAGAGGCCATAGCCCGGGTTTTCCTGCAGGAACACATCATCACGTCCAAGGACCGTGATACCGCCGCCCTTGGGCTCGGCGAAGATCGTGTTCATGGACCACTGCATGTTGGCGTAAGCCATGAAGGTCGCGGTGGAGATCAACAGGACGGCATCGGCGGTCGTCGTACCCATTGGGGGCCGCACGAAGAACGGAATGCGTTCTTCATCATCCGCGCCCACGAGACGGGCGCAATAGACCCCGCTGGCCATGCTTTCGGGCACGGTAAGGGTGAAGTCGGCCTGCCATCCGGCGTCGTAAAGATCATCATCGTGGAAATGGATGGCGCCATATTCGTCCGGGGCAAGTTGCCAGCTATGCTCCCGGCCGGACCAGTTGTGCCCCCGCATGCCGCGTGCCGGCAGGTTGACGGTCTCGCCGTGCAACCGGTGCGGAGACATATCGCTAACGCAGGTTCCGCCGACATCTTGCGAGAAATCCCACCAGCCAACAATGTCGGCTCTCAGGGTATCGGGAATGTCCGCCGATCTCAGCTTTTCCATTTCGGCCAGTGATAACGCCCGGTTGGCGAAGCGCGGGCGGTCGATCTTGCCGTTATAGTGGGCGCCGATCACGGCGCCGCCGGACGCTTCAGCATGGGTTTTCATATGGGCCGCCATGAGGAACGGCGCCGGGTCCCGCGCCGGCGGATCAACCGCCGCCGTATGCTGAACGGCCACCGTGCCGCCAACCCCGGGCCCCGGTGTCAGCGGCTCCTGATGGACCCGCATCTCCTTCGTATCGGCATCATAGGATGCGGCGACAACATACCATTCACGCGCCACCATTGCCGCGCCGGCATTGAGGGTCTCAACTCTGCCCTCGCCATCGCCGATGCAAAGAGCTGCGGCGCCAGTCTCGTCGATGAACAATTCATAGCCGGTTTCTGCTTCGTCGCACCATGTGCCAAGGAGTGCTTGCCGGCCTTGGCCGGGGGTCGTCGGCCAGATGATCGCCTGCAAGGTGAAACTGGAGATGTTGTCGAAGGTCGATGCGTGCGGGACCAAAACGTAAGAGCCATCGTGGATAGGCTGCTCGCGGCCTTCGTATTCGCCGTCAATCGCCGTGGGCTGCAAAATCTCCTTAAAGCCCGGCCCCGCTGGGCTGTCGTCACCACAGATCAAACGTACGATGTCAGCCTGATAGGGCTTTCCGCGCAGGCTGCTGACCATGAAGTTAATGGTGTCGCCGGGCCGGGCGCTTATCCGATCGCTATAGCCAAACAATGTTCTCATGTCATGTCCCCGCGCAAGACCGCCCGTTCGGCCCCTCAATCGAGGGTCTGGCCGGTGTGCGCCTCCCAGCGCAGTTTGAAAATGGCCCGTTCGGCATCATCCAGATCGGTGAATACCTGGTCCTTGTGCATGCGGATCGGCTTGCCGCGCTGACCGGGCAGTTGTGCCAGGGTCCATTCTTTGTACGGCTTGGTGCAAACCACCACATATTTGTCTTTCATGGTTGGATCGAAGCGCAACTTATTGACCAGCCGTTGCAGTTCCGGGCTGTGAGGGCCGCGCGGATTTTCGCGGAATGCCGCGACCAGATCGCGGCGCTTGGGATCAATGGTGGTCATGGCGTACTCCGAGGTGACGGGATCTACTCCGCGGCGACGGCTTCCGCCTCGGGCGTGGGCAGTTTTTTCGGCAGGATTGAAACGGCAATAAATATCACCGCGGCGGCCACGGCAAGAATAACAAACAGAGTATCGAAGCCCCAATTTTGATAGATGAAGGCGATAAATGGCAAGGACACCGCCAGGGCAGTGAAACTCACAACATAGCGAACGCCGTATATGCGGGCCCGGTAGGCGCCGGAGGCGGTTTTGCCGATCATGTAGTCGTTGATGGGGATTTGACCAAAGGCGCCCAGCATGAAGCCCAGTGCAACCGCCAGCGCGATGCCATCGGTCAGACCTTGCATTGCCAGGAAAAAAACCACCTGGATCGTCGCAACGGTCATGAAGACAATGCGGGGTCCGAAGCGGTCCAGCAGGCTGCCGACCACGAGCTGCGCAATGGAGGCGACCGCGAACACGATAAAGGCCAGTGTGCCGATGACCGTCGCCACATCGCCCTGCCCGCCGCCGGCGATAATATCCGTCCAGGCGGACAGTTCCGTTGCCAGTCCCTGCAGGCGTTCGTCGAAAATTTTCGGCAGTGCGAATGTCGTGGCTTGAAAGATCACGGAGGACACGGCCGTGGTAAAGAACACGATCACCGAAACCCGTATCAGCAGGGCCCGGTAGGTGGCCGAAGCCTGCACTTTTACTGTCTCCTTCGCCAATTTCGGCGCCGTGTGTTCAATCTGAATATTCTTCCAGCGCAGGGCCATATAAGCGAACCCCATGGCAATGGAAAAGCAGCCGGGCAAAATGTAGGCCATGCGCCAGCTGCTGTTGTCGATCAGGTAGCCGGCAATGAGCGCGGCGCTGGCCACGCCGAGATTGCCCCAAACACCATTCGCGGCAATCCGCATGCCCGTATTGCGCCATTTCGTGGTAACAATGGCCAGGCCAACAGGGTGATAAATGGCCGCGAACATACCGACCACGAACAAACCGAACCCAATCTGCAGGGGCGTCTGGGCGAAACCAATGGCGATGGCGGTCAGGCCAATGCCGATAAAAAACACGCACATCATGCCGTCCCGGCTCCATTTATCGGCAATCCAGCCGGCCGGCAGGGAGAACACACCGAAAGCAAAAAATCCCGGCGTCGCATAGGCGATAAGCTCGGCATAGCCGAGGCCCCATTCCCGATACAGCACCAGGGCCGCAACCGTCGCGAAAATTAGTGTGAACAAGTGGTCCATGAAATGACCGATGTTCAGCATCAAAAAATATGTCCGATCCCGTGCCATGCGTCCGCTTTCTCCAAATAGTTAGGCACCCTAAATTTACACTTGGCGGAAATGCGATGTCATGCCAAATATCATCGCAATTACGCCAAAAGCCATTGCGATTGAAGCTACGGATACCATGGCAATTCATAGAAAACGCAGCACGGACCCTCAGGATTATCAGGACCTGCCCCAGGCGATCGGGGTGATGTCGAAAAATTTCACCGATGGGTTCGAAATTCCCCTGCACGAACACGAGCGTGATCAACTGCTATATGCAGCGGACGGCATCATGCGCTTGCGGACCGAGCGGGAGGCCTGGATCGTGCCGCGTGATAGCGCGGTCTATATTCCCGGGGGAACAAATCACTCTGTCTCCATGCATGGCGCGGTGGAAATGCGGACGCTGTATATTGATATCGTGGCCGCCGGCGTGCGCTCCCGTGCCTTGTGTGTTGTTGCCGTCTCCAATTTATTGCGCGAATTGATCCTGGCGCTTAGTGAAGAACCGGTGGTCTATGATCCCGACAGCCGGGCTGGTCTGATCGCCAAAATGATCGAAACGGAAATTGGCCGGGCGCGGGAATTGTCGCTAAATGTGCCCTTGCCGAAAGATGCGCGGTTGCAGCGCCTATGCGCCGAATTACTCGCCGACCCCTCGGACCGCAGGACGCTGGATGCCTGGGCCGAAGTCGCCGGCGCCTCGAGCCGCACCCTGGCCCGGTTGTTCGAGCGCGATTTGGGCATGAGCTTTAACCGCTGGCGCCAGCGCATCCGCTTTCACAACGCGCTTGAGGCGCTATCCCGGGGCGAGCCCATTGCCGGTGTCGCCCAACAGCACGGCTATCGGAGCGCCTCCGCCTTCTCCGCCGCTTTCGGCAAGGTGATGGGCCTGCCGCCGTCCAAGGTGTCGGCCGAGGTTTAGGTTGTGTTGTTGTCCTAGCGCATGTCGCGTTCAATTGAACGCGAGGCCATGCGCTAAAACCTTTAAGATAGAGCAACTTATCCGCATTCAATTGAATCCAATTGAATGCGGGTTGCTCTAGCTGT
>JAPYPT010000520.1 GCA_029937535.1 Alphaproteobacteria bacterium
CTACCAAGGCGTTGGCGCCCTGATAGCCATGGTGATCTACGGCCTATGGACCGGCCGGGCGCACCTGAAAAACGTCTGGCTCAAGGCCATCGGTCGGGCGCCGTATGTCGACGATTCGGACGAAGTCATGTCCTATCGCGGCGCGACGTTCGGGGCTTTGGGGGGTATGGCGGTGATGGCGGCGTGGCTATGGCTTATGGGGACGCCCGCCGGCATCGCCGTTCTTTTTGTCGTCGGCGCCGTGCTGGTCTTTATCGGCATCACGCGCATCGTGGTCGAGGCCGGTATCCCCGTGGTGCGCTCGCCGCTGGCGACGCCCGACCTGATCCTACAGGGGTTGGGGTCGGGGCTGGTGGGGGCCGGCGGCGCTGTTAATATGTCCCTGTCCTACATATGGGCCGCCGATATCCGGGTCTTCGTCATGGCGACTTTCTCCAACGGCCTCAAGATGATCGAGGAGATGGCCCCGGCGCTGCGCCGGCGGGTTTTCTGGGGGGTCATCCTGGCGTTGTTCATCGGTACGGGTGGGGCCTTGTGGATGATTTTCCACATGGCCTATCGCCACGGCGGCATCAACCTGAACAGCTGGTTTTTCAAGAGCGGGCCGGCGGTGGCCTACGGGCTGGCCGTGCGCGGCATGGAACAGGAGGGTGTTTACTGGCCGGGCATGGGCTTTTTCGCCGGCGGTGCGGCGCTGATGACGCTGATGATGTGGGCCCGGCAGCGCTTCGTCTGGTGGCCAGTACACCCCATCGGTTTCCCCGTGGGCGGCAACGCCCAATTGATGAACCACATCGCCTCGAGCATTTTTTTGGCCTGGGCGATCAAGAAGATCGTGCTGCGCTACGGCGGGGCGGCGCTCTACGGCCGCTCGCAGGCCTTTTTCCTGGGGTTGATCTCGGGGCAGGTGCTGGTAAACGGGCTCTGGCTGGTGGTCGACTATTTTACCGGCAAGGTGGGCAACACGATTTTCTGGATATGAGGTTCAAGGCGCGCCCTTTGCAATTAAAAAGAGCGCGTTCGTATATCGAGCCGGCCGAGCCTAAAAGGGGCTTAAACCGAACCGCCGCTTTCGTCGGCGACGACATTGCCTTTGGTGTAGGCTTCTACCCCGGGTGGGACTCAGACGAGTA
>JAPYPT010000335.1 GCA_029937535.1 Alphaproteobacteria bacterium
GCCGATCAGCCCGGCGCCCATGATCGCAACCCACCACAGTGGAATGACGGCGGCCAGCCCAAGGCCGACGCTGGCGGCCAGCAAGGCAATCTGGCAGGTTCGAATGACGCCGTAACGGGCCAGAAAGCTGCCGGCGCAAAGGCCCGTCAGCATGCCGACGATGTACAGCACGGCCATATAGATGCCGATACTCGTCGCCGTCACGCCCAGATCGGCGGAGGCCCGTACCGCCACCACCGCGGCGGCGAAACTGCACATGGTCCCAAACGACTGTATCGTCACCATCGTCGGCAGGGCGAGGGGGATTTTGGTATTTAACAATTCACGCATAACCGATGGTCAACTCCCGAATGGCGGCGCCAATGCCGCCTTGTCTCGTATGAATTTGTAGAGCATATTTAGGCGCCTTGATCCACATTCAGGGCGTGCGCCGGGTAATTTCGATTGCCAAAACAAGGCGCCGCCAACCATTTACCTGACCGCGACATATGTAATGCCCAACGAAGTACGTCCCGCCGCACCTGATTGGTTTCAACGCGCCATTGAATATCCGGCGCATTCGCGTTTCGTCGATGTTGAGGGCTGTGCCGTCCACTATCTGGCCTGGTTCGATGATCCCGGCGATGAACCGAATGATCATCGTCCGGGCCTGCTGTTCGTGCACGGCGGTGGCGCGCACGCCAACTGGTGGCGGTTTATCGCGCCCTTCTTTGCCAAAGCGTACCGGGTTGCCGCCATTGATCTGTCCGGCATGGGGGACAGCGGCGCGCGGGAAACCTATCTGCCGGAAATATGGGCGGGCGAAATTGGCGCGGTGCTGGAAGACGCCCGCCTCTGGCCGCGCCCGGTCGTCGTCGGCCACAGCTTCGGCGGTCTTATCGCCATGAAGTACGGCTCGGAACACGGTGAGATGCTATCGGGGACGGTCATCGTCGATTCCCCAGTGCAGGACCCTGATGATACCCCTTTGCCCAATCCGTCCGCGCCACCAAAATCAAAGCCAAAAATTCATCCCGATCAGGAAACCGCGCTGGCCCGCTTCCGCCTGATGCCGGAACAACCCTGCGAGAACGGCTATATTTTGGACCATATCGCGCGCACCTCGATCAAACGGATGGATGGCGGCTGGACCTGGAAATTCGATGCGAAAGTCATGGGCTCGCGGCGCTTCGGCGAACCCTATGGCGAAGAACTTAAGGCGCTGAAATGCCGTGCCGCGCTGATCTTCGGCGAAAAAAGCGCAATCGTCTCGCGGCGCACCGTTCGCTACATGTCATCCGTCATGGGCCCGAAGGCGCCGGTGGTGGAAATACCCGTCGCCCACCATCATGTCATGCTGGATCAACCTCTGGCCTTTGTATCCGCGTTGCGGGCAATCCTGGATAGCTGGGTAAGAAACCCAGTTTAGTCACCAAGGTCGATGTGTTCGGACTTGAACATGGTATCGACCTCCCGCCAGGGTTTTTCGGCAACATCGCAATAAATCTCCAGTTCGTTGCCTTCGGGGTCCTTGAAGTACACGCTTTTCGTCACCCCGTGATCCACCGTCCTGACGATGGGCACATCGTGTTCCACAAGCCGGCTGTACATGGCCTTGACGGTCTCCAGGCTGTCGGCGACCAGGGCAAGATGGGACAGGCCGACCTGGTTATGTTCGGGCGCGGCGGCATCGTCATCGACCTTGAAGATGGCGATGTCGTGATGATAGTCCGCAAAGCGGAAGAAAACCCCAAAATCCCCGCGCTCCTCGGTTATTTTCAGCCCCAAAATATCGCGGTAAAACGCCTTGGCTTTGTCGAGGTCCCGCATCTTGAGCACCACATGCCCCAATTTTAGGGTTGGGGGCTGCTTTTGCATCTCTGTCATATTTATACCTAACCCCTTCCTGCAACGGCGGTGCCGGTTCATGGGTGAAGCGCGCGAACCGCCGCCATGTGTTCTTCGGTTATGGTCGAAACGGTGACAACCGCGTCGTCAAAGCCAATTTCCGCCAGTTTGGCAAGGCGAACCGCAGCCTCCTCCGGCGGGCAACGCAGATCGAGATGATCATCGTCCGAGAGCGGCGATCCCTTCGCCGTCAGATCGACCGGGATGTTGGTGGCGATGGCCCGCCCTCCGCCCTCGCCCCGGTACCTCGCCAAGCCTTCCTTCAGCGCCGCGAAGTTGGTGAAGCGGGCCGAGGCGATCCAGCCGTCATATTGCTGTGCGGCGATGGGGATCCAGCGGCTGCCGGCCCAACTGCCGATCAGAATGGGCGGCCCGCCCTGGGCCGAGGGCCAGGGGGTTAAATTCGCACCTTGAACCGTTTCGCCCCGCCACAGCCCCCGCATGCGCGGCAGTGCCTGCTCCAGGCTACGGAACCGATTGGCGAAGTCGGCCTCGACCGCCGCGAAGTCGGTTTCCGTGGAGCCGGCGCCGACACCAAGAAGCAACCGGCCGCCGGAGAGGAAATGCGCGCTTAGTATGCGGTGGGCAAGTTCCACGGGGTGGCGCAGGGGGACTTGCAGGATACAGGTGCCGATTTCAATTTGCGACGTTACCGCCGCCGCCGCCGACATGGCGCTGACCGGGTCGGGGCGAAAGGCGCCGCGGCCGACGGTATCGAAAAACCAAAGACTGTCGAACCCCGTGCTTTCCGCCAGTCCCAGGCCGGCGATATAGGTCTTGCCCGCAACCGTCTCATTGTCTACGAAGGAAAGGCTGACGCCCAATCTCATGCTTACGGTCCTGAAATTAATCCACATCTAGGTTCAAGCATGGCTCAACCGCGCCCCAAGGGCAACGCGCTTGCGCGGTGATGAATGCCTCGCATAGGATGAACTCAATCCATCAAATTTATAGGCGCATCAATCATGTCCCAAGACGTTGTTTCCGAGCTGGCTCCCAGCGGCACCCTTCGCGCGGCCATCAATATGTCCAACCCGCTTTTGGTCACGGGGGCGACGCCCGCGGGCGATCCGGTCGGTGTCTCGCCCGACATGGCCCGCGCGATCGCGGAGCGGTTGGGGGTTGAAGTCAGATATGTGAAATTTGCCTCGCCGGGGGAGGTCGCGGATGCCGTGGGCGGAGATCACTGGGACATCGGCTTGATCGGGGCGGAACCGGCGCGGGCCGAGACCATTGCCTTTTCCTCCGCCTATACGGAGATCGAGGCGACCTATCTGGTCCCGGAAAATTCACCGCTCGAAAAAATATCAGACGTCGACCGCCCCGGCGTGCGCATCGCGGTGTCGAACCGGAGCGCTTATGATCTTTACCTGACCCGCACGCTGGAGCATGCTGAGCTGCACCGCGCCAAGGGACTGGGCGGCACGCTGGAGCTGTTCATGAACGAAGGGTTGGAGGCGCTGGCAGGTCTGCGGCCTGCGTTAAACGAAGATATCAAGAAACTGCCGGGCGCCACAATTCTTGACGGCTACTACGCCACGGTACAGCAAGCGATCGGCACCAAACCTGAAAATACCGCCGCCGCCCGGTTCCTGCAGGACTTCGTGATGGAAGCCAGAACAAGCGGCCTGGTTGCCGGATTTATTGAGCGTCATGGCGTCGATGGGCGGCTGCTGGTCGCCACCAGCGATTAAGCGAAATATCAGGAGACTAAAAAATGCAAGTCGGTGTTGTCTTCCCACAGACGGAAATCAGCTCGGACCCCATTGCGGTCCGGGACTATGCGCAGGCGGCCGAGGGGCTGAACTGCAGCCACATATTGGCCTTTGACCATGTGCTCGGCGCCAATCGCGCCAGCCGGCCGGATTTCAAGGGGCCCTATGACCTTGATTCACTCTTTCACGAGCCCTTTGTCCTGTACGGCTATCTCGCCGGCCTGACCGAAAAGATCGGCCTAACCACGGGCATTATCATCGTCTCGCAGCGCCAGACCGCCTTGGTGGCGAAACAGGCGGCGGCGGTGGATGTCCTGAGCGGGGGCCGGTTGCGGCTGGGCATCGGGATCGGCTGGAACGATGTCGAGTTCGAAGGCCTGGGCGAAAATTTTCACAACCGCGGCAAACGTTCGGAAGAGCAGATCGAAGTCATGCGCGCCCTATGGACCCAGGACGCGGTGACCTTTGACGGCAAATGGCACAAAATCACCGATGCGGGCATCAACCCCCGCCCGGTGCAGCAACCCATACCGATCTTATTTGGCGGCATGTCGGACAACGTCATGCGCCGCACCGCCCAGCTAGGCGACGGCTGGCTGCCGCAATTCGAAGGTTTTGGCCCGGACGGGACGACCCCGAACGAAGAAGGACGCGCCTTGATCGCAAAGCTGCATGATTACATCCGCGAGGCAGGCCGTGATCCGGCGGCGGTCGATATCGAGGGCCGGGTCAAGCTTGGCGAACGCTCGCCCGAGGCCTGTGCGGCGGAGGTCGCGGCCTGGGCCGAGCTTGGCGCCAGCCATGTGACCATCAATACCATGAACGCGGGCCTGTCCTCGCCGGACGCCCATATGGACGCGATCCGCCGCTTCATGGAGGCGCTCGACGGTTAGGTGCCCACATGATCGAAATCGCCCGCGTCGAAATTTACCATTTCTCCGCCCCGATCAAGGAACCGATCGTAACCTCGTTTGGCGCCATAACGGCGCGCAACAACGTCTTGTTGCGGGTCGAGGACCAGGACGGTGCTTACGGCTGGGGAGAAATCTGGGGTTCGTTCCCGCCCTGTGGGGCCGAGAACAAGGTCCGACTGTTGCAGAGCATTATTTTGCCAACAGCCCTTGGCCGTGGCTACGAAGGACCGGCGGAGGCCTGGCGCGATATGACCCGGCGGATGCGGCGTCATGCCTTGCAAAGCGCCGAGCCTGGCAATTTCGCGGCCTGTCTCGCGGGCCTTGATATTGCCCTTTGGGACCTGACGGCGCGCAAGGCTGATATGCCGTTGTGGCGCGCCCTGGGGCGGGAAGACCCGCCCGAGCCGTTGCCGGCCTATGCCTCCAATCTAAATCCCGCCGGCGCGCCGGAGATGGTCGCCCGCTGCCGGGATCGCGGCTATCGCGCCTTCAAGGTTAAGGTCGCCTTTGATTTAACTTCTGATCTTGCCAATATCCGCGCCATTTCCGGCGCTCTTGGGC
>JAPYPT010000336.1 GCA_029937535.1 Alphaproteobacteria bacterium
GCCATGCAGGATTCTCCAGGGTTGGCCGACATGGCGCAAAACCTGATTATCGACAACACGCCCGAGGGCCTGCGCATCCAGTTGGTGGATCAGGAAAAAGCCTCCATGTTCCCCTCCGGTGGCTCTAAAATGAACGAAAATCTACAGAAATTATTGGAGAAAGTGGCCGATATCGTCCACCGCATGCCGAACCAGATCGCTATCTCCGGCCATACGGACTCGGTGCCATTTCGTGGCCGGAATGATTACAGCAACTGGGAGCTATCCGCCGAACGGGCCAACGCCTCGCGCCGCGCCTTGGTTAAATACGGCGTGCCGGCAAGCCGCATCGCCTCCGTCTCCGGCAAGGCGGACACCGATCCATTGGTGCCCGAAGACCCGACCCTGCCCACGAACCGGCGTATTTCCATCGTTCTGCTGCGGGAGGCCGCACTGCTTCCCTCCGCCCCGCCCGGACCGGCGGATTAGCTGAATTCGGCCATCCGTACATCCGTACCGTATGTCCGAATGGCGCCGCCGCCAAAGCGTCCCCATCTAGTCTATAATTGCCGACGACAAGCGGGAGGAAAATCGGTGCGCGCGGTTCTATCACCTAACGACGAAATCCATCATGGCCGGACCAGGTTCTGGGCGGATACGGCGCCTGATCCGTTGGCGGCGCCGGAGCTTTACGACGGCATCCGTATCAAGCGTCTGGTCGCCTACGCCATTGACCTGATCATTATCGCGGTGCTGTTGGTGGCGTTTTGGGTTGTCGGCAGCTTTTTTGCGCTGATTACGCTGGGCCTGTTGTATCCGGTCCTGGCCTTGGCCGCGTTTATCCTGCCGTTTGCCTACCACACCTTGCTGATCGGCGGCGGCGCGAACGCCACGGTCGGCATGCGCATCATGGACCTGCGCGTGGTGGCCTGGAATGGCCATCGACCCGGGTTCGCCCAGGCGGCCCTGCAGACGTTTTTGTTCTATGCCAGCCTGGCCTTCGCCACATTCCTGGTTCTGGGGATATCGTTCTTTAATTCCCGTGGCCGCTGCCTGCATGATCTGTTGGCCGGCACCGTAACCGTCAACGATCTGCACCTTCGCCGCTTGCAGTCGCCCGGAGCTATTTGATCTAGAGCATTTTCAATGCAGTCTGAACCACCCGTTCCCCCTCCCGGCCACCCATCAATCATGATCCCAGTGGGTGGCCGGGAGGGGGAGCGGGTGGCTTGGCGATTCAACGTTAGTTGAAAATGATCTAGCCGATTAGCCCAAACAGGCCGGCGACGGTGAGGAACAGATAGGCGACCCAGCGGTAGGTATTTTCCGAGGCCTTGCCCGCCAGCCGGCTGCCAATCCATGAACTGAGCAAAATAACCGGCACCACCAACCCGGCATCGACCACGGCGGCCGTGCCGCTGGGCGAGGCGCTGATGACGATGGCGACCAGGACAAATCCGGTGAACAGATAATAGGCGACGATATTCGCCCGGATGGTGGCGGCCGGTACTTTCGCCGCCAGCATATAGAGCAGGACGGGCGGGCCGCCGACGGAGGTCGTGGCCATCATGGCGCCCGATAGGCCGCCGATGCCCAAGGTCAGGGACAAGGGGCGCGGGCCATCGTAGCGCCAACCGGTCATCAACACGGCGACAAACAACAACACGATAATCGAAACGGCCGTGGTGATAACGGCGCCATCCAGACTGACCAGCAACCAGACGCCCAGCGGCATGGCGACAATCGAGACGGCCGACAGCGGCCCGACGAAGCGCCAGTCCACATCCCGCCGGCAACCGAGGAACAACATCACGCTCATGGGCAGTTCAATGGCGGCGACCATGGGCACCATATGCACGGGCCCCAACAGCACGGCGAAGACCGGCGCCATGAGGATGGCCGAGCCGAACCCGGCGAAACCGCGCATCAGCCCGGCCACGAAGGCGGTAAGGCCAACCCAAATCAAAATACCGCCTGGGTCGGCGAGCAACAGGGAACCATACATTGTTGATGCCTTTTTGTGGTCAGTTACCGGGCCGGGCGCGCCAGCGCTTGATTTGCCGCAATGCCGCGGCGATTTTTAGTTCCAACATCTTTTTTCCCAAGCCGGACGATGATCCGGTGGGATCACCGGTGACGCCGGCGGTATCCGGCGCGCCGATTTTGTTCCGGCGCACGCCCTCGGGGTGGGTTGCCATCAGTTCCGAGGTATCGCGCCAATCGGCATGGCCGCTTTTGGCGGCGTCCGCCCTGCCTTGCGCCCGCATCCAGGCGAACTGTCCGTTGGCTTCCGGGTCATGGTAATGGGAAACGTGCAGCGCGCGCGCGTCCGAGCCGCTCCATTCCTTGTTCAAACGGTCGGCGACGGCCCCCTGGCTCCGTTGGTTGCCGCCACTGTCGCCCAAAAAGACGATCCGGGTAAAACCATGGGTCTTGAAGCTGCGGGCGATATTTTCCAGCACCGCCTGAAATACACCTTCCGGCAGGCTGACGGTGCCGGGATACATCATATGACCCCTCGGCGGCGCAATGGAACCTTGCGGGACATAGACCACCACGGGCGCCACCAAGGCATCGCCAAGGGCGCGGGCCACCGCCTCGGCCGTTCGGCGCACAATATGGTTGTGCTTTCCCAGCACCAGGTGCGGTCCACCCTGTTCGATGCCGCCCGTGGGGACGATGACGGTTCGTTTGCCATTTAGTAGCGCAGCGCCCACCTCCGGCGATGTCATATCCGCCAGGAATACGGTTTCCGCCTGGGCCGGATTAGGGCCGAGCGCCAGCAGGATGACGTACGCAATTAAGGCCCGCGTCGGAAATGTGATCGACGCGGGTTTAGGCGCAGGCAATCGCGTAGACGCCCTGCACGCCGCCAGGCAGTTGGTGGCTCTCCCATGTTTTGCCGCCGTCTTCGGTGCCAAAGATCTTGCCGTGACGGGCGGCGCAGTAAACCCGTTCGGGAGAGGCGGCGCCCTCGGCCACGGCCATCAAGGTGCTGTCGATGTCCACGCCATGGTCGAAGCGGTTCCACGTCTGCCCGAAATCGTCGCTGCGGTAGAGGGAGCCCGCATCGGAGGTCGCGGCCAGGGACAGGGCGGCATAAATACGCTCGGGCTGGTGGCCGGAAACCTTGACGTCCCGGGCATAGGTCAGGGGTGAAAAGCGGCCGATGCCGAATTCAGACCAATGGCTGCCCGCGTCGTCACTGCGGAACAGGCCCATGCGGGTGGCCAGCCAGACCGTGCCTGGATGGTTGGGGCTCATGGTCAGGGCATGGGAATCCATCATGCCCTCGATTTCCTGGTCGCTGACAATGGCGCTGCGCAAATGGTCCTGTTCGGATAGCGCCAACAGATCCTTGTTGCAGCTTTGCCAGGTCTCGCCACCATCCCGGCTGGCCACCAGGCCGCCGATCTCGAACGCCACGAGGATATCATTGGGATCATGCGCGGCGACGGCAATACGGATCACCCGCATGGCGAAATTGGCGCGGACCACGCCGTCCGGTTCGTCGATATTCAACCGTTGAAAATCGGCGCCGCCGTCGCGGCTGCGAAACACGGTGGTATTCTGCGTGCCCACGTAAAGCGTCTCGGGGTCGGAGGGATCGAGGCAAATGGACCAGACCACGCTGTCCTCGTCCGAGGTTCCTTCGGGCAGGGCGAGGACCCGCCAGCTCTCTCCACCGTCATCGGAGCGGTAGGGCCCGGCCTGGGTGCCGGCATAAATCGTTTGCGCCCGGGCCGGATGCATGACGATGCAACGGACCTCAACGCTGTCGGGCAGGCCGTTGGAAAGCGGCTGCCATTCCCGTTTCTGGGCGTCATAGCCGAAAAAACCCTGGGTCGCTGAATCGTCCGCCGCCGCTTGCCATTGTCCCGCGCCGACGAAAACTGAATAGGCCATGACTTCCGCCTCTCTCTGCATTTTTCTCGTTGCGGCCAAGCTTAGCGCTTCCGGCGCCGGCCCGCCAGTAATGTCGCGGGTTCCGCTTTTGCTTGGCGGCGAAGGGGTGTAGAACACTTCTCCGGCGCAACGCCGCTAAAATTTGGTTTATTGGGAGACGAGCATGAGTGAAAAGGTCGCCTTTATCGGGCTGGGTGTCATGGGCTATCCCATGGCCGGTCATCTGGCCGCCAAGGGCTATGATGTCACTGTTTACAACCGCAACAATGCCAAGGCGGAGGCCTGGGTGGCCGAGCATGGCGGCGCCAGCGCGGCCACGCCGAAAGCGGCGGCCAGCGGCGCCAGTATCGTCTTTGCCTGTGTCGGGGCCGACAATGATTTACGCCAGGTCACCTTGGGCGACGATGGTATTCTGGCCGGTATGAGCCCTGGCACGGTATTCGTGGATCACACCACGGCCTCGGCCGATGTGGCGCGCGAAATGCATGCCATTGCCAAGGACCGGGGCGTGGGTTTCATCGACGGCCCCGTCTCGGGCGGCCAGGCCGGCGCCGAGAACGGCGCCCTGACGGTGATGTGCGGCGGCGAGGCTGGGGATTTCGCCAAGGTTGAGGGCGCCATCGATAGCTACGCCAAGATGTGCCAGCTCATGGGCCCGGCGGGCGCGGGGCAATTGACCAAGATGGTCAATCAGATCTGTATTGCCGGCGTGGTCCAGGGCCTGGCCGAGGGCATGAACCTGGCGTTGTGTGCCGGTCTCGACGGCGCGCAGGTGGTCGATGTGATCTCCCAGGGCGCGGCGCAGTCCTGGCAGATGGAAAACCGCTACAAGACCATGCTGGCGGACGAATACGAACATGGCTTTGCCGTGCAATGGATGCGCAAGGATCTGGCCATCTGCATGCAGGAAGCCAAAAACCAGGGCATCTCCCTGCCCATGTCGGCCCTGGTGGACCAGTTCTATGGGGACGTCGAGGCCATGGGCGGCAGCCGCTGGGATACCTCCGCCCTGCTGGCCCGCATGGCCTCCCTGCGGCCCAAGGATTAATACCAAGGTGCGGTGATAGAGACTCATATAGATCGTTTCAGAGGTCCGTCGCGCTGCGAGCGCGCCGTCGGCACGACGGGTAGGAGTGGAAGCGCTGGCGGTACTGCTACCGTCAAGCTTTCATGACGCCG
>JAPYPT010000521.1 GCA_029937535.1 Alphaproteobacteria bacterium
CAACTATCTTGCAAATTCAGGATATGGGTCATACTAAATTGAAAACGCTCTAGCGCATGTCGCGTTTAATTGAACGCGAGGCCATGCGCTAAAACCTTTAAGATAGAGCAACTTATCCGTATTCAATTGAATCCAATTGAATGCGGGTTGCTCTAGGACCGGCCAACGTCATGTTCCTCTGCCTGGGCTTCGAGCAGGGCGCGGTTATAGGCGCGCAGGACATCGCCGTGGTGAATAATGCCAATGACACGGCGGTCATCGGCCGCTTCTATGACCGCTAAGTGCTCCTCGCCCGAGACATCCATGACCGCCAATACATTCTCCAGCGTATCGCTGGTCAAGGGGGCTGGAGCCTGGGTGTGGGCGATATCACGGGCGTTGATGAGACCATCCAGGGCGCTATCGAAGCCGATGTGCTTCATATCCGCGAAGGAAATGGTGCCGACCAGTTGATCTTCACCATCGACAACGACAAACGTGCCGTGGGGTAGTCGGGCAAATAAGGATTTGATTTCCGCGATCGATGTGCGTTCGGGTATTTGCTCAAAATCCGTGGCCAGCACATCCTGCACCGTCAAACTTTGTAAAAGATGGCGGGCCCGGCCACCACGTAGGTTAAGTCCGCGGTTTTCCAGTTGCCAATGAAAGAAACTGCGCCCCAATACGCCCTGGACGATGACGGTCGCAATTGACGTCGCCAACATGACGGCGACGGTAATTTGATAGTCGCCCGTAAGCTCGAAAACAATCAGTATGGTTGAAATCGGTGCACCCAGCACGGCCGCGGCCATGGCGCTCATGCCGACGATTGCGTAGGCCCCGTGAGAAGCGGCCAAATGGGGAAACACGGCGGCCGCAATAATACCAAAGGCGCCACCGGTCAGGGCGCCGATACAGAGCGAGGGCGAAAATACGCCGCCGCCAAAACGGCAGCCAATACTGATGACCGTCGCGGCGGCTTTTAGCGGGATCAACAACAGCAATAACCACAAGGGCAGCAATTCATTCAGCGCCCCATCCGTCGCTTCGTATCCGACGCCCAGGATCTGGGGAAACTCAACCGCAATGGCGCCGATGGCCAGGCCGCCGGCCGCCGGCTTCAGCCAATCAGGCACTTTCAGGCTATCGA
>JAPYPT010000337.1 GCA_029937535.1 Alphaproteobacteria bacterium
CCAGGAGGTTCAGCGCGGCCGCGGCATGCTCATCCTGCGCGGTTTCCCCATCACGGATCTGTCGACGGAGGACATTCAATTGATGTACCTCGGTCTCGGCAGCCATTTCGGCCGGCCCACCTCGCAGAGCCCCCTGGGCGATCTGATTGGCGAGGTCGTCAACATCGGCGGCGACGATCCCCAGGAACGCGCCTATCGCGGCAGCCGCCGGCTGAAGCTGCATACGGACCGCTGCGATCATCTCGCCATGCTGTGCCTCCGCCCGGCCCAATCGGGGGGTTTGAGCGGCTACGCCAGCGGGCTGACCGCCCACAATATCGTCCTGGAAGAGCGCCCGGACCTGATCGAAGCGCTCTACCGCGGCTATCACCATCACCGTTTCGGCCAACAGGGGCCCGGCGAACCGTTGGTAACGGCGGAGCGCATCCCGATCTTTTCGCTGGCGGACGGCGTGCCCTCGGTGATCCTTATTCGCGGCTATATCGACCTGGCCGTCCAGGAGGGCCATTTCCAGCTTAGCGACATTGAATTGGAGGCATTGGATTTCCTGGAGGCGGTGACGGAGCGCGGGGAGGTGAAGTTCGAGTTCATGATGGAACCAGGCGAACTCTCCATCGCCAACAACTGCCTGTTGCTGCACAACCGCTCAGCGTTCAAGGACGCTGGGGACCCAGGCCGGCAAAGGCTGTTGCTGCGGCTATGGCTGCGCGAGGGCGGCCGGCCCATGGCGCCTGGCGTACTCGTCCACAAAGGAACGGCCGGCATCGCCAAACAGCAAGGCCTGGGAACCTATTACACTCCGGACAGCAAGATATCCTAAACCCGGCTAGCGCGGCCCTGGACCTTATTCGTGGCCGGACGCCCCATTGCGTTGGACCCATGTCATCAGGCTTGCTAGCATCATGGCTTGATTTTTTTTGGAACGTGAAACGCCGCGCGGCCAGAAGAAAAAGACGCGGCAGGAAGAGGAAACACAATGCGGATGCAGGGTAAATTGGGCATGGTGACGGCTGCCGCCTCGGGCATGGGACGGGCTGGCGCCATCCGTTTCGCCAAGGAGGGCGCGGCGGTGGCCGTGGTCGATATTGACGAGGCGGGCGTTAAGTCGGTGGTCGAGGAGATCGAGGCGGCGGGCGGCACGGCGGTGGGCATCGCGGCCGATCTGACCAAGGACGATGACTCGGTCCGCATTGTCAGGGAAGCCGCGAACGCGTTGGGCGGACTCGATTTCGCCTGGAACCATGTGGGCCACCCTGGACCGGCCTCGGTCGAGGGCATCGACATGGCGGATTTTGACCTTGCCATGACCCTGAACCTGCGCACCATTTTGATCTCCACCGAGGCGCAATTGCCGGAACTGCGCGCGCGCGGCGGCGGCTCCCTGCTCTACACCGCCTCCACATCTGGGCTGGTCGGCTCCCAATTCTCGCCGGTCTATTCCGCCGTCAAGCACGGCGTGGTCGGCTTCGTCAAGGCCATGGCGAAACGCTACGGCAACGAGAAAATCCGCCTCAATGCGCTCTGCCCCGGGGCGACGGACACGCCCATGCTGCGGGTCTTTGTCTCCCGGCCAGATCAACAATCAACGCATGGCATGGACGCGGAGGAACTCGTGGTAAAACGCGGCGGACAGAACGCCCTTGGCCGGCCGGGCCAACCGGAGGAAATGGCCAACGCGGCGCTGTTCCTGCTCTCCGACGAAGCCTCCTTCGTCACCGGCGCGGCCCTCGCCGTGGACGGCGGCACCACCGCCTGACGCCGGATTATAACCCGCACGCACGCTTAGTCGTATAAATGTACGAAGCCTCGGCGGCTTGCCGCCAATCCAGGCGGCTATATCGAGGCAAGTCATACTCGATGGTCCCACGCGTGCTTGACTCCCTCGCTCCCGATAGTGCGTAATATTTTTGATAAATTCGGCACAAAGGGAGGACAAGAAATGTTGAAAACAAATTATGCAAGTCTCGCTGTGCTCGCGTTAACATTAAGCATGGGTTTGTCTGGTTCAGCCTGGGCGGTTAATGACGAACCGCTAACGGAAAAATGGGCGCCTACTGAATGGGGCAAGGACGACTTGGCGGGATCAGTCAACCGCACCACTTCAGCGATGGTTTTGAAGGCAATCAAACTGGTAAAATTGGGCAAGGTCGCGACCCTTGGCAAGGTCTATCAGTCGGATATGCCGATGTTTGGCGTGCGCAGCTTCAAGCTGACCATTCCTGGCCTGCCCTCAAGTGGCCCGGTGCCCTACGGTCCGCGCGAACTAGTTGGCAACGACGAAGTAGTGACGACCGAGATCGGCCAGGTCGGAACCCAGTTCGACGGCCCGGGTCACATCGGCGTCCGCACCTCCAAGGGTGATTTCTTCTACAACGGAAAGATCCTGGCTAAGGTGGCCGGGCCTTACGGTGTCGGACCACTGGGTGTCGAACACGTTGCCCAGAAAGGTTTCGTTTGTCGCGGCGTACTGCTGAACGCGGCTGCCTATCGCGGCATGGAACAATTGCCGATCCCGGCAGTGATGCCGAAAAAAGGTCCCCGCATCAAAGCCGATCCCGGCATCATCACTGATGAGGACGTGAAGGCAATGGTCAAGCGGCAGGGCATCGCTCCGATCGGCGAAGGCGACTGCGTCTTCCTCTACACCGGTCATGGCAACATCTGGCACCCTTCCAAATGGGATACCTTTGATGCCGCCGAGAAAAAGAAGAGGGTCGCCGCCTTCAACATGGGTGAACCCGGCTTCGGCACCACGGCCTGCAAATATCTCGCCTCGCGCAAGATCATCCTTTGGGGCGGCGATACCTGGGGCACGGAAGCGGTGGCGCCGACTTTCGCAGGCGAGACCCATCAACCCTTCGAGTGCCACATCGAGATGTTAACAAAACGCGGCATCTGGAACCTCGAAAATCTCGATCTCAGCCAACTGGTGGCGGACAACGTCTCCGAGTTCCTGTTCGCCTGGTCGCCGCTGAAGATAAAGGGCGCGACCGGTTCGCCGGGCAACCCGATTGCCATGTACTAGGTTCAATAGACCAAATTAGCCGCGGGACCGGGGATCAGCGGCGTGCCGATCCCCGGTTGCGTATTGGCAAATTCGATATATGAGCTCTATTTCGCGCTGTTCCTGCTCTCGGATGAAGCCTCCTTCGTCACCGGCGCGGCCCTCGCCGTGGACGGCGGCACCACCGCTTGACGCCGGATTATGAGGTCACATCCGCCGTAGCTGTTTTCAGGCGCTCGAGCTGCCCGCGAAATTCTTCAATGGTGTCGTAGGCCACGCCACAGACAAGCCGGTCCACGCCCAGTGTCTGGTATTCATCCAACAACGCGCGGGTTTGCGCCAAGTCGGATAAGGGCAGCCGTGCCGATGTGGTGATGTTCCCAGGCGGTTTGTTTTCGGCGTCAGTGAGTTCCCGGTAGGTCCGCAGCGCCGGAGCCAGGTTCTGGGGTGTCCTTGATATGGGAAACCAACCGTCGCCATATTTCGCCGCTCGCACCAGGGCATGCGGCGCCCTGCCACCGATCAATATGGGCGGTTTCGGCGGCCGCGGTTTGAAAAGAAATGTCTGGCCATTGGCCTCTACTTCGTCCCGCGAAAAGCAGTCGTTGAAGAAAGCCAAGGTTTCATCGGAGATGCGGCCACGGGCACGGCGGTCGACGCCAAGGGCGCGAAATTCCGGCTCCATCCAGCCGATGCCCACGCCGAGCACCAGCCGATTGCCGCTGAGTTCCTGAACGGTCGCAACCTGTTTGGCGGTTGGCAGCGCCGCGCGGTAGGGCAGGATCAGGACGCCGGAGCCAAGTTTGACGCGCTCCGTAATCCCGGCCAGCCAGGCGAGCGTGGTCAACGTATCCAAATAGCGGCCACCGCTGCCTTCGGCGTCGTCCGGGGGAATGGCGATATGATCCGTGACCCAAATTGACTCAAAGCCCATATCTTCCACGCATCGGGCGCAGGCCGCCATCAACTCGCGCCTCGATTGCGGCCCCATGTTTCGGATCGAAACACCAATTTCCATTTTTGTCCCCCTCATGTCTGGGCGGAAGCCGTTCATCCCCCGGCCAGCATCGCCTCGATAAGTTCCTGCACCATGAGGGCGTCCCGGGCCGACGGCAGGATGTTATCCCGCCCTTCGAACCAAGCGGCCACATTGTCCAGCTGAAAGCCGAAGGCTTCGGCGCGGGGGTCTTCGATGCCTGGGAATTCCTGTTGCCATTCGCCGCCGTCGCTGGATTGGAGCAGAAACCAATCATGCAGGCGATGGCTGCGCCGGCTGCCCCAGATGGTCATTTCCACCCGGTCCGGCCCCGCGCCGCCGCTGGAGCCGAGCACCGAGACCGGAACGCCGTTGCAGTCCAGGGTGGCCGAGATATGGGTTTCGCATAGGTCGCGATCGGCGGGATAAACCGGCTTGGTCGATAACAGAGTGGCGGGTCCCAAGAGGCGCTGGGTCACATACAGGAAATGGGATAGCACTTCGCGGCTGTAGCCGCCCTGGTCGCGAAAGCGCAGCCAATCCGCATCCGCCTGCCACTCCCGCGGCCAGCGGGCGAAATGCACGATGATATCGGCTCCCGTGATGTCCCCCAGGGCGCCGGAGACGATCCGCTCCTCGGTCAGGGTCACGGCACGGGAGGCCGCCTGGATAAAGTTCACCACGTTGGGGGTATCGGTTTCCTCCAACGCGGCGACAAGGGCACGGCTGTCCGCCACATCGACGCCGAGGGGTTTTTCGGAATAGACCGGCTTGCCCGCGGCCATGGCGCGTTCGGCATAGTCGCGATGCCACAGGGGTGGCGTGGCGATATAAACCAGATCCGCCGCCGCGATAACCGCATCGGCCCCGTCCATGATGATCAAACCGGGCGTTTCGGCCACGGCATCGGCGCAGGCTCGCGGATCGGGGTCCCAGGCACAAGGTTTGGTAAAACGGGCATGCTGGACCAGGTTGGTGATCATGCGCCGCCCCATGATGCCCAGGCCGATAACGCCGGCCATATGTTTTGCATTCGCCATAACGCCGCTTCCTCGTTTTCCCGGCCCGGCTG
>JAPYPT010000028.1 GCA_029937535.1 Alphaproteobacteria bacterium
TCTTAAAGGTTTTAGCGCATGGCCTCGCGTTCAATTAAACGCGACATGCGCTAGATGTTTAGTCACAGAGTGTGATGGGCTATCTTTTGATGATCCAAGCACACGGAATGCATCATGGGATATGACGAACATGACCACGAACACGGGCGGCTGTCTTTGCGGCGGGGTACGGTTTGCGACGGCATCCGCGCCTGTCCGCATTACCTACTGTCACTGCACGTTTTGCCAACGCGCCACGGGATCGGCGTATCTGGTCGAGCCGATCTTCGAGCGGACCGCCTTTGCCGTCACCGAAGGGCAGCCGAAAACATATGACCACCGTTCGGGCGGCAGCGGCAAGATCGTCACCATCCATTTTTGTGACAAATGCGGCACCAAGATTTTTCTAGGCTTTGAACGCTTCACGGACGTGATCGGCGTATTTGGCGGCACCTTTGACGATCCGAACTGGTTCGAACGCGCGCCGGAAAATACCCGGCATATTTTTCTCGACGTTGCCCAGCATGGCACCGTTGTTCCCGCCCGTATGCCGACCTATGGCCAGCACGCGACCCTCAACGACGGCACGCCCCTCCAGCCGGTTATCCATGAACAGCCGCACACGGTGGTTCAACGCAAGCCAAAAAACCCCTAACGCCCCTCGCGCCGCCAGGCCAGCATGGTCAGGCCGAGAAACAGGAGCAGGACGGCGAGGGCCGGCAGTACGGGGGTTTGTTCCACGCCGCTGACCGTGTATTCGCCGCTGGCCCGCAGACCCAGCCAGCCGCGCCCGCGGCTGGTGCGGTCCGGCTTCACCCGGCGGATATCGGGCATGCCGTCTGACAACCAGAACGCCCCGCCGCCGCTCCCTTGCAACAACGCCTGCATCGGTTTGGCGGAAGTTCGCATATCGGTGTATTCCAGGGGGTTGATGTCGCCGGCCGCCGCAATGGCTTTCCGCGCGCCGTCATACAGGCGGTACAGACCCGGTTCGGCAACGGCGAGAGCGCCCACTTCCAAGCCACGGCCATTATCTTTCAAGGTTACGCTCTTCACTTCGCCCGATGGCGTGGTCACCCGCACCGGGCCGCTGGCCGGGGTCAGGCTGCGGCGCTGGACCAGCAGTTGATTACCATTGGCCCGGGCGCGGAGATCCTCTTCCTCCAGGTCCGGCTCCTGCATCAGCCAATGGGCGATGCGGCGCAACAATTCGGCCTGTGGCCCGCCGCCTTCAAAGCCGCGGGTCCACAGCCAGGCATGGTCCGACAACAGTTGCGCGACCCGGCCCTCGCCGACCCGGGCCGTGATCAACAACGGCATTTGCCCGGCCCCGCGCATGAGAATATCGCCCTGCACAGCCGTCACGTCGATTTGCCGGAACCAGCGGCCCCAGGCGGGCCGGCCGTCCCTTTCGCCGATGCCACTCAAGGCGGCGGTTACGGGATGGCGCCGGCCCTTGTCGGTGGGCAAGGGCTGAAAACCCACCTCCTGCACGACGCCCGTGGGCCGGCTGGGCAAAATCCGGCCCAAGGGTGTGCGAAACAGACTGATCGGCAAGGCGAAATCCGGGCCCACGGCGGTGAGGACGGCGCCGCCCCGGCGGACATATTCGGCCACGTTCTGCAAATAGATGTCCGGCAGCACGCCGCGCCGGCGATAGCGGTCAAAGATGATCAGATCAAAATCATCCAGTTTGTCCTGAAACAATTCCCGGGTCGGAAAGGCGATCAGGGACAACTCGTTGATCGGCGTGCCGTCCTGTTTGTGGGGTGGTCGCAAAATGGTGAAATGAACCAGATCGACCGATGGATCGGATTTCAGAATATTGCGCCAGGTCCTCTCGCCCGCGTGGGGTTCGCCGGACACCAGCAGGACGCGCAGACGCTCGCGCACGCCATTGATGATCAGGACCGCGCGGTTGTTTTTCAGGGTCAACTCATCCGGTCCGGGATCAATCTCCAACTCCAACACCGTGGCCCCGCCATGGCTGAGGCGAAAGGGGAAGCTGCGGGTCAGGCCAAGGGGCATGCTGCGGCTGTCCGTGCCGCCGCCGTCACGGCGCAGGCGCAGGCGGGTGCGGTTGCCACTGCCGTCCGTGCCCGTCTCGCCAGCACTATCCTCGACCCGCAGGCTCAGGTTCAGGGTCTCGCCGACGATGCCGTAACTGGGCGCCTTGACCACCACCAGGCGGCGGTCACGCTCGCCCCGTTCGCCGCTCAACAACAGATGCACCGGGCCGCCCAGCTCATTCCCGGCCTTGGCGCCGGGGATGTCGTGGATCTGGCCATCGCCGATGATGATGGTGCCGGCAACCCGCCGTTTGGGCACATCGCGCAAGGCGCGGCGGATGGCGCCGAACAGATGCGTGCCGTCGGGCAGCAGGCTGTCGCTGTCTTGGTCCAGCCCGGCCCGGATCACGCGCAATTCCAGATCTTTCCGGCCGCGCAGTTTCCCCTCGATCCGCTTCAGGGCGGCCTCCGTCCGGGCCGCGCGCTGGCCGATGCGCTGGGAGATCGATTGATCCACCACCACCAGGGCCACATCGGGTATGGGCGTCCGTTGTTCTTGGACCAGGGAGGGGTTGGCCAGCGCCAGCAATGCCACCGCCAGCGCCAGCAAGCGCCAGACCGCGCCGCCCGATCCACGCCAAAAGGCAAGGATCAGCAACACCGCCGCGGCCAGCCCAACGGCGGCCAGCAGCCACCAGGGCAGGGTCGGGTCAAAGCTGATGCGGGCAAAAGCGGTCATTGTCCCAGCCGTTCCAGGATGGCGGGAATATGCACCTGATCGGATTTGTAATTGCCGGTCAGGGCATACATCACCAAATTGACGCCAAAGCGAAAGGCCAGCTCCCGCTGCCGGGCGCCGCCGGGGGTCGGCAGGATCAACGGCTTTTGCCGCTCGTCCATGGCCCAGGCGGCGGCCCAATCGTTGCCGCCGATAATGACCGAGGATACACCGTCATTGACGCCGGCGGCTTGCTGTTCCACCCAGACCGGGCTGCCCACGTAGCGGCCCGGAAAGCCCTGCAACAGGTAGAAGGCCTTGGTCAGAACATGGCCTTGCGGTACCGGGGAGAGGGGCGGAACATCGAGCCGGGCCAGCAAACGCCGCAGGCGGCCCGAAGCATCGCCCCCACCGCCGCCACTAAGGCCCAGGCGGCGGCGCAGGGCGGGCATGCTGTTACCGCCGTCACGGCTGTCGAACACAATGGTGCCGCCCGTGCGCATGAATTGGGAAACCCGCGCGATGGCATGTTCGCTCAGCGGCGGCTGTCCGGCAACGATGGGCCAGTAGAGAATGGGGAACAAGATCAGGGGGTCTTTTTCCACATCCACCGCCATGGGGGCTTCCGGCTCGATCGATGTGCGCAGGCGCAGGGTCGCGCTCAATCCGGCCAGGCCGGCCCGGCTCATCTCGTCCACGTCGCCGTCGCCGGTCAGAACGTAGGCCAGACGGGTGTCCAGGGCGGCGGACATGGCGAAACGCTCGGCGGGCGTGAACTGTTGCGCCCGGGCCCCGGAACTGGTCTGCCCCGACAGCAATCCCGCCGCCAACAGCATGGCCGCCGCTTGAATTCCCGGCCGCAGCAGGCCGCGCAGGATCAATACCGCCAACAGATCAACCAAGACCAACAACACGGCCGCCAGCAACAGCCAGGGTTTCAGGTCGATCTCCTTGGTCTGTTGATAATCCGTCACCCGGACCGGCACGGAAAATGAGGCCATGGGTTCGAGGGCGCGCCAATTCTGACTCACATTCAGGGCCCGGCGGTCATCTTCCCGGCCATAGTAGCCAGGCGGACGTCTGGGTCCGGTCTCGGTCTTCTCGATTTCGTTGGCGGCAATGGACTGGGCGCCCGGCGCGGGCGGGCCCAGCCGGCCAAAACCGTCCAGGCTGGCGACGGGCGGCAGCAAGCGCCGCGCGCCCGCCTCGCCTTCCGTCGCCACGCCACGGGACATGGCCGTCAACCGGCGCATCATATCAACGAACAGGCCCGATAGGGGCAAATTGGACCAGGACACATTGGCGGTGATATGAAACAACACCAGCCAGCCCTGTTCCCGGGGCACGGCGGTGACCAGAGGCGTGCCGTCAGCCAGGCTGGCCCAGGTATGTTCGGTCAGATCCTGGGATGGCTGGGCCAGAACCTGACGTCTGACCAATACATCGCCCGGGATGCCGAGACCAGAAAATGGACTATGTTTGGGGAATTCGGACAGGCCCGCCGGTTCCGACCAGGACAGCGAGCCGCCCAAGGCCCTGCCGCCCTGACGCAGCGGGGCCGGGATCAGGCTGTCGGGCCCTTGCGCCAGATGCGGCCCGGCGAAACGGATCAACATGCCGCCATCCGATAGCCATTGCCCCAGACTTTCCTGCTGAGTTTCGGACAGACGGCCGATATCGGCCAATACCATGACCGCCAGCGGCCGTTGCAGCAATTCATCAATGGTGCCATGGCGCAGCTCCGCGAAGGGCCCCAGGGCGCGTTCCAAATAGTACAGGTTCGACAGCAGCGGCTGGGACCGTTCCGCCACGCCGCCGCCCGAAACCAGGCCCACGGGCCGCCGCCGCCAACGTTCATCCAGCAGGATCCGCGCCGCGGCCGAAGCGGCGCCAGCCAACTCCAAGCGCAAGGTCCGGTTGCGCAGTTCACCAGGCAGCGGAATATTGACCACGGCGCGGTCGCCATTGATGCCAAATTTGCCGCTGGCCTGGCCCAGCACCCGGCCCCGCGCGCCCAAGGCCCGCACGTCTATATTGCCCAAGCCCCCGCTACCGGCCCGCAATACCGTGGCCGCCAAACCCTGGCGGGTCAGGACCGGAGGCAGCAACGCCATGGCCCGCCGGGCCACGGGCTGTTGCAAAAGATGTAGGGGACCATGGGCGGCAAGTGCCGCCGCCAATGCGGCGCGGCCGGGGCCTTCAAGCCCGTCGCTCAACCAATAGACCGTGGCCTGGCGGTTCAACGATATTTCCCGTGCCACATCGGCGGCGGCGCGGCGGTCGGTCGACCAGGGCTTTGGCTGCAGGGCGCGCAGGATCGGTTCGGCCTCCGCCGCCTGCAATAGGCCGCTGGAATGGATCGGCTCGCCGTCCGCCGGCGGCGCCGTGGTCAGGATCAGCACCGGGCGCTGGCGCCGTTTGGCCCGTTCCACCAGGGTCATGGCGGTCCGTTGGCGCAAGGACCAACTCGGCGCCGCGGCCCAGCCATCGTCAATCACCAGCACGACCGGCCCGTCACCGGATAGATCGGCGCCGGGGTTTAGCAACGGATGGGCAAGGGCCAGGACCGCCAGGGCGGCCAGCAGCAGGCGCAACAGGGCCAGCCATAACGGCGTCGCCGCCGGCGTCTCTTCCTCGCCGCGCAGGCCGAACAGAATTCGAATGGGTGGAAAAAATACTCTCCGCGGCGCTGGTGGGGTGATCCGCAACAGCCACCAGATTATCGGCAACGCGATCAGACCCAGCAGCATCCATGGCGCGATCAAGGCGATGGGGCCTAGGGACAGCATCAGGTTCCGCTTCCCGGCGGCCAAGGAGACCCCGGCCCCGGCGGCCCGCCTTCCAGACCGTCACTCAGGGCTTGGAACAAACCCAACAGGGCGGTTTGCGGCGGCCGGTCAGTGCGATGTTGGGCGAACCCCCAACCCGATCGTCGGGCGATATCCAGCAGGCCCCGCCGACGGTCCGCCATGCGGCGCAGATAATCGTCGCGCAGGCTTTCCACCCGGCCGATGACCAGGCGCCCTTCATCTTCCAAACCTTCGAATTCGGTACGGCCGCGGAACGGCAGGTCATCTTCCGCCGGATCAAGAATTTGCAACAAATGGCCCCTGGCGCCCTGATCGGCGAAGCCCTTCACCATGGCCTCGATCTCGCTCAACGGTGCAAGGAAATCACTGAACAAGACCAATTGGGCAAATCGCGGCAGGCGGCCCGGCACCGGCAGCCCGGCATTCGCATCGATGTTTGGGGCGCTCTGGCGTTCCTGCAACAGCGCGCCAAACCTGGTCAATGTGGCCCGCCCGCCTGTTGTGTGGCCGTCTTGGCCGTACAGTCCCACATGCTCGCCGCCGCGCAGCAACAGGGAGACCAGGGCCAGCAACAATAGTTCCGCCCGCTCCCGCTTATGCTCCAGCTTGGCGGTGGAGCGGTAGTTCATGGATGGGGTGCCATCCCGCCACAGCCAAACGCTTTGCGCGGCCTCCCATTCCGTTTCCCGGACGAAGATTTTCTGGCTTTTGGCCGATTGCCGCCAATCGATCGCGCCGGCGCTATCGCCGCCCTGATAGCGGCGGTATTGCCAGAAGGTCTCGCCACCGCCGACGCGGCGGCGGCCATGCACGCCTTGCACAATGGTTGCCGCAACCCGCTCGGCGGCGACCAGCAACGGGGGCAGGGTGGCCGCCAGTTGCTCGGCCGCGGTTCCGGCCTCATGGGGTGCGGCGGCGGCCATCGCGGATTAGCCCAGGGGCTCGCACAGGCGGTCGATGACCTGCGCCATGGTGATGCCGTCGGCGCGGGCGGCAAAGGTCAGGGCCATGCGGTGGCGCAGCACCGGCCGGGCCAGGGCCACCACATCATCAACCGACGGCGAGAGGCGGCCATCGAGCAGGGCACGGGCCCGCACCGCCAACATCATCGCCTGGCTGGCCCGCGGTCCGGGTCCCCATGACACCTGTTGGCCGATGCCATCAAGGGTACTGTCGTCGGGCCGGCCGTTGCGGACCAGGGTCAAAATGGCCTCGACCACGCTTTCGCCCACGGGAATGTGGCGGATCAGACGCTGGATTGCTTGCAATTGTTCGCCGTCCATGACGGCCTCGACAGTGGCTTCCCGGGCGCCCGTGGTCGACATCAGCATGTGCTGTTCGGCGGTGCGGTCGGGATAGCCCACATCTATCTGCAGCAAAAACCGGTCCAGTTGCGCCTCGGGCAGGGGATAAGTCCCTTCCTGTTCCAAGGGGTTCTGGGTCGCCAGAACGTGGAACGGCTGGGGCAGGGGGTGGAGTTGACCGGCAATGGTGACGGAATGTTCCTGCATGGCTTGCAGCAAGGCCGATTGAGTGCGCGGAGAGGCGCGGTTGACCTCGTCCGCCATCAAAAGCTGGCAGAATACCGGGCCGGGGATAAAGCGGAACGAGCGTTTGCCGCTGTCCGCCTCCTCCAGCACTTCCGAACCCAGAATGTCGGCGGGCATCAGATCCGGGGTAAACTGCACCCGTTTGTCATCCAATCCCATGACCGTGCCTAGGGTTTCCACCAGTCGGGTCTTGGCCAGGCCGGGCACGCCGATCAACAGGGCGTGGCCGCCGGCCAGCAAGGTGATCAGGGTTTCGTTGATCACCTCTTCCTGACCGAAAATTATCCGGCCGATCATCAACCGAACCTTGGCGACGGTTTCAACGGCGCCTTCGATCTCGGCGACCATTTTTTTGTCCGTTTCGCTGACGGATGGCATGTTGTCCACTATATTGAAGACTCCCCATCTTAGATCCGGTCCATCAGGGTAACGTTTAGTCGCGCCCAGGGCTAGCCGGACGAGGGGTCAATTTCCGGTGTAGTGGGTGTGGTGACAGACCATGGATGAACGAAACAATGCTTGATCCGGCGGCAATCGCGGCCCAACTGCCCAAGGGCAAGGCGCCGCCCGTGGACAGCTGGCAGCCTGATTTCAGCGGCGAGCTGGATATGCGCATCTCCCGGGACGGCACCTGGCATTATCTCGGCTCGCCGATTAAACGGCGGCGCATGGTGAAAATGTTCGCCTCGATCCTGCGCCATGACGAGGACGGGCGCCATTATCTGGTGACACCGGTGGAGAAATTCGGCATTTCCGTCGAGGACGCGCCATTCCTGGCTGTCGCCATGGATGTGCACGGCCAAGGCCAGGAGCAGGTTTTGACCTTCCGCACCAACGTCGATGACGAGGTCATGGCCGGCCCGGACCATGCCATACGAATGGAGATCGATGCCGCCAGCGAGGAACCCTCTCCTTATGTGCATGTACGTGGGCGCTTGGAAGCGTTGATCAGCCGTGCCATCTTCTATGATCTGGTTGATCTGGCGGTCGAGGAATTGCGCGATGGCGAGACCAGGTTTGGCGTTTGGAGCGCCGGCGTGTTCTTTCCGTTCGGCCCGGTGGGATCAATACCGCCGGGATCTGTATGATGAAACCTGAAGTGGAGCCCCCGTTGCGCGACAAAATTGTATCCAAACTTCGCCCCATGGCGGATTTCCGGGCACATGACGATATGCGTCCCTCGACCGGCGACCATGAACTGAACCCGTTCATGCAGGACTGGATCGATCCCGATGAGCGTCTGAAACCGGCCGCCGTGCTGGTCCCCCTGATCGAGCATAACACCGGCCTGACCGTGCTGTTGACCAAACGCACGGACCACCTGCATCACCACGCCGGCCAGGTCAGCTTTCCCGGCGGGCGGGTCGAGGCGGATGACCTGGATGTCATTGATACCGCCCTGCGGGAAACCGAGGAAGAGATCGGGCTGCGCAGAGACTATGTCGAAATAGCCGGCTATCTCGATGATTACGAAACCGGAACAGGGTTCCATATTACCCCGGTGGTGGGCTTCGTCCGTTTGGGGTTTGATTTGAACGTGGATGATTTCGAGGTCGCGGAAGTTTTCGAAGTACCGTTGGAGTTTCTGTTCGACCCCGCCAATCATCAGCGCCACAGCCGGGAATTGGACGGCCGCAAGCGGCAATATTATGCCATGCCGTACGGGGAATTTTACATTTGGGGCGCCACGGCGGGGATGTTGATGAATCTCTACCGCCGCGTTCACGATCTGGTGTAGTCATGGTGCGCAAAATCCTCTTTCATCTTATTCCATTCCTGCTGCCCTTCATCGCCTATGGCCTGTACCTCTTCGCCACGCGCCGGGCCCGGGCCAAGGGCGCGGCCTTTGACGAGGCGCCCTGGTCTTGGCTATTCAGCGCCGGCCTGGCGTTGACCGGGGCGTCGTTGATCGCCGTGTGGGCCTTTACCGGCGCGCCGGCGGACGGGAAATATGTCGCGCCGCATATGGAAAACGGCCAGGTCGTGCCGGGCAAGTTCAATTGACGGCATATTAAATCGTGCAATGGCGTTGGAATTGCGATGCAACCCCTTTCCCACCAACCCTGGTTAACGGCGCCCGCCAGCCGGGCGGTGCTGGCTGCCCTTGGTTTGGAGCAGGCGACACCGCGATTTGTCGGCGGCTGCGTCCGTGACGGGCTGTTGGGCCGGCCCAGCGCCGATCTGGACATTGCCATCGACCAGCGCCCCGAAGACAACATGCGGCTTTTGCAAACGGCGGGCATCAAGGTTATCCCCACGGGCTTGAAACACGGCACCCTCACCGCCATTACCGATGACCAGAAATTCGAAATCACGACCTTAAGGGTGGACGTGGAAACCTTTGGCCGCCACGCGACGGTGGCCTTCACGGATGACTGGCGCCGGGATGCCGCCCGCCGGGATTTCACCATCAACGCGATCTATGCCGATGGCGACGGCCAATTGTACGACCCCGAGGCGGGATGCAGCGACCTTGCCGCCGGCCGGGTGCGCTTTGTCGGCCAGGCGGCGCGGCGGATCGAGGAGGACAAACTACGCATCTTGCGTTTCTTCCGCTTCCAGGCCCGCTTCGGACGCGGCGCGCCGGATCCGGACGCCCTTGCCGCCTGCGCGGACGCCGCGCCCGGCATCAACAGCCTGAGCGGGGAAAGGGTGCGGGATGAAATATTCAAAATACTTGCCCTGCCCGCGCCACGGCCCTGCCTGGAATTGATGGCCCAAGCGGCTGTGTTGCAACATATCCTGCCCGGCGGCTTCGACCTCGCCGGACTGACGCGATGCGACGGCGACCCTCTGCGCCGCCTCTCCGCCATCGCCACGGCCGGAGCGGAAGCGATCTCGAAACGCCTGCGTCTGTCGAACCGGCAAGCCCATCGCCTGGCCTTTCTCATGGCGCCGCCGGCGCGGTTGGACAATGCCATGGACCGCCCCACCCTGCGCCAACTGCTCCACGACCACGGCGCGGCTGCTATTGATGATCTGGCTCGCCAACAAGGGGCCGCGGCCTTGCCGCCCCGCATCGAGGAGGCCATGCCGCCGCCATTTCCCCTTTCGGGCCGCGACGCACTCGCCCTGGGGATGTCAGCCGGCCCCGAGATTGGGGTGTTGTTGGAAAATCTGGAGCAGGCCTGGTGTGCCGGCGATTTCGCGGCCAGCCGGGAGGAGCTGTTGGAGCGCCTGTCGAACCAGAGCAGTTCCGATCCAATGTGAATCAGACCGCACCACACACCGTCATCCCCGGGCGTAGCGAAGCGGAGAGCCCCAGAACTTATGCGGATCCAGAGCCGCAAGCACCTGAGTTTGTTGCCCTGGATTGCCGGGTCGAGCCCGGCAATGACTTAAGAATGGGCGAGTGTAGTGTGAGTGTGAATCACGAAGTGATTCTAAGTGATTGGAAAAACGGCTCTATTCTTAAGAATCGGAGCATTTCCAATTCGGAAATGCGCCAGGTTTAAACGCGCCCCGTCAACCCAAAAGCCGCTGGAAGTGGGCCAGGGTGCGTTGCCGTGCCGGAACCGCCGCCGCCTCGCTGTAGGAGGGATAGCCATGCCGGTTGAAGCCGTGTTCGGCGCCTGGATAGACGTGGATGTCCACATTGTCCCAATGCCCCATCCGCGATTGTATGGCATCAACGGCATCTTGCGGTACGTGGGGGTCAATGCCGGCAAAGTGCATCAGGATCGGGCAGTTCAAGTCATCGGCCTCGTCCAGATGCTGATCGATCTGAACGCCATAGTAGCTGACCGCTGCGTCGATTTCATGCCGTGTGCCGGAAAGATAGGTGAATTTGCCGCCCAGGCAAAACCCCATCACCCCCACCTTGCCGGTGCATGTCTCCAACGCCTTCAGCGCGGCGATGGTATCGGCCAAATCGTCGGCAAATTGATCGGTATCCAAATCCGCCCGCAATGACTGCGCCTTGGCGCGCCCTTCGTCGGTATAGGGCAGGTAGCAGCCGGCTTCCTGACGCCAGTACACATCCGGCGCCAAGACGACGAAGCCTTCGGCGGCGTACCCGTCCGCGACGGCGCGTATGTGATCGTTGGTATTGAAGACCTCGGGCAATAGGACGATGCCTGGAGCCGGCGTGGCCGCGGGCAGCGCCAGATAGGCGGCGAAGGCGCCGCCGCCGGTTGCGTCGATGTTGATTTCCTGACCCATTCAATGCCTCCCTTAGCCTATATTTGCTCTAACGTACTCAAGTTCTGCAAAAAAGAGAAATCGCACCCATGACGAATACATTGACCCATCGCATAGCCGCCTTCGCCACCCATACCGCATGGCGGGATATACCCAGCCCCGTGCGTCACGAGGCCAAGCGGTCGCTGTTGAACTATTTAGCCACGGCGATCGCGGGCAGCCGCGAAACCACGATGGATCAATGCCTCGCCGTCCTGGGGCCGTTCTCGGGCGCACCAACCTGCACGGTCATCGCGCGGCCGGAACGGGTGGATCTGCCGCTTGCGGCCTATCTGAACGCCATGAGCGCGAATATTTTCGATTTTGACGACACCCATCAGGAGACGGTGATCCATCCGGCGGCGCCCATCGCGCCGGCGCTGTTCGCATTGGCCGAAACGCAGGCCTGTACGGGCGCCGCGCTTTTGCGGGCCTTTGTGCTGGGTGGCGAGATCGAGTGCCGGGTGGGCAATGCCATGTCGCCATCGCACTATGCGCGCGGCTGGCATATTACCGCGACCTGCGGCATTTTTGGTTCGGCGATTGGCATTGGCGCCCTGATCGGGTTGAACGAAGATGAGCATGTCTGGTCGATCGCCAATGCCGCCGCTCAATCCGCCGGCTTGGTGGAAACCCTGGGCACCATGACCAAAAGTATCGGCGTCGGCAATGCCGCGCGGAACGGCCTGCTGTCGGCCCTGCTGGCCAGGGAAGGGATTTCCGGCCCCGCCGACCCCCTGGCGGGGGAACGTGGTTTCCTGCGCCTGTATTCCGACCAACCGGTGCTGGAGCGCCTGACGGACGGGCTGGGCGAGACCTGGGAAATCGCCAAAAACACCTACAAACCGTACCCTTCGGCCATTGTTCTGCACCCGGTGATCGAGGGCTGCATCCGTCTGCACCGGGAGGCCGGCCTGCGCGGCGAGGACGTCGCCACGGTCGAGCTGACCGGGCATCCCCTGCTGCGGGAACGGGCGGACCGGCCGGACGTAACAACGGGCCGGCTGGCCCAGGTCAGCGCCCAGCATGCCATCGCCATTGCCCTGCGCCGGGGCCGGGCGGGCCTGACCGAATTCAATGACGAGGCGGCCGCCGAAACCCAAGCGGACGGCATTCGGCCGGCGGTGAGCTTTATCGAAGATGGCAACCGCGCGATTGAATCGGTTCACATGATCATCCGCACGCACCAGGGGAAACAGCACGAGATCGAGATCGCGGCGGCCCGTGGCGGACCGACGAACCCCATGACCGACACCCAGCTCGAAGAAAAACTTTTCGAACTTGCTGAATACCGTGGCTTCGGCCGCGATGTCCGGGCCATCGCCGATGCGGTTTGGACACTCGATGACGCCAGTGATGCGGGAGAGCTTATGAAGCTTGTCGGTCTGCCTCAATAGCCCACATACTTACCCTCGCGCTTGGCCCGAAAGGCTTCGATCGCCTCCACATGGTCCTCGCCGGCCCGCGCGACGGCAATGTGGGAGCTGACAAGATCCAGCGCCGTGGCGAGGTCGGTTTCCAGGCTCTGGTTCACCGTCCGTTTGATCAAACGGATGGACAGCGGCGGCATGGCGGCGATCCGCGTGGCCAGTTTGATTGTTTCCGCCATCAACTCGTCGTCGGGAAACACGTGGTTCACCAGGCCGATTTCCAGGGCCGTCGCCGCATCGAGAAAATCCGCCGTCCACAACAATTCCAAAGCCCGCGCCTTGCCCACCAGCCGTGGCAGGAAAAAGGCCCCGCCGCCGCCTGGCAGCAGACCGATTTTTGCATAAGTTTCGGCAAAGCGCGCGCTCGCCCCCGCGATCCGGATATCGCAGGCCAGGGCAAGATCCATGCCGCCGCCGATCGCCGGCCCATTGACCGCCGCGATCAGCGGTTTCTCAAATCTGGCGGCGCGCTTGGGGAAGGCTTGGATTTCATTCCAGATATGGGTTTTTGTCACATGCGGCCGCCGGTCGGCCTCCGCCCCCATGCCGCCAATGTCCCCGCCCGAGGAGAAGGCGCGCCCGGCGCCCGTGAGGATGACAACATGGACGTCATCGCGGCTTTCGCATTCATCCAGCGCCGCCACCAGGCCGCGGAGCATTTCGTCCGTGAACGCATTCAGCCGTTCCGGCCGGTTCATGGTCAGCGTCGCGATGCCGCTGGTGACGTCAAAGCTCAAAAAATCCGTCAATTCATCCTCCACAACAAAAATCTAAAAAAAATGGCCATGAAACCAATCGAACGCCGCCGTGAACGATATGGCCGGTTGACGAGTTTACCCCGCAACGGCGAAAACACCACGCGGACGATGGTTTCCATGACCAGTATGGCGCGGCTTAATAGCGCCCGCTTTGGGAAACTGGACGCAATCCGTCTTCTCCCCCCCGTTCTGGAAAATTCCAAAAATGGTGTTGTGGAAGCGGCCCCCATAGCATTGAATTATCGAGGGTTGCGCGGCAGAGGCAGTGAGCCGGGTGAACCCACGCTATTCAGGATCATGCTCGCAATTGGGGGCATTGCAGAAATAGACCAAAATCCAGTTTTAGCTCGAGAAGTGCCATAAGCGGCCTGTTAGAAAATACTAATTTACAGCACCAAGATGCCGCCGCACTTGTCGTTTGGAGCAATCGTGATGCTCGATAACGGAGGCACAACAGAAATCGCGGTAAGGAACGTTTACCGACCATGTGTGCCAATAGCCGGCATCCGAACAATTCTGAATCCGCGTAGATTTTTCTGGTTGCCACAGCTACAATCTCCCTCATGTCGGAGGGACTACAACGCAGGCTGGCCGCAATCCTGGCTGCCGACGTCGTCGGCTACACCCGCTTAATGGGCGAGGACGAAGCCGGCACCTTGTCTGCACTCAGGACAATGCGGGCCGACTTATTTGAATCTGCTATCAACGCGCATCGCGGCGCCATCGTGAAAAGCATGGGAGATGGCTGGCTGGTGGAGTTCGACAGCGCGGTCGATGCGGTCAGTTGTGCTATCCGAATTCAAGAAGAGCTGGCAGGCCATGAGATTTTAAAGCTGCGGATTGGTCTTCATATCGGCGATATTACGCATGCGGACGATGATATATTTGGCGATGGCGTCAATATTGCCTCACGTTTGCAGGAGATCGCGGAGCCGGGCGCGATCATCATCTCGGATATGACGAGACGTAGCATTGATGGCAAGCTTGCGGGAGACTTTTCCGACCTCGGTCAGCAAGCTTTGAAGAATATTGCCGAACCGGTAATTGCCTACGGCTGGAACATGATAGAGGTAAGCAAAGCGCCAGCCGCCCTGCCGCTTCCGGACAAACCCTCCATCGCCGTTTTGCCGTTCGACAATTTGTCCGGCGATCCGGAGCAAGAATATTTTTCAGACGGGATCTGCGACGACATTATCACCGAGCTGTCGCGCTATGACGATTTCCTGGTGATCGCTCGAAATTCTACCTTTCAATATAAAGGAAAACCGACCGATCCGAGGCGGATAGGCCAGGAGCTCGGCGTGGGTTTTGTGCTAGAGGGCAGTGTGCGCAGGGCAGGTAATCGGATTCGCGTCGTCGCCCAGCTTATTGATGTTGCATCACAAGGACACTTGTGGGCCGAACGGTTTGATCGCGACCTCGAGGACATATTTGCCGTGCAGGACGAGATCACGGCGCAGATCGTCAGTGCGCTCGGTGTCACGATCCACACGGAACAAGTACGTCGTATACAGCGCAAAGCGCCGGCGAGCCTCGACGCCTACGATCTATGCCTGCAGGCCTGGGCCAAGTTGCGTGGGGGACCGGACCGCGAACCCTTCGCCGAAATGCGGCGATTGGCCGAGACTGCGATCACACGCGACGCCGGCTTCGCCAAGGCTTATGCAATTATTGCCTGGGCCGATCTGGTGTCGTGCACCGCGCGTTGGGTGGACGATCCCGACCGGCTGTTACACTCCGCCACCGATAGCGCCCAACGCGCCGTAACACTTGATGATCAGGATTTCTTCGCCCACAGCGTTTTGGGTACCTGCCAGATGTGGCAACGTCAACATGACCTGGCGATTGCGAGCCTGCGGCACGCGGTCGATCTCAATCCGAACGACGCCCATACAAGAACCTACTTCGCCAACGCTCTGGTATTTGCGGGCGACGCGGAAGAAGCGTTGTTGCAGATCGATTTCGCCATGCACCTTGATCCGCATTACCTGCCTGAGTTTTCGGCTGTTAAGGGTCGTGCCCTCTTCGGACTTCAGCGTTACGGCGACGCTGAGCAAGCCTGCGTGCAAGCGGCAGCCCGGGCGCCGACATGGCCAGGGGCCCACCTTATGCTGGCGGCGACACGCGTGGCTCTGGGCAAGTTGTCGGAGGCACGAGCCGATGTCGATCGGGTACTGAAGATCAGCCCGGAGACGACACTCGATGATGTACCTCGATCATGGCCATTCCGCGATCCAGTGAAAATGGAGATGTTCGTTGACTTCCTAAGGCAGGCTGGATTGCCGGAGAAGTCGCCGGTCTAAACCGGAACCCTGACACTGAAACGCAGCGGTCGATTTCTTACGGCAAATATGGTCGTGTTCATGGTGGCGGAACCGTTTTACAAGCGGGCCGTCGATATCCGCCGCACGGGGCGACCCTCGCCGTCGGTCACCGCATCTATGCCGTCGTTCTTAGGACTCGGTAGAGGCTAAATAGAGGATCTCAACTCTGCATGCCTTTCACAGCGTCGTTCTCCGAGCCGCTATTTATCTTATATGTAGGTCCAAGATGCCCGCTTTGGGTCATCTTCGATGGTCGCCAAATCTTCCGGCAATGCTCGAAGCCCAGGGGGACAGCAGACATCAACCTGACGCCGCCTGAAGCTTGAAGAGTACCAATTACCAGACTGTTAGGATTTCCTAATGCACAGCACCTAGACGCCGGTGGATGGGGCCGTCCATTGCATCAAAATCGGAGATGTCGGGTAGTTGGAGAAAATAATTCTTCTAGGAATGGCGCCCTCATATATAGTTATGTCCAGTTTGAAGATTTCTTGGGAAATGCCGGTCGTAGAGGTTTCATGAACCAGATCGGGAAACTACAGACAAGACTGGCCCTGACCTTGATCGAGGTCGGCCTGACCGTGGCCGGCATCTCCGCCGTCATCACGCCTCTGCTGCTGTGGGCCTCATGGTCGAAATTTGTCTTCTATTTGGTGTTGTCGGTTGGCTGTGGCGCCTTCCTGGCGTTTATTGGCTTGGCCCATATTCGGGGCCGTCTGATTGGCGAGGGCCTACCTAGCAAGGATGTCCTGGGCCTAAAGAACGTGCGCCAACTGATGGCCGACTGGGATCGGCTGCAAGAGCATGACAGCGGCGTCTTGCGCAAACAGCGTACCATAAAAGGTGATGCCCGGCGTGAATTCGTTTTCATGATGCGTATCGTGATCGGGTTGATTTTGGGTGTGGCGGCGGTTTTCCTGGCGGTATATGCAGGTTTCGAATTTGCCTACGGTTAGAACTTGTGTTTTGACGATTTCGTTTAAGTGTTGGGTCTTTGTCGCCGGTCCCCGTTCGGATTTGCAATGCTCGTGATTGTGGGAGAAGTAGATATGGCCCCCACGCCGCCCAATGGCAGACAATCACTGCCATTTACCCGCCGTATTGAAGATCGTCTTGCTACAATTCAGCCTCGAGCCAATGGCGTCGATGGACGGAAGGCGCCCGAGCGGCCAACCCGTTGATGCGACGCAAAATGTTGGTAGTGCAATATTCTCGGACACAGATTGTTCAAAACGGTAGCCCTAATGACGCTATTTTCTTTGATCGCGGTGGTCCCAACGATGCGCGCTTTGGGTCCAGGCTGTGTGAAAACGTTTTCTGATTACTCGACGTGACGCAATTCATAGACCGCAAGCTCAGATTGTCGCCGTTATTCGGATTTCGGTGTTTGAATGCCTGGCGCGGCTCATTTTGCCGGATGTTGCCGGTTTGAGGGGCCAGTTCATCGAATACGGCGCAAAATGAGGCCGGCACGTGCCTATGCGGCCATCATGGCAGCGGTCAGCGGGCGGATGCCCATGATATTGATGACGCGCTTGAGATTATAGGCCAGCACATGCAAGGCCATCTCGGTGCCGACATTTTTCAATTTCTTCATCTGGAAGTGGGTGTAACCCATCCAGCATTTGATGGTGCCGAAGGGATGCTCGACGGTTTCTCGCCGCATGCGCATCTTCTCGGGTTGTTCATCAAGCCTGCGTTGAACCTCATCGAGAATATCTTCGTGTTCCCAGCGGGTAATCCGTCGCTGTTTGTCCGTCGTGCATTGATCCTTGATGGCACAGTGCTGGCAGACATTGGTCCAGTAGCGGTGGAAGGTCTTACCATTCTCCTGGTTTTTGAAGTGATAGACCAGGCGCTCACCAGCAGGACAGATGTAGGCATCATCCTCTTTCACGTAGCGGAAGTCCGCCTTGACGAACTTGCCCTTGAGCCTGTTGTTCGAGGTCTGGGGCTTCGGCAGAGAGACTGTGATATTAGCCTTGTGACAGTCCAGGATCTCATCGCTCGAGAAATAACCACGGTCGGCAACGACGTCGAGCTTATCAACCTGCAAGGCCGCCATCGTCCGCTTGGCTATGTGAGCGAGTTGCGCGCGGTCGGTGCCCACATTGGTGACCTCATGGGCCACGATCAGATGATGTTTGGTGTCCACCGCCGACTGCACGTTATAGCCCACCATGCCGCTGCCCCGGCCAGAGGTAGCCATGGAACGGGCATCGGGGTCGGTCAGCGAGATTTGCTGATCCTCCGTCGCCAGCATCAGGGCCTCGCGCTCTTCCAGACGCCCCATCTCCTCCCTTAACATGGTGATCTTATCGGTAAGACGGGCTGTCTTGGTCGTGCGCGCCAGTGATGGTTCCTGCCGGTCGGCACTGTCGAGCTGATGGAGGTAACGCGCCACGCTCTCCTCGATCTGTTCCCTTCGACGCTTCACCTTGCCCTTGGTGAAGTTCCTATCGCGCGTGTTGACCGCCTTGAACTTGGCGCCATCAATCGCCACGCTGGCCCCGGCCAACAGCCCAATCTGGCGGCACAGGGTGACGAACTGAACGCAGACCTTGCGGATTGCACGGCCATTGTCCTTACGAAAATCGGCGATGGTCTTGTGATCGGGTAGCGCATGTCGCGTTCAATTGAACGCGAGGCCATGCGCTAAAACCTTTAAGATCGAGCAACTTATCCGCATTCAATTGAATGCGGGTTGCTCTAGCTGCATCATTGGGAGAAGACCTATATGGGACCGGAAATCGTCGACTATCTGCTTTATGAGAAGGAGGATAACGGCATCCTCTGGATCAAGTTCAACCGGCCGGAAAAGATGAACGCGCTCTATGGCACGGCGGAGGAAATGGGCACGGTGGCCAAGGTCGGTGAATACATGCGGGCGGGCGATGACGACCCGGATGTCCGCGTGATCGTGCTGACCGGCGTGGGCCGGGGTTTTTGTTCCGGCGCCGACCTCAAGAGCCGGCCTAGGGAAGACGAGATCGGCCCCAATTTTGACGGCGCCCGCGGCGAACATGAGGGGCCGGACGCTGCCCGTCAGCACTTCTTTCACGGCTTCACCAAGTTGCACCGCGACATCTCCATCATCCGCAAGCCGACCATCGCCATGATTAATGGCGCCGCGGTCGGCTCCGGCATGGATATGGCCCTGCATTGCGACATCCGCATGGGCTGCGAGCAAACCCGCTTTATCGGCTACCAGCAAGCCGGCCAGATCATCGAGAACGGCGGCTGCTACTATCTGCCAAAAATGGTCGGGCTGGGCCGGGCGCTGGAGTTTGCCTATACCGGCTCGCTATCGGCTGAGCGCGCCTATGAATGGGGCATGTTGAACCATCTGGTCGCATCGGAAGAGCTCGAGGCGACGACGCGGGACCTCTGCGAGAGGATCATCGCCCAGCCGCCCCTGGTGCAATGGAATTCCAAGCGGATCATGCGCGCCGCCCTCGATAACTCATTGGAGACCACGATGGTCTTAACCTCCAACGCCGGTGGCATCCTGCAAAGCTCGGATGACGCCAAGGAAGCCCGCGCGGCCTTTGTCGAGAAACGACAGCCGAAGTTCCAGGGCGTTTAGGAGCCATGATGAAACCACTAGAAGACATCCGCGTACTCTCCGTCACGGTCTTCCTCGCCGGCCCCTTCCTGAGCATGACCCTGGCGCGGTTCGGCGCCGAAGTCATTAAGATCGAGATGCCGGGCACGGGCGACCCGATCCGCAACATCGGGCCTTTCGCGGGGCCAGAGGGTATAAGCCTGGGCCAAAAAACGGATGATGATCTTTCAATCCGCTTCCTCAAGCGTTCGGAAGGCGTGAAGAGCGTCACCCTGAACTTGAAGACGCCGGAGGGGAAGGCGATGTTTCTGGATTTGGCCAGGGAGGCAGACGTGGTCATCGAGAACCTCTCGCCCGGCTCCCTGTCCCGCCTTGGCCTTGGCTACGAGGACGTGGCGGAGGTCAATCCAGGCATCGTCTATTGTTCCATCTCCGGGTACGGGCAGACCGGCCCCTACAAGGATTTGGCCGCCCACGATCATCAAATCCAGGCGATGTCCGGCATCATGGACATGAACGGCGACGCCGACGGGCCGCCAACGCGGATCGGCGTCTTTGTCGGCGATCTGGTGACGCCGCTCTATGCCGCCTATTCAATTCTCGGCGCCCTGCGGCACAAGGAAAAGACCGGGCAGGGCCAGTATCTCGACGCGTCCATGATCGATACCCTGGCGACCTTGATGTTCATGGAGCCCATGGAATACACCCTCCGCGACGGCCAGCCCGTTCGCGCCGGCAATGGCAGCCGCCTCGGCATCACCGGGCTCTACCACCTCACGGATGGCGATGTGATTATCACGGTCGGGAATTTGGCGCGCTGGCAAAATTTGTGCCAAGCGCTTGGCGCCGCTGATTTGCTGGACAATCCCCGCTACGCCACGGTCGAGGACCGGGAGCGGCATGTGGAGGAATTGCGCCGGGAAATTCAAGACCGCCTTGGCGGCTTCAGTTGCGAAGCCGGGATCACCCTTTTGGAAGGCGCCAACATCCCCATCGCCCGCGTGCGGACGCTGCCGGAAGTCATGGAAGACGACCACTTCCGCGACCGGGGCACCTTGAAACCAATGTACCGTCAGGGATCCGACGACCCCGTGGAACACGGCATCACCACCGGCTTCCCGGTGATCTTCTCGGGCGGAGCTCTGCCCTCGCTCGAAGGCGGGGCAACCCTTGGCCACCACAACGAGGACGTCTACGGCCGGCTACTGAACCTGGACCCTGCGGCGCTTGCCGAATTAAAGGAACGCGGCGTCGTTTAGAATACATTTGGCACACAGGGAGCCAAGTTGCCTGGATTGCCGGGTCCAGCCCGGCAATGACGAAATAGAGGAATTACTGGCTGAAAACTGCCATTATCGTCATGCCCGGACTTGATCCGGGCATCCACTGGCGCAGTTGGCCAAATCTACGGCCTGAATTGCAAGGCGCGGGGGCCGAGGCGGCCGGGTTGGGCGATCATTTGGTAGGCGCTTTCGACCCACTCGCAGATCAGCCGGCGGGTATCCCGCGGGTCGATCATTTCCTCGATCTGAAACTTGTTCAGGGGGCCGACGGGACCGCGCGCGCTTTCGATGCGGTCGTTGATCTCCGCCCGCAGGGCCACGGGGTCCTCGGCCTCCGCCAACTGGCGTTTGTAGGCCGCTTCGATACCGCCCTCTGGGGGAATGCCGCCCGTGTCGGCGGCGGGCCAGGCGACGCGCATGGACGGTCTGTCCAAGGGTGTTGCGTAGTTATTGCCGGCGACGCCAAAACTACGCCGGGCGATGACCGTGAAAATTGGCACCTTGATTTGCGCGAAAGCCACCATCCATTCGCCGCCCTTGCGGATGGTGCCGGCAATCTCGTGTTCGAGGCCGACCGCGAAACCGGGGTTATCGACCAGATTGAGAATGGGCATGTGAAAGACATCGCACAGGTCGATATGGCGTCGCAGCTTGTCGCAACCATCCGCCGTCAAGGCGCCGCCGTTGACGTGCCGGCTGTCGGAAGCAATGACGCCGAGGGGGCGGCCATTGAAGCGCACGAAGCCGGTGATTTGATCCGTGCCCCACAGCGGCCCGATTTCGAAGAATGAATCCTTGTCCGCCATAAGCCTGATGGCCTTGCGCATGTCGAAGGTCGAGGTTCGGCTGCGGGGAATGAGCGTGAACAGCTCTTCCTCGCGCCGATCGGCGGGGTCATCCGGGTTCGGCGGCAGGACGGGCGGGATGTCATAGGCGCTGGACGGCAGATAAGAGAGGAATTGATGGGTCATCGCCGCCGCTTCTTCCTCGCTCTCGGCCAGATTGTCGACGGAACCGTTGGTGCAGTGGATGCGCCAGTCACCAAGTTCCTCTTTCGTGATGTCGTAGCCCATGGCATGGCTGACCACCGGCGGGCCGGCGACGAACAGCTGGGCGATGTCGCGCACCATGACCGAAAAATGTCCCAGCACCGCCTTTGCCGCGCCAATCCCCACGACGGAGCCCAGCAGCATATTGACGACGGGGACCGTGGAAAGTTGTTCGGTATAGAGTTCACTGCCCAAATGTCCGGGCAGGAAGGACCCGCCCCCACCCGTCACGCGAGGCCGGCCCGCCTTGATCGCGCCGTCACTCTCCTTGGCGTCGCTATCGCCGGATTTCTGCTGTTGCGGTACCATGGTGGCGACGCTGCCGCCGCCCGATGAGCCGTCCAGCAATCTGATCGATGGCGCCTGAAGTTCCAGCGACAATTGATCCAGATAGCGGCTTTTGGAGCCGATGGCGCCGTCCGCATGTCCGCCCCGCGAGGTGAAATCGTCGGCGCAGACAATTGCCGTGCGTCCGGCGATCTTGCCCCAGCCGCCCACATGGTTGGCCGGCGTGAAGGCGGCGACAGCACCATCTTCGCCATAGGTGGCGAAACCGGCGATGCTGCCCACCTCGCGAAACGAAGCTTCATCCAAAAGCAGCGTGATGCGTTCCCGGCAGGTCAGTTTGCCGCGCGAACGCTGTCTGACCACGCCGGGGTCTTCGGAACCGGGCGCCAGACGGGCTTCGGCCAGTTGCTGCAGGGTCTCGACTTCCTCCAGCACCGGCGTCCAGGTTTCGTTGATATCCAGGGCCGCCAGATCGCGCTCTGCATCGCCCGTATCCGGTGTGATCCCGGCCACGACCTGTCCCGCGATCACGGCGTCTCCGACCCTTACGGTTTGGATTGCGGTAACGGTGCCCGAGCAAGGTGCCGCGACGGCGGCCTCCATCTTCATGGCGCTGATCACAAACAGTGTCTCGCCGACGTTGACCCGGGCGCCCGCAACCACGGACCATTCCAGAATGGTGCCGTCCATGGGACATTCGAGGCCCGTGGCGCTGTCCCCGATCTCCAAGGGCGGCAGATTGGATTCGAACTGCGACTTTTTCTGTCCTGATCCCGGCCCAATCAACGCTGACGCCTGTTGTTCGAGGAAGCCGACCGCCTCGCCACTGCTTTGCCCCAGGTTGTCACTGGACAGCTCCGCATGCTCCGCCATCAGGGTGGTTCTGGCATCGCCGTTGCCGATGTCGGATTTTCCCAGAATGGCCCGCAGTTGCGCCAGGTTGGTTGGCAAGCCGCCAATATGGAATTCATCCAATGCCGCCAAGGTCCGCGCAATGGCGGAGGGCAGGGTACGGGTGGAATTGGATGTACAGATAAGCTTGGCCAGCAAGGGATCGAATTGGCTGGGTGGCGCATAGCCGAGATAGCCGCAGCCATCGACGCGAATGCCGGGGCCCGAGGGTTCCTTGTACCCGGTGATGGTACCGCCGCCGGTGGCGACGACCCGGGCTTGAATGGCGTAGCCCCTGGCTGTCCCGACGGCCGCCTGATCAGCCAGACCCAGGGAGGCCAGGGAGGCGCCGCCCGCGATGTGGAACTGCGTTTCCACCAGGTCGATACCGGTTACCTGCTCCGTCACCGTGTGTTCGACCTGGATGCGCGGATTGCATTCGATGAAGTAGTAATTGCCATCTTCGGGCGAGACCAGAAACTCGACGGTCCCCGCATTGACGTAGTCAGCCGCCGCCGCGAGCTTGATGGCGTCATCCAGCATGCTTTGCCGCAGCGTTGGGTCGAGACCGGCGGCGGGTGCGATCTCTATGACTTTTTGATTGCGGATTTGCACCGAGCAGTCGCGCTCGTGCAAGTGGATGGTTTGCCCCTTGGTATCGGCCAGGATTTGCACTTCGATGTGGCGGGGCCGCGCGACCAGCTTTTCCATGAACAGGGAACCATCGCCAAAGGCCGCCGCCGCCTCGCTCCGGCAGCGTTCAAAGGCCTCCGCCAATTCACCATCGTTCGTCACCGCGCGCATGCCCCGGCCACCGCCGCCCGCGGCGGCTTTCAGCATCACCGGGTAGCCGATACCTTGCGCCATCTCGCGGGCTTCATCGGCGGAATTGAGCATGGCGGTGCTGCCCGGCACCACGGGAATGCCCTGGGATTGCGCCAGGGCCCGGGCCGTAACCTTATCGCCAAACAACTGCAGCGCCGATGGCGATGGCCCGATGAAGGCAATGCCCTCGGCCGCGCAGAGGGAGGCGAAGTTCGCATTCTCGGAGAGAAAGCCATAGCCCGGATGAATGCAGTCGCAGGCCATGTCCTTGGCAATTTTGATCAGCGCGGCGCCATCCAGATAGGCCGATACGGCGTCCTGGCCGTCTTGACCGATGGCCTGGGCCTGGGTTGTCATTCGCGTGTGCAGGGACAGCGCATCGAGGGGCGCGAAGACGGCGACGGATTCGATACCCAGGGCGCTCGCGGCCTTGGCGATGCGGATGGCGATTTCGCCACGGTTGGCGATCAGAACGCGTCGATGCAGAGCCATGTCATCTCCTTGGTATTCCCATCCCAACCGATAATGATTGGGAGCCATTGATGTTGTTGCATTTTAAAACCCGTGCGCCGCCAACCGGCCGCCCCAGCCTTCGCCCCGGCACCAGGCGCCGATGTTCTGGGCGGATGGTTCCGTGCCGTCCATAAACAATGCCGTTCGCCAGGCGAGGCTGATCATGGACGAGGTGACGGGGGGACCGTTCCAATTTGCGGCATCAAGGACCGGGCGCAGTGTTGGCATGCCGGTGCCCAGCATGACGATCGCATCAAGCTTGCTGTCCGCGAGCGATTGCAAGGCCTGGGCGCCGCTTTCCGCGCTCAGGCCGTAAATGGGATGAAAGTCGGCGCCATCTCCGGACGCGGCCGCGACCTGGCCGACGTCAAAGCCGGCACTTTGCCAATAGGCGATGGAGGCCTTGGTCAGCGTGTCGGGGTAGGGCGATACCAGGCCGATGGTTTTGGCGCCAAGGGCGGTCAGGGACTGCGTGACCGCGCGGGCGGCGGTAACCAGGGGATAGCCCCTGGATTGATCAATCTGATCGCAGATTTCGGCCTCTTTTTCGCGGCCGATCAGGTAGGAGGCGCCGGTACAGGCGAAAGCGGCCGCCCTGAGGGGCGCATTGGCAAATTGGTCGAGTGTCACACCGATCCGTTCGGTATAATCCACCAGCCGTTCCATCATGGTATCTTTCGGACTGGTCAGCCTGGCTGTGAGCATGGCCATGCCGGGCGGAAACAGAATGGCGAATTCCGGTTCGGCCGTAGTATTGGCTTGCGGTGTCAAAACACCGGCCAAGCCCTGTTTCGCGTACTCTAGATCAGCCATTTTACAATTGAAGAAAGCATTTTTGAATTGAACAAATTGAACACAATGGATCGGATTTTGATAGCGGGCGGCGGTCCCGTTGGTCTGTTCGCGGCCCTAAGACTAACGGGCTTTGGCATTCCCGTCACCCTCGTCGAGAAAGCCGGGGCGGTGAGCGACGATCTGCGCTCATCGACGATCCATCCGCCGACCCTGGAAATGATGAATCCGTACGGTATATCCGGGCAAATTCTGGCGCGGGGCATCAAGGTGCCGCAATGGCAGATCCGCAACCATGCCACGGGCGAAAAAGTGGTCTTCGATCTTGGCTTGATCGCGGATGAAACCGACTATCCATTCCGGGTTCAGTTCGAGCAAAGCAAGATCTGCCGGATCATGGATGCCATGCTGCGCGACCACCCCCTCGCCGATCTTCGCTACAACACGGAATTGCTTTCGGTTGATCAGGATGAAAATGGCGTCGCCATCAAGGTTGCCGGCGATGGCGGTGAGGACGCGTTACGGGGTGGTTTTCTGGTCGCGGCGGACGGCGGCGGCAGCACCATCCGTGATCAACTGGGGCTGCCGTTCGAAGGATCCATGTATCCCGAGCGCACGGTTCTGGTCACCACGCCCTTTCCTTTCCATGACCATATCGAGGGACTTTCCTCCGTCAGTTATTGCTGGGCGGAAGGGGGCAATTTCTCGCTCCTGCAATTGCCGGGCCAGTGGCGGGCCAGCCTCTATTTCCCGGAAGAGCTGTCGGCGGAGGATGTTTTGGCCCCGGCGCGCATTGAACGCCAGCTCCAGGATATTTGCCCCGCGCCGGAGCCATACGAAATTCATGACAGCCGGGTCTACCGGGTGCATCAGCGCATCGTGCCCAAATACGATCATGGCCGCATCGTACTCGCCGGCGACGCCGCCCATCTGAACAGCCCATCGGGCGGCATGGGCATGAACGGCGGCCTGCACGATGCCCATAATCTGACGGAAAAGATCAACCTGGCCTGGCAGGGGGGCAATCATGGGGCGTTGTTTGATCTCTATTCCCGGCAACGCAAACCGATCGCGGAAGAACAGATCATCAAACAGGCGGACCAAAACAGAAAACGCATGACGGAAAAAGACCCCGGCAAACGCAGACAGTCTTTAGATGAAATGCGCGCCATCGCCGAAGACCCGGTGAAATGCAAAGCCTTCCTGATGAAATCATCCATGTTCGAGGGCCTGGCCCAAGCGGCCAGGATTACCTGAGACCCGAGCCTGTTCAAGCCCTGCGGGCGATGCGCCGCCGCATGACGGTGACGGCGAGCAGCAGGGCGGTCGGCGGGCCGAAATAGAGCAATTCGTCCCGCAACACCGCCAGGCCCCAGGGCGAGAGGAATTTTTCCAGGCCGATGGGGGAGACCAGGATTGGCCGCCAGTCCCAGAACAGGCGATGGTGGTCAAACGGCGCGAACAGGGCGATACCCAGGCCGCCATTGGTCAGCATGTCCATGGGGCCGTGAGAGGCGGCCACTACGAAGAACAGTAGGGCCAGGTGTCCGGTGTCCCGCCAATCGCGTTTTTCCCACCAGCCCATTGACCAGGCGGTGGCCAGCCCCAGCAGGGCGGCGAAGAGCAGGGAATGGGACAGCCCGCGGTGGCCCAGCATATCGCCATAGGCGATGCCGAAGCGGAAGCCAACGACATCGGCGTCCGCGACCGCCGGAAGCAGGGCGCAGGCCATCCAGAAGCGACGGCCCCGGCGGGCTGGCTGCCAGGCATGGCCGATCGCTAGTCCGACGGCCGCATGGGTCATGATCGTTGTCATGACGCCGGTTCAGTACTCAAGATGGGAGCGGGCATCCCTGAAACGTAGCAGCACAGCCACCGGGCCGCCAGTGTCCCCGTTTAAACCTATCCCTATAATCAAGGCGCCCGGATCGGCTATTCCGCCGCTACCCTCGCCGCCGCCGGCTGGTCGGTGGGGTCTTTATGGAAGCTGCCGTCCTTCATGATTCCAAGCAGCCGGGAGGCGTCTTGCAGGATCGACACATCGGCCAGGGGGTTGCCGTCAACGAGAATGATATCAGCCAGATAACCTTCCTTGATCTGGCCCAGCTCATTCCCCATCATCATGATCTCGCCGCCCAGTTTGGTCGCCGCCATGATCGCCTCCATGGGCGTGAAATCCAGCAGATCGACAAAATATTCCAGGTCGCGCGCATTGTTGCCGATAGGATTCCAGGCAAAGCCATAATCGCCGCCGGGCAGAATGCGCACGCCGCGTTTTTTCAGGTCCTTCATGTTTTCAACGGCGATTTCCAACTCCCGCTTCAGCCCCATGTCGGTGGCGATATCGGTGCTGATGCCCCAGTCACCGGCCTCGTAGAGGGTGGTATAGGTCACGCCCAGGGTGGGCGAGACGAAGATGCGGTCCTTGGCCGCCTCCAGCATGTCGCGGGCCTCTTCATCCACCAGGGTGGCGTGATAAATAATCTCCACGCCCTGACGCAGGCACATCTTCACCGACTCGGCGCTGCGGCAGTGGCCGGCGACGCGCAGTTCACGGGAGCGCGCCACTTCGCACACGGCGGCAATCTCGTCCTCGTTCATGACGGTGTGATGGGCCCGCGCGAAGGGGACGAATTCATCGCCCGAAGGGTTGATCTTCAAGGTATCGACGCCTTCGCGAACCAGCTCGCGGCTGACCCGGCGAAATTCATCCGGCCCGTCGCAGACAAGGGCGAAGGTGTCGCGGTGGATATGACCCAGACGGACATCGCCCAAACCGGAGGAGACGGTTAATTCCGGCGTCGCGGCCAGCATGCGCGGGCCCGGAATATCGCCGGCGTTGATGGCGTTGCGGATGACGATGTCCAAACGCGGCTTGGCGGCGGCCGCGCTGCAGCCGGCGGTAAACCCCTGATCGAGGAGTTTTTTGGCATTCTTCATGGCCAAAAGGGTGTGTTCCTCCGGCGGGACGAAGCCCAAGGCCTCCAAACTGTCGGTATCGAGGAAGGAGACATGCATATGGCTTTCGATCAAGCCGGGCATCAGGGTGGCGCCGCCGCCATCGATCACCCGGGCGCCGTCACGATCCACCTGGGCGCCGTCCCGCGCCACCGCGCGGATACGATTGCCCTCAACCAGGACCTCGCCGGCGAAGATCTCCCCGCCACCCGCGTCCAGCACCTGTACAGCCGTAAAAACAGTCTTAGCCATTGTAACCTCCATCCCTGTTGTGTTTCGTTCCCCTGGCCGCATTGCCAATACGAGCCGGCGATCGGGCGCTCAATCGATCGCGCAGGTCCGCCGGCAACAGATCGCCGGGCAAATTGACAGCGCTGTTTTGGGCGAATATTTTGGCCGCGCTGATGATACTTTCGCCGTCGCCCGGGCCGAGCCGGGAAAACCTCAGGCGGGTTTTGCCAGGGGCGGCCAGGGCCACGTTGCAGGCATTCTTGCAGCCGGCCAGGCAATTCATCATCCGCACGGCGCCTTCCGCCCCGCCACCCAGAAGCGCCTTGATTTCCACGCCCAGACTGGCGCCGAGGGTTTTCTCATGGCCGGCCGTGGCGCCATGCCGGGGGCAGGTGCCGCAAACCAGAATTTTTGTCCCGCCCATCATCCGCCCAGATAGATGGCGTATAATTTAGCCGAACCGATAGCCAGGCCGGTCACCACTGCAAAAACCAACAGGACGATCAATCCCACCTTCACCAATTTCCTCACCGTCACGCCGGGACGGCAAAAGGGCACCAGATTAAAGGCCAGACCGCCCAGCACCACGAGGCCGGCGCCCATGGTGAACAGGGTCATTGAATAGGGTTGGAAAATCATCACCAAGGCCACCAGGCACAACCCGATGATGGAGAATTCGACCCGGCGGGCCTGACCCGCGGTCATGCCGCCAGCGGTTTCGGATACCGTTTGGTTTTGCTGGCTCATAGTTCGATCCGCCCGCCGTCCTGTCCGAATAGATGTAGTTTGTCCGGCAACAGGCCAAGATGCAAATTTTCGCCTTCCCGCACCACGTGGCGGCGGTCCAGCACGACCCGTATATCCTGATCTTCGGCGCGCAGATGCAACAGGGTTTCGGCGCCCATGGGCTCGACCAGGTCCACTGTCGCCGCCAGGGAACCCGGCGTGGCCTCCGACAGGGGCGCAAGTCCCCGGGGCCGGATACCCACCGTATAAGTCTCCCCCTGTGACAGCTCAGGGGAGGTATCGCCAAGTTCCAGGCTGACCTCCTGCCCAGCGAAGGCGAAGCTGGCCCGGCCGTTCTGGCGCAATAGTTGCCCCTGCATCAAATTCATCTGCGGCGTGCCGATAAAGCCGGCGACGAAGACGTTTTTCGGATGCGCGAAAATATCGTGGGGCGTGGCGATTTGTTCGATCCGGCCATCGCGCATCACGGCGATGCGGTCTGCCATGGTCAAGGCTTCCAGCTGATCGTGGGTGACGATGACCGTGGCCTTGGACAAACCGGTCAGAATTTCCTTGATCTGGCCCCGCATGGCCATGCGCAATTCCACGTCCAGGCGGCTCAACGGTTCATCGAACAGGAAGCAATTGGGGTCGCGGACAATGGCGCGGGCCACTGCGACACGCTGCTTTTCACCCTCCGCCAGATGATTGGGCAGTCGGTGCAGCACCTCGCCCAGAGCCAGCTTGCCCGCCACTTCCCCGACACGGGCATCGATCTCCGCCTTGGCCATTTTTTCCGCGTGCAAGGGAAAAGCCAGGTTTTCCGCCACGGTCAGGCTGGGATAAAGGGCATAGAACTGAAATACCATGGCGATGTTGCGATCGGCGGGCGAAACTTCATTGACTCGGACGCCGGCAATGCGGACCTCGCCTTCCGATACGGCCTCCAACCCCGCGATCATCCGCAACGTCGTCGTCTTGCCGCAGCCCGACGGACCCAGCAGGCACAGAACTTCCCCCGCCGCCACGTCCAGATCGACGCCATCAACGGCCGTCAGATCGTCAAACCGCTTTGTCAGATTACTGGTTTCGATGGTCGACATGGCACGCCCCTATTTTTTGATGGTGCCGAAGGTGACACCGCGCAGCAGGTGGTTCTGCAACAGATAGGTCACCCCGAAAACCGGGATCAGGAACAAGGTAATGATCGCCGCCAACAAACCCCAATCGACGCCCAGTTCGCCGCCAATGGTCCGCGCCATGGCGACCGGCACGGTGCGGGTATCGCTGCCCGTGAGCAGCAGGGCAAAGAGGAATTCATTCCAGGTCAGGATCAGCGCGAACACTGCTGTTGCCGCCAAACCGGCCTTTAGCTGCGGCAAACAGATGCGGAAGAAGACGCCCCGTTCCGAACTGCCGTCCAACCGGGCCGCGTCTTCCACATCCAAGCTGAGTTCGTCAAAGAAGCTCTTCATCATCCAGATGGAAAATGGCAGATTGAACGCGGCATAAAGCAGGATGACGCCCCAATAGCTGCCGCTCATCCCGGTCAGCCGGAACATCAGAAAAATCGGAATGATGACGATAATGGGCGGCAGCATCCTGGTCGTCAGAATAACGAACAGATAGGTATCATTGCCCTTTAGGGGGTAGCGGGAATCACACGCCGAACATCCTCTAGAGCAACCCGCATTCAATTAGATTCAATTGAA